>JAGQOH010000007.1 GCA_020427635.1 Phycisphaerales bacterium
CCCGTCCCGCGCAGCGCCCCGCGAATGCAGATCGAAATCGCAAACGGCGCTTGAATGAACGCACAAATGAACAGCAACCTTGGCACCAACTCCATATGCACAGGCTGCTGCGTAAAGACGCCCACCACATAGCGCGGCGCAAACGCGAACGCCATCCCAAACAGCACCATGATGCTCGTCGCAATCGCAGTGCAACGCAAAATCGCCTTGCGTGCAAGATCCGGACGCATGGCGCCCAAATACTGCCCCGCCAACGTCGCTGCCGCCATGGACATCGCAAACCCAGGCAGAAAACTAAACGCCTCGATGCGAATCGCAACGATGTGGCTCCCAAAGAGCCCCTCGCCCCCCATCAACCCCACAAGCACAATCACCAGGAAGTTGCCAAACCACATCCCCGCCGTCTCGATCAGATTGGGCGTGCCCACACGAATCAACCGCTTCATCGTCGTAACGTGCGGCTTCAATCGCCTCGCACGCAAGCGAAGCCCGTGCACGCCCCGCGTGCCGAGCAACACCATCATCGCCACCGCGCCGGTGGTCCATGCGATCACCGTGCCCCACGCAATGCCCGCAAGCCCCCACTGAAAGCCAAACGGGTTCGCAATGATGGTCGTCGTAACCACGTCGCCCGCCGCTCCGGGCCGCGTATAACCAAAGCTCGCGCCGGACAGCACAAAGCTCGTCACGATATTGACAACGTTCACCCCCGCCATCATCAACAGCGGACTCACCGCATCCCCCGCGCCACGCGCACCTGCAATCCCGCACACAAGCCATGTCTGCATCGGCACCGCAACCGCAAGAATGCGCAGGTACTCGACCGCTTGGCGCGCAACTTCCCCATCGAGATTCAGCACACGCGCCACCAACGGTGCGCACACCCACAGCACCACGCTCACAAGCGCACCACCACCAAGCCCAAGCAGTGCCGCCTGCCCCAGCGCCGCGTTCGCCACCGCAGGGCGTCCCTTGCCCATCGATCGGCTCACCAGCGCCGTTACACCAACACCCAGCGCCATCCCCACAAGCCCAATCAACCACACGAAGTAACTCGCCGCGCCGACCGCGTCCGTCGCCTCGACGCTCAAACTCGCCGATAGCGTCGTATCCACCATCCCCACAAGCGCATTCAGAAAGCTCTCGATGAGCACGGGCCACGCGAGCAGCCAAATCGCCGCGCGCATCGACAGCCCCTTCAGCTTGCCTGACTTGATCACCCGATCATCGCGCACGCCACCCACCGGCCCTGCGCCGCTTGGGCCCGTCACCGGAGGATCAGCATCTGTGTACTTGCGAGAGGTCACGAGCGGCTCCTGCACGCATCGGCCTGACGCGCGAGGGCCATGCTAGCCCTCACCCTGCCGCGTCGCCCGCGCCTGACCCCGAAACCTGGGCCACCATCGCATACGCGACATACCGAAGCGCCCCGCCCGGATGCGCCAAGGGCGTAGCGGTCAATTCGCGAATCTCAACCGCAGCGCCGGGCCCGAACGCGCCACCCGCAACCCGTGCCACCGCCCGTCGCGCGCCTGCCAGATCGCTCGCCAGCGCTTCGACACACACCACGCGCTCTCCATCCTCCGTGCGCTCGCCATCGAACCACCACGCCGGCTTCACTGTCGCCGGCCCATGGACCACAGGCTCGGGGGCCGCCGCAATCGTGCCCGGCGCCTCCTCATCCTCTGTCACCCTTGGCCCATACGCCGTTTCATCAGGCGCAACCTGCACCGTCCGATGTGGCGCGGGCGTCGGCAACAAATCGGGAGGTCCACTCTGCGCGCATCCACTCCACACGCTGGCTGCCGCCGCACACACAAAACCACCCACCTTCACACCGCTCAAACGTGCTGACATACCCACCTGTACCGCACCCCTTGCCCTTCGGGTCCGCACCCGCCCGCACTTTTTGCCCTGTCATCTGCTCGGAGATCACTGCGTCGGCGGCCGAGACCCATCGCCAAACATGTGCTGCTGATCCGGAACATCACGAATCCGCGCATTCAGCTCCTCCAGCTGCTTCATGATGTCATCCACGTTCCGGAAGTTGTAGTACTCGCTCGCGAACCGCACATACGCAATCTCGTCCAGCCCCTTGAGCCGATTCGCCACCAACTCACCGATCGCCCGGCTCTCCACCTCCCGGTCATAGGTCCGGTGGATCTCGTCCTCCACCGCATCCACCAGTGCGACCTTGTCGTCCTCCTTGATGGGCCGCTTCCCACAGGCCATCAGCACCCCCTTCAGGATGCTCTCTCGTGAAAAAGGCACCCGCGATCCATCCCGCTTCACCACCATCAATCGAGCCGTCTCTTCGATCCGCTCATAGGTGGTGAACCGCCTCCCACACGCCAGGCACTGGCGGCGACGACGGATCACGCCCCCGCCCTCAGACGAGCGCGAGTCAATCACCTTGTCATTGTCTTCGCCACAGAAGGGGCAATTCACGTGCAGACCTCAATTGGGCGTGGGAATCGGTCGCCGCCGCCCAAGATGTTGCGCTCCCAGCCCCTTCCAGTCAAAAACCGACTCCGAGCCGGCCCGCCTCGCAAATTCCGGGGCCTTTGCCCCCCACCAAACCATTGCACAACCATTGCTCGGAAGCCGATGAATGTGTAACGTGCATTGGTCCTTGGGGGTGTACCCCAGGGGCGTCGGCATCGCGGAGGCGCTTGCTTCTTGGTCAAGTTGGTGACAACGAAGCCCAGACCGGTCCGCCGAGCAACCTCGGTGCGATCCGCACGCGCCTGCCCCGCCGGAAACTGGATCATGTATTTGTGAACGCGACGCATGAACTCGTCGCGATAGGCCATCGTCTCGACCACCATTGGTCGGGATCAGTGGCATCGCCCGCTCGCCCGTGGCGCGGCTGTGCGATGTCACCAACAGAAGGAGATTGAACCATCAGTCGGATGTTTAGGCGGGCCCCAGGCCCCATGAACAAGACCCGTGTGAACCATGAGATCCGCCTCACCCCCGTGCGCTTGATCAACGAGCACAACGAGCAGGTGGGCGTCATCGATACGCGCGACGCGCTGCGCATGGCTGAAGAAGCAGGCCTCGATCTCGTCGAGGTCCAGGCTGACGTGCGCCCGCCCCTGTGCAAGATCATGGACTACGGCAAGTGGAAGTACGAGCAGTCCAAGAAGAAGAACCAGGGCGCGAAAGCCCAGGAAATGAAGGAAGTGCGCCTGGGTCGATCGGCCAAAATCGATGACCATGACGTGCACATTCGCGTCTCCCAAGCGCGCAAGTTCCTCATGGAAGGCCACAAGGTGCTCTTCATCCAGCGCTATCGCGGACGCGAAATGGCGCACATCGAGATCGGCATGGACCGCCTGAACGAGATCGTCACCGAACTCGCTGACATCTCCAAGGTCGAGTCCCCGCCACGCCTTGCAGGTCGACAGGCCACCATGGTCCTGGTGCCCGACCGTGCCAAGGTCGCCTCACTCAAGGCGCGACTCGCCAAGGAAGCAGGCGCTACAAGCCAAGCCCCGCAGGAACTCGACGCACCCGCGCCAGAGCCCGAACCGGCCGAGCAAGAAGCCTGATAACAGACCCCGCCGCGCAAGCTTCACACTACAAACAGTGCAAAAGCGGCGCGCCTATGGGTCTGCACCAAACCCAACGCCCAATCGCCCCGATGCAAGCCCGAGCCGAATCGATCGGGAAGGGGGGCGTTATGCGCCACGCGCACATGCAATGGACGGCCGCAGACGGGTGGGATCGCGCAATGCCTGATCTCGAGCAGTCGCGCACACTCATCATCGTCTTTGGCGACGCCGACCTCGCGAACACCCCAGAGCCGATCGCCCAACTGCTCGAACGCTACCCGCAAGCTACGCTGGTCGGCTGCTCGACCGCCGGCCAGATCATGCACGACTCGATCAAAGACGGTGGCGCCTTCGTCACCTTCATCACCTTTGAGCAGCCCGGCTCTTCCGTCAAGGCCACCCTCACCCAGCACCAGGGCGACACCCTGGACACCGCCCGACAACTCGTCGCGGGCCTGCAAACTGACAACCTGCGCGGCGTACTTGTGCTCTCCGATGGCCTACTGGTCAATGGCAGCGATCTCGCCCAAGGCTTGCGTGACTCGCTCCCCCCGCGCACCTGCATCACAGGCGGGCTCGCGGGAGACGGGCAACGCTTCGAACACACCTGGGTCTGCTGCAATGGCCTGCCGCAGCCTTCCGGCGTCGTCGCCGTCGGCTTCTATGGCAATTCGATCGGCATGTGGCATGGCTGCCGCGGCGGGTGGGACACCTTTGGCCCCGCGCGCAAGGTCACACAATCAGAAGGCAACGTCCTGTACGCCCTGGACGACAAGCCCGCGCTCACCCTCTACAAGGAATACCTGGGCGAACTCGCCGAAGGCCTGCCCGGGTCAGCGCTGCTCTATCCGCTCGCCATTCGCCACCCCGACCACGATCGCATCCTCGTGCGCACCGTCCTTGCGGTGAACGAAGATGACGATTCAATGACCTTCGCCGGCGACATCCCACAAGGCTGGACCGCTCAGCTCATGAATGCCAGCTTCGATCGCATCATCGATGGTGCAGGCGAAGCCGCCGCCATGGTGCCACACCATCTCGACGAGGACGCCTCGGCCCTGTGCGTCTCCATCAGTTGCGTTGGACGCCGTATGCTCTTGCGTCACCGCGCTGAAGAAGAACTCGACGAGGTCTTGGACGCGCTGCCCGCGAACACTTCGCAGATCGGTTTCTATTCCTATGGCGAACTCTCGCCACTGGCTGACTCCCCGTGCGAACTGCACAACCAAACCATGACCTTGACCCTCATCGCTGAACGCCCCGGAGGATTCGATGCACTCGATTCTCACGCGTCAGCTGCGTAAGCTTGGGCTCAAGCCACACGAGCTCCCATCGACTGAAGCGTGGGTCCGCTTCATCGCGGATATCTCGCAAGCCTTTCGTGGCTACGACGAGGATCGCTACCTCATGCAGCGCGCCATGGAGCTCTCCTCCAAGGAAATGCGCGAACTGATGGACCGGCTTGCTCGCCAAAACGAGCAGTTGCAAACACAAATCCGCCAGAACGCTGCGCACACCGACCGCCTGCGCCACGCCGCCACCCACGACACACTGACCGGCTTGCCCAATCGCGCCGCGCTGCTCGAAGCCGCGACCGCCTGCATCCGCGAGCGCAATGGCGCTGCGCCCAGCTTCGCGCTCATCTTCATCGACCTCGATGACTTCAAGGTCATCAACGACAGCCTCGGACATGACATCGGAGACCAGGTCCTCAAGCTGCTCGCCGAGCGCCTGGACGGCGTCGCCCACGAGGCCCCAGAAACCGAGCCACTCACCTGTCGCCTGGGTGGCGACGAGTTCGTCATCCTGCTGCGAAACATCAACGACAGTGAAACCGCCGTCGACGTCGCCGATCGCCTCCACGACGCCATGCGCAAGCCCTTCACCCTCGCTCACCACAGCTTCGTGCTCTCCGCCAGCATGGGCCTCCTTGTCAACGACGCGACCTATTCCGATGCCTCCGAAATGCTCCGCGATGCCGATGCCGCCATGTACCGCGCCAAGATCAATGGCAAAGCTGGCCACGCCGTCTTCCACCCAGGCATGCACAACGAGAGCGTGCAGCGCCTCCGCGTCGAGCAAGACCTGCGCGCCGCCATTGGAAAAGGGCAGTTCCACGTCGCCTACCAGCCCGTCATTCAATTGGAAAGCGGCCAGCTCACTGCCTTCGAGTCGCTCTTGCGCTGGCGCCACCCCGAGCGAGGTCTCGTGCGCCCCGATTTCTTCCTCGATGTCGCCGAGCAGACCGGGCTCATCGTGCCTATTGGTCGAGAAGTGCTCAAACACATCGCCAAGGACGTGCGCTCCTGGGATCAGGCAGGACCCAAAACGCACTTCCGCATCGCCGTCAACTTCTCACGCCGACAGCTCTGCGAGCCCTCGCTCATCGACGATCTCCTGCGCGTCACCGACGAAAGCAATCTTACGCCGGATCGCCTCGCCGTCGAGGTCACCGAATCCTCAGTCGTCGCCGACGCAGACCAAGTGACCGACGTTCTGCGCACCATCCGCGAACGAGGATGCAACGTCTACATGGACGACTTCGGCACAGGCCTCAGCTCCCTCAGCTCGCTCCACTCCATGCCCTTCGACGCCGTCAAGATCGACCGCGCCTTCATGCGCCACATCACCGAGCAGCGCCACCACGCCGCCATTGTGATGTCCATCGTCATGCTCGCACACAACCTGGGCCTTGGTGTCATTGGCGAGGGCATCGAATCCGTCGACCAGCTCGTCCAACTGCAAGCCTCCGATTGCGACATGGGTCAGGGCTACCTCTTCTCGCGCCCCCTCAACGCACACGACGTCCCCGACTGGATCGCTTCCGAAGGCGTCCAGTGGCGCCAGATCCGTCAGGCCGCCTAGCCTCCACCCGCCGCCCACCGCGCCAATCCCCTATCCTCCCGCCGGTTCCACTCACCGTCCCCCGCGCGACTGGCCGATACGCCTTTGCATCCGCCCATTCATCCCCAACGAACAGGGGGGCGGAGCCTGACCAGGCGACCGGGGGAGATCCAACGCTCTTTCCTGAGGTGTGTGTCCACCTCCAGCCCCCCAAGCCTCGGCGCCAGGGATCGTCCATGCCTCGCATCGCCCTCATCTCGGACATCCACGGCAACCTCGAGGCACTCGACGCCGTCCTCAAAGACATCGCGCAGGACCACGTCGACCGCGTCTGCTGCCTGGGCGACATCGTCGGCTATGGCCCCGACCCCGGCCAATGCATCGAAGTCGTCTTCACCGTCTGCGACAAAATGGTACTGGGCAACCATGAGGAAGCACTCCTCCGCTCAGGCGTCCTCAACAGCTTCAACCCCCGCGCACGCCAGGCCATCGACATCACCCGCCAACTGCTCTCCGACGACCACATGGCGATGCTCGAATCGATCCCCGACGTCGCCAAGATCGACGAACTCACCCTCGCCCACGCCAGCTTTGGTCCGGTGCAATACGAATACCTCGCCACTGAAGAAGCCGTCGACCGTTCTTTCGAAGGCCTGCGCACCAAGTACGGCGCCGTCGGACACACCCACATCCCGGGCGTCTTCTCGCGCGAGATGTCCATCCTTGGCGGCTCCTCCGAACCAATCTTCGAAATCATGCTTGGCTCAACCTCCGTCCCCATCCGCCCCAACACCCGCGCGATCATGAACCCCGGCTCCGTCGGGCAGCCGCGCGACCGCAACCCCGATGCGAGCTGGGGCATCTTCGACACCGACGACATGCGCTTCGAAATCCGCCGCGTCGCCTACGACGTCGACGCCACCCAAGCCAAGATCGCACGCCTCGGCATGCCCAGCTTCCACGGCGAACGCCTCAAGATGGGCGCTTAGGCGCGGTTCATTCCAAAACCCAGGGATCGCAATCCCTGGGTTCCACCGCGCTCCATCCCCCTGCTACCATTCCTCCCATCAGGTGTGTCGCTGCACCTGAACCACAACACCTGAGCGGCGCTTCATTCCGCGCCGCGCTTGCCCGTCGACAGCGTCACGTGAGTCGATGGGGAAAGGACCGGGCCCACCATGCCCGTCATCGAAAAACACAAAGTCGACAAGCAATCCGACCTTTACAAAATGCGCCATTCCCTCGCGCACGTCATGGCACAAGCCGTGCAGAGGCTCTTCCCGGGCGTGAAGCTCGGCTTTGGCCCGCCCATCGACGATGGCTTCTATTACGACTTCCTCTTCCCCGCCGGCACCGTCCTCACCGATGCCGACCTCGCCACAATCCAGAAAGAGATGCAGAAGATCGTCAAGGAGGATCAGCCCTTCCAACAGGAAGAGCTCTCCTTCGCAGACGCCATCGCGCGCCTCACCCAAATGGGCGAGCCCCACAAGGTCGAATACTGCAAGGAACTCCACGACAAAAAAGGGTTCGACACCATCGGCTTCTACACCAATGGCCCCTTCGTCGACATGTGCGAAGGCCCCCACGTCGAAAACGTGCGTCAGCTCAAGCCCGATCAGTTCAAACTCCACGCCCTCGCCGGCGCATACTGGCGAGGCGACGAACGCAACGTCCAGCTCACCCGCATCTATGCCTATGCCTTCCCCTCCAAGCCGGAACTCAAGGAGCACATCCAGAACGTCGAGCAGGCCAAGAAGAACGACCACCGCATCCTGGGCCAGAAGCTCTCGATCTATTCCATCGCCGAAGAAGTCGGCAAGGGCCTGCCCCTCTGGCTCCCCAACGGCGCCGCCATCCGTCACGAGCTCGAGAAGCTCGCCTACGAAATGGAATTCGCCGCGGGCTATGTCAAAGTCGCCACGCCCATCATCACGCGCGAGGGCCTCTACCACACCTCGGGCCACTTGCCACTCTACGCCAAGGGCATGTACCCGCCCATGGAGATTCACGAAGAAGCCGAGGGCGATGAGCAGGCGAAAATCGAGCGCTATTACATCAAGCCCATGAACTGCCCGCACCATCACATGGTCTTCAAAGCCGAGAAGCGCTCATACCGCGACCTGCCCCTGCGTCTTTGCGAATACGGCTACAACCACCGCTTCGAACGCGCCGGCACCCTGCAAGGTCTCACGCGCGTGCGCGGCTTCTGCATGAACGATGCGCACATCTATGTCACCCCCGAACAACTCAAAGACGAGTTCAAGGCGGTCTTGGAGCTGCACCGCAAGTACTACGCGCTCTTCGAGTTCAACGACTATTACCTGCGCCTCTCCAAGTGGGATCCGGACGATCCCAAGAAGGGCGACAAGTACGTCGACGACCCTGCCGGCTGGGCGTTCTCCGAGCGCATCGTGCAGGAAGCGCTCGAAGAGATGAACCTGGAGTACACCATCGAGCCGGGCGAAGCTGCGTTCTATGGCCCCAAGGTCGATTACGAATTCCGCACCGTCACCGGGCGCGAGTTTACGGCAACGACCAATCAGTTGGATTTTTGCGTGCCCGCGCGCTTCGAGCTCGAATACACCGACAAGGACGGCGAACAAAAAACGCCCTACTGCATCCACCGCGCCCCCCTCGGCACGCACGAACGCTTCATCGCCATCCTCATCGAACACTACGGCGGCGCATTCCCCACCTGGCTTGCCCCCATCCAGGTCTGCATCGTCCCCGTCTCCGAAAAGCACTTGGACTACGCGAAGAAGGTCGAATCACTCTTGCGCAGCGACCTTGTGCGCACGGAACTCGACGATTCCAACAACACCATGGGCAAGAAGATCCGCACGAACACTACGCGCAAGATCCCCATCCTGCTCATCCTGGGCGATCAGGAAGAAGCCGACGCCACCGTCACCATCCGCCGCTACGGCATCGAGCAACAGGACACCATGCCGCTCGACACGTTCCACACCCTCGTGCGCGAGGAGATCAGGGCGCGGAAGCATGTGAAGGGCTAGCCGTGCTGCTTCTCAGCGAGCAGGTGGTCGATCAACGATTGCAATTGATCAAGATCGACGTTGCGCCCAATCGCGAGGCGATTGGTCCGCTGCTTGCCGCGCCGAGTCCATACAACATCCAGAAAGCCGTAATCCCCATCCCGAACGATGGCCAGATCGTCGACTTCCTTCCCGAAAACAGGGTTGACTCCACCGCCAGCGAAAACCGCAATCTTGTCCCGGCGCACTTCCACCTGAAATGGAATGAACACAATGATCAACCCCATCCCAACGAGCATCAGCGGCACGCCAAAAAGCCAGACCGCCATTCTGGCCCAAGGGACAATCATGTTTGGGAAAGCCGACTGCGCCCATATCGAAAGCCCAGCAACAACAATCCACGCGACAAGGATCGGCCGAAACCAAAACTGAATCCGAAAGAGCCGCCCGTCGCCTTCCCCGGACTTGATCTTATGGATGGCCCGCTTCTTCGCGTGGGGCCACGGCTCCCACCAAGTGATCCGTTTTGGAATGCCATCGGGATCGCTCATCCCCTACCACTCATACCCCATATCCTCAGCCAGCCGATAGATCGCAATCAACTGAATCACCGCCCCGAGCCACAGCTTCGCGCGCACCTCATCCCCCTCCGCCTCGGCCGCGCGCTTCTGGGCGATCAGCGCGTCGAGCAGCGGAATCGCTTGCGCCGCCTCGCGCGTGGTCTGATCCACCTCCGCTTGGCTCCCCGCGTTCACCATCGACGCAATCTGCCCAATGAACGCCTGGTCATTGAACCGCGCAAAGAACTCGCGCATATCAAGCCGCTTCTTTGGCTTGCCCGACGGCTGCGGAATCCCCGGCCCATAGATCGCCATCGCCCTTAGACCTTCCCGATTGCCGTGCCGCCCTGTCGCGCTTTCCACCGCGCCACAAACGCTTCGTACTGCTGCGGCGTATCAATCCCGCAGCTCATCGACCGATGGATCGCCACCATCATCGAATAGCCGTTCTCCAGCACGCGCAACTGCTCGAGCCGCTCACTCTGCTCCAACGGCGTCGGCTCCAGCGCCAAATACTTCTTCAAGAACGCCCGCCGATAGCAATAGATCCCGATGTGCTTCAAGGGCTGCGCCGCATCGCCCAGCCGCGCGCGCGCATCGCCATCCCGATCCGCCGGAATCGGCGCTCGAGAAAAATACAGCGCTCGTCCATCAACACCCCGCACCACCTTCACGATGTCCGGGCTCTTGACATCCTCGCCCGGCACAAAGGGCGACGCCACCGTCGACGCCGGCACATCGTTTGCCGCGGCGCGCAACGCCTTCACCGCCGCGTCGATCACGCCCGGCTCCATCTCGGGTTCATCACCCTGCACATTCACCGCGATGTCATCATCGCGCAAGCCAAGCTGTTCCGCCGCCTCCGCCAACCGGCTCGTGCCATTCGGATGGTCAGGCGAAGTCATCACCACCTGCGCGCCAAACGTCGCGCACGCCTCGGCAATCTCTGCCGCATCCGTCGCAATCACCACACGCGCCAAGCTCTTCGCCTGCGTCGCCCGCGCCCACACATGCTGCACCAATGGCATGCCCGTCTCACTGGCCAGCATCTTGCGCGGGAACCGCACCGACGCGAGACGCGCGGGAATGATCCCAACCGCCTCGCTCATTGCAGCGCTTTCACAAGCGCCTGCAGCTTCTCACGCCGCTCGCGGATGTCCTTGTAGTTGATCTGCTGAATCGCAATCGACGATGCAATCTTGAACGCTTCCTTCGCGGTCTCCACGCTCTTGGTGTCCTCCGCCTTTCGCGCCAGCACATCCATCAAGCCGTAGCGCAGCTCCATGCCGAGTTCATCATTGTCCACCGGGTGGTTCTGCACCGCCTCGCGATAGGTGTCCTCCGCCTCGTCCAGCCAGCCCATCGCGCTGAAGCTCTGCGCCAAGTAGTTCCGCACGCGGTTGCCGATCCCCGAAGCCCCCTGTGCCTTCTGGAATTGCCCGATCGCCTCTTCGAACCGCCCCGCTTCAAAGTACCGCCGACCGAGCTCATACTTCATCGCCAGATCAGTCGGATAGTTCTGCACGCGCTCCGCGAAGATCTCGGTCTCCATGTCGACCATCTTCTTCTTGCCCGCCTCATACTTTGCCTTGAGCTCCGCATCCGCACCATCCGCCCTCGCCTGCTCACGCAAGGGCAACAGCTGCCGGCGCAGCCGCCGCATCCGAATCTCATCCGCCTGCCGCTTGAACTTGTAGACGTCATGCTGCTCATAGCCCTTCATGAGCAAGTTGAACGCCATCTTCTCGTCATCATCCTTGCCGCGCTCAAGCAACACACGCGCCGCCTTGCCCAGCGCATTCTGATCCTCAGGCCGCTCCTTGAAATCCGCAAGCGCCCGAGCCACCACGCGATCCATCGTCTCTGCGCTCTTGACGACCGACTCTTCCTCAATGAGCTCGCGCTGCGCCTGCGCATCCTTGATGTTCGCCCGAAACCCGCCGGCGGCGCCAGTCCCCTCATACCCGCCGCGCGACATCGTCGCCTGTGCGCTCATGTTCTTGACTTCGTTGGCAAGCTTGCCGTCCGTCGGATCAGCCCGACACGCCGTATCCCCCGCCTTCACCGCAAGCTCATACACCCCGCCCGCCGCAAAGATGCGCATCATCTGCACGAACGCATCCTTCTTCGCCTTCTTGTCGTTCTGGGCCATGCCCAAAACCTTCACGCCGATCCAGTGCATCTGCTCGCCAAGCTCGAGCTTCGCCGCCGCGTCCATCGCCTTCAGACCCGCCGACCAATCGATCGGCTTGCACGCCCACTGCAACAGCGCACCCAAATACTTGTCGATCGGCTTGCGCCCACCAACCTCGTCGCGCTGCCCCTTGCTTGGGCCCTTCGTCTTGGGCGTCGCCATGTACGCCTGCGCCGCATCAAAGAACCGCTCAAACGCGTTCATGTCCGCCGGGTCGAACCGCATTCCCTTGAGCCACAAGATCACCGCGTACTCATAGTTCGCCGTGTCCTGCATCGACTGCGCATGCTCGAAGAACTTGCGGGCCTTGGCAGGGTCAAAGTCACCGTCGCTCTGCTCGGGCGCCTCCCCCGACGTGGCGTCTGTCCCCGCCGCCGTCGCCTCGCCGTTCTCCTCAACCTCGGATTTCTTCTTGAACAACGCCACGGTCGGCAGGTCCCCTCGCAGGCCTCTGAAAACCACCCCGGGCGACGACCTGGCCCGGGCCCTTCCATACGCTGAACCCAGCGCAGGAGATGATCCTACGGCATGCCTTTCTCCAACGCCATGCGGGCCCCGAAAGCCCCATTTGACCAGTTCCTCCCACCACAGGTCCTATACTCGCGCCGATGAGCGTCGATCCCGCCAAACTCCAGATCGTCCACTACCCAAGCCCTGTGCTTCGCCAAAAGGCCAAGCCCGTCGACACCATCACCCAAGAGGTCCGCGCCGTCGCCACGCGCATGCTCGAACTCATGTTCGAAGCGCGCGGCATTGGCCTCGCCGCCCCACAGGTGGGCCTCCCCTGGCGCATGTTCGTCGTCCACGTCCCCGCGACCGACGAAGACGACGATCCCGACGAGCCGCCTCGCTCCCCAGATCACGTCCCGCCCACCGCCACCGCAACCCCGCAGATCTACATCAACCCCAAACTCACGGGCTTCTCGCGCGATCTCGTCGCCCAAAGCGAGGGTTGCCTGAGTATCCCGGGCATCACAGGCGAAGTGCGCCGCCCCTCCTCCGTCACGATCACCGCGCTCGACCTGCAGGGCGAATCCATCACCCAACAAGCCACCGGCCTCCTCGCGCGCTGCTGGCAACACGAGTTCGACCACATAGAGGGCGTGCTCTGCATCGACAAGTTCCTCCCCCCCGACAAACGACGCGCCGCCAAGCACTTGCAGGCCATGGAAGAAGCCGCGGGCCACCTTGGAACCGCCGCGCGTGGATGACAAACGCCTGAACATCGTGTTCTTTGGCTCTGGCGCCTTTGGCCTGCCGACCCTGCGCGCACTCAACGAACATCACAACCTGCTCTGTGTCGTCTCTCAGCCGGATCGCCCCGCCGGTCGCGGCAAGACCCTCACCCCCACCCCCATCAGCGCATGGGCGCAGGAACACCTCCGCCCGACCCAGCTCGTGCGCCCGGACAACGTCAATGCGCCCAAAGTCGTCGACGAATTGCAGCGCCTCCCTGTCGGCCCCGATGCCATGCGCAAAGGCGCGTTCGTCGTCATCGCCTTCGGCCAGAAGATGGGTCCCGAACTGCTCGAACACCGCTTCGCCATCAACCTCCACGCCTCGTTGCTCCCGCGCTGGCGCGGCGCGGCCCCCATCAACCACGCCATCCTTGCAGGCGACATCGAAACCGGAAATTCCGTCATCACCCTCGCACAGCGCATGGACGCAGGCCTCATCCTGGGTCAATCCAAACGCGCCATCGACCGCGCCGATTGGCCCGACACCGCAGCCACCCTGCACGACGAACTCGCCAACGACGGCCCCGCACTCATCCTCCACGTCCTTGATCAGTACGCGATGGATGACCTCCGCCCGCACAGACAAGACGAAGCGCTTGTCACCCGCGCATCCAAACTCCATCGCGCACTTGCTCAACTCGATCTTGCCTTGCCCGCCGCGCGCATCGCCAACACCATCAATGGCCTTTCTCCCTGGCCTGGTGTCTCCGCTCGCCTGGGCCCACACACCCTCCGCCTCCTTCGCGTCGCGGTCGACGCCCCCGCCGCCGCCCCGCACGGCCTCCTCGACAATCGCGCCGCCGGCACAATTCTCGACCACGCTTCCGGAACAATCAGGTGTGGCGGCGGCTCGTCAATCCGCCTCCTCGAAGTCCAGCCCACCGGCAAGAAGGTCATGACCTGGCGCGATTTCGCAAACGGCTTCACCCCGAGAACACCTGAGGATGCTCGCCTCAAGCCGATGGATGCCCTGGGAACCTAACCACGCATGCGCATTGCCCAGCTCAACTTGTTTGACCTGCTCAGCGCATCCCGCCGCCTCATCGCACCCGCGCGCCCCGCGCCGCCCAAACGCCCGACCACCGCGCGCGCCAAGTCGTCTCGACGCGAAGGGCCCATGGCTCAACGCTATGCCCACCTGACGCGCGAGCTCCTCGCCATCCACAACGTGCGCGTGCGCAAATGGCGCACAAGCATGTCGGGCGTCGCCTGGATGATCGAATACCGCGACGGCACGCGATCCAATCTCATCGAAGCCCCACGCCCCAAGGGCCCCATGTCCGCCGCTGTCTTCTGCCACGAGATCGGACACCATGCCATCGGCCTCGGCGCATTCACCCCGCGCTGTCTCGAGGAATACCACGCTTGGATGTGGTCCCTCGAAGCCATGCGCAATTACGACATCCCCGTCACGCAACGTGTGCGCGAACGCGTGCATGATTCGCTGCACTACGCAGTGCAGAAAGCCCAGCGCCGCGGTCTCAAACGCCTCCCAGACGAGTTGCAGCCCTACCGATACCCGCGCGAGGTCCGGATAACAATTCCCTGCCGCCCGTAGAGGGGATTCCTCGAGCAAAGAATGCCTGGCGCGCCGCTTGCGGAGTCAAGCGTGGAGGATTGTGCGTTCAGGTTGATGGCCAGGAGGGCCGATACATCCAAGTGCCGGGGCATCGCTTCGGCGCACAGGGAGACACGTCATGCAGATCGACCCCTCAACAATCAGCGCCTATGCGAACCGTGGCGAGCTCGTTCGCCAGGCCGCTCAGGGGCAGCGCACACAGCGCCAGTTTGGGGCTAATGTCCTCAACCGCACGCAAAGCGCATTGAACTTCCGGTCCTTCCTCGATCGCGTGCAACTCTCCGTGCAGGCTCGGGCCGCCAAGTACGCCGCGAACGTCTCCGAGACCGTGACGCCCTCGCCCACCAAGACCGACGCGGGTGACCCAACGCCCACGCTCCCGCCCGTGGTCACGACCAACCCGGCACTCAGCGCTACGCCCACAACGCCCAACTACACCAAGCCCCAACCGGCAGCTACACCCGGACAGGTCATCCAACCCACCGAGACACAGATCCTGGGCAACGACAAGAACACCCTTCAACAGACGGCTGACGTTGTTGGCGGCTCCGCCGTCGCGCGCCCGCCACGCGAACACCATGACGAAGGCGGCGCAACGCGCATGCCCTACTCCGTCCTGCAGGAACAGCTCTTCAGCGCCTTCGGCACCTCATCAGGTGACGAAGGCTTCCGCGCAGATCTCGACCTCGATGGCGATGGCACGATTGGCCTCAACGATCTCAACGCACTGAACTTTGCAGAGCACGCGCGCGTCCAGGGTCACGATCACAACCACCACGAGCACGATGGCGAGCACTTCGACGACGCCCACGAGATCGAGCACGACGACCATCACGCCGGTGCCAAGCCACCGGCAACGCTGCCGCCCGTCATCGAGTCGCAGCCCAAGCCTGATGCCGTGCAGGTCACCGACACCAAGCACGACCTGACCGCGACGGAAACAGTCGTTGGCCTGAACGACGCGATCGCCAAGGCGCCCGCGCCGGAACCCGAAGCGGCAACCGTGCTGCCCAAGTCTGTCTTGCAGGAGCAACTGTTCGCGGCCTTTGGCGCCATGGACGGCGATAAGGCCTACAACGCAACGCTCGATTTCGATGGCGATGGCATCATCGGGCTCAACGATCTCAATCACCTGCTCGCCCAGGAATAACACCGGAGCACAACTCCGCACTGACCGATAACGCCGCCAACTGCGGCGTTTTTCGTTGAACGACGTGCCAATCGGCGCCCGCCGCCCGCATGGCGCTGGCATGCGCGCGCCGTCGTGGCAGGCTCCCAAGGGCTCCGGATGCGCTGGAGCCATGCGTCCCGGGAGCCATGATGAAGACGAGGTGTGTGTGTCCCTCGCGCGGCGCGCTTGTGCTGGCGCTCTCCATCGCGCCCGCAGTGTGCGCGCAAACCGTCATCGCCTTTCGTCCAACGCAAGTCGTGCTCGCTGACGACATCTGCATGGATCTCTTGCCCACACCAACCGCTACGCCGGGCGTCGTGACCGTGCATCTTGGCCCAAGCCGCGTGGGCATGCTTGGCAACGACGGCGCGGGCAACCTCGCGCCGCAATCCAGTTCGTCAACGCTCCCCGCCCCGCGCGCCGGCGCGCTCGCCGACATGAACAACGACGGCATCGCCGATCTCTTCCTGATGAGTTCTTCCAACGATCGCGTCGACCTTCTCTATCGCTCTGGCCCCGGCTTCATCCACGCTGCCAGCATGAACCCGGGCGATGCCCCGCTCGCAGGCCAGGTGGGTGACTTCAATGGCAATGGCATCCCCGACCTCGCCTGCGCGCTGCACAACGCAAACCAACTTGCCATCATCGAGCCCGACGCCACAGGCGCGCTTCAAGCCGTCCTGCGCTATTCGACCGCCTCCAAGCCCTACGACATCGCCCTTGGCGATCTGAATGGCGACAACATCGACGATGTCGCCATGCCCTGCTACGGCGCAAACAACGTCACCATCGTGCTTAACGCGCGCGGCATGCCGGTCGGCCCCACGGTCCTGTCGATTCCCGGCGGCGCACGACCCAAGGCCATCGCCATCGCCGACTTCGACAGCGATGGGCACAACGACATCGCGCGCGCCGATTCGCAAACCGGACGCGTTGTCATCATGCGTCATCTCGCCACGGGCGTTGATTTCGACCAATCGCAGAGCTTCTACGTCGGGCAAGACCCCGCCGACATCGCCGTTGGCGACTTCAATGCAGACGGCGCGCCCGACATCGCAGTCTCCTGCGGCCCGAGTTTCCGCGTCATGCTCATGCTCAACGATGGACAAGGCCTCTTCACCGTCCAAGAAGTCCCCTTCAACTTCCGCCCGGGAAAGATCACACTAAGCGACCTCAACGCCGACGGCTTGGCCGACCTCGTCGCCGCCGATCAACAATCCGAAGCCGTCGCCGTGCTCATCAACGCCACCGAGATTTCGCCCGCCGAATGCCCGGGCGACACAAACGCCGATCGGCGCGTGAACCTTGCCGACCTGCAGTTGCTCTTGTTTGACCTTGGAAGCACCACAGATCAGATCAACGGGCGCGGCACCGACTTGAACGACGATGGCATCGTCAATCTCGCCGACCTCAACCTGTTGCTCTTTAGCTACGGCACCGTCTGCGGCGAAGAGTAGTTCGCCAAGCCAACGTATACTTCGCGCCCATGGAAGAACACACAACCCCATTGGGCAGCAGCACCGTCGGCAAAGGTTTCCTGTGCGCACAGTGCGGCTACGAGTTGCAAGGCTTGCCCGAAATCGGCGATTGCCCGGAGTGCGTCAAGGCCATCCGCATCACGCGCGGCGACATCATGGGCTAAGCCAACCACCATTCCCCCCAAAACCAACATCGCCCGACGGCTTGGTCGGGCGATGCGGCGTCAATGCAGCAGACGAGAGTGGCTGGGGCCGGACTTGAACCGGCGACACCCGCATTTTCAGTGCGGTGCTCTACCAACTGAGCTACCCAGCCCACACGGGCTCCATCGGCCCGCAGGAAGGGGGACGATAGCGTCGCCAAGCCCGAATGGTCAACGTGCGCCGATCCCGCGGGACCAAAGCAGCGCCGCCTGCCCCCCTGCCGCAATGTCCCGCCTGGGTCAGCGTTGGGCCGATGGATGTCGGCAATGCCCCATGCAAGGCCGCAGTTCGCCGCCCACGCGCCCGCGGGTGGGGACCCTTCGCCACCTCGCGAGCTGGGCGCGATCGTCGCGCAGGCCGCCAAAGGCGATCAAGCCGCCTGGTCCGAACTGGTCACCCGCTACGGCCGCCGCGTCTACGCCATGGCCAAGAGCCGCCTACGGGACCACGAAGCCGCCGAAGACATCACCCAGGGCGTCTTCGTCACCCTCGCCGAGAAGCTCGCAAGCCAAGCCGGCGCCTACCAGGAAGTCGGGCGCTTCGAGGCCTACCTCTTCCGAATCGCCATGAACCGCGTCCGCGACGAGGCCCGCAAACGCAAGCGCCGCCCCACCCCGCTGTCCCTGCAGGAAGGGGACACGGGCACCCCACAGGCGGCCGAGCACGCAGCACGCGATGACTTGGATGAACTTCGCGCCGCACTCGCCCAATTGCCCGATCCCGACCGGCGCGTCGTCGAGTTGCGACACCTGTCTCAGATGAGCTTCAAAGCAATCGCTGATCTGCTCCAAGAGCCCATGGGCACGCTGCTCGCCCGCCACCACCGCGCCCTGAAAAAGCTCCGCCAGGTCCTAGAAAACCAGACCAAGACCAACATGCAAGAAACGGGCGACTGACGCGTTGAGCCCCAAGGAGACACCATGACCCCCCGCCCCGACCAACACGACGACCGCAAGCTTGAGCTCATGCTCGATCGGCTTGGCGAGCGCGAACGCGCAACGCCGAATGCGAGCTTCGAAGCACGAATCGCAGCGGCTGCCGCAGATGCGGCAACACAAACCGCCCCGCGCACGCTCGGTGGCGCGGCATGGTTCCAACGCACATGGGTCCGCCTCGCAGCGGCAATCGCCATCGTGGGTGGCATCGGCATGGCCACCCTCATGGTCCGCACAGGCAACGTCGCGACGAACACCCAAACGATCGCAAGAGCCGAAGAGCTCGCAGTTGAGCTCGACGCGTGGATGACTGAAATGGAAGCACAAAGCCAATTGGGATTGCTTGCGGATGCAAGCGAAGAGCTTGAGCTTCCGGCCGGCTGGGGGGATTTGGACTTGGATTTCTGGGGCGATGACGACCCGGTGATGGGGTCATCAGGATGGGATTTGGAATCGTTCTAGGAAGGTGGTTGATTGGCAATGCACACGAAGTCAAACACAAGATGGTTGAGCGTTTTGTTCGGCGCCGCGTTGATCGCGGGAAGCGCAGGACTCGCGGCGGCACAAGACGCCCCGCGCCGCGCCCCGATTCGCGAGCGCATGCAACAGCGAGCACAGGACCGCGACCCTGCTGCGCAACCCGCCGAGCGCGGGCAGCGCTTGCGCCACATGCTCGAACAACGCCTTGAGCGCCTGCGCGAGCAGGAGGCCAAGATCCAAGGCGCCCTCGATCGAATGGATCAGGGACAGCGCCCGGACATCGAGCCCTGGATGCTCGAACCCGAGGCCCGCAGCCCAATCGAAGGCGGTCCAGAACACCGCGGCCCCCGCCCAGGCCGACCCGGTCCGGATGACGAGCCGGGGCTTGGCGGCCCACCGATTGATGGCCGGCCCATGGGACGACCGGGACGTGGCCCCGAGGCAGGACCTGGCCCCGGCGCTGGTCTAGGTCCGGGTGGGCGTCCCCCGCTCCCCCGTGAGCGCGCGATGGACTTTCTCCGCGAGAACAACCCCCGCCTGCACCAACGCCTCGAACGACTGCGCGAGCACAATCCGGAGGCGGTCGACCAGGCCATCCAGGAACGCCAGGGCCGATTCCGCGAGCTGATGCAGGAGCGCTCGGAGCACCCCGAGGCCTTCGCAGCACGCCAGGAAGCCTTCGAGGCCCGCGAAGCGGTCCATGCAGCGGCCCGGGCCCTCGTCACTCGTCCGGATGATCCCGCAGCAATGAACGAAGTCCGCCAGGCCGTTGAGCATGCCTTCGATCTCCAACTCAAGCTGCGGGAGATGACCCTAGGACGCCTGAGCGATGAACTCGAAGACGCCCGGGCGCAGCTCGCCGAGCAACGCTCACACCGAGCCGAAGCGATTGACGCCCGTGTGCAGGACGTCATCCGCGGGGCCGCGGGCCAGCCGCTGGACGAACCGCCGCCGCCTCCGCGCGAGTAGGCCGCACCCACCGGCGCGCTCCACTATGCTTGGCGGCGATGCCGCGAGCGGAGCCAGGATCTGAACAAACCGTGATGGCAATGGCCGGGCCGGCGGTGAACCGTCGGCGCGGCTTTTCCAGTTCCTGGGCCGGCATGATCGGCTTGGCCGTACTCGCCCTGCTCGTCCTCGGATGCTTGGGCTCCTTGCCATGGACGCTTGGCTCAGCGTCGAAAGAAGCCCCCGCCCGCTACGAAGACGGGACCCTCAGCGCCATCCTGCTCCCGCCAACATGGACTGGATTCACCGATGGCGCCGCGGACATGGCCCTCGCCCTGCGCGATCGCCGGGACGACCCGAATTGGACACCTGCGCCCGATGGCCCCAACCCCGACACCGCGACCTCGACGCTCGTGCGCTATGCCCAGGTCACCCTCGAACGCGCAGAGGCCAAGCGCCACGATGACGCAGCCCCACTCACCAAGCAAGACCTGCAGCGCGCAGAGCCAACCTACCCCTTTGGCACCGACAACCTCGGACGCGACGTCTTTGTGCGCTCCTTGACCGGCGGCGGCGTGTCCATCGGCATCGGACTTTCCGCAGCCCTCATCTCCGTGACCATCGGCACCCTCTACGGCGCGCTCGCGGGATATGTCGGCGGGCGCGCCGATGCGCTCATGATGCGCATCGTCGACATCCTTTATGGCCTGCCGTACATCCTGCTCGTCGTCCTGCTCGCCGTCGCGGGCGACGCCATCGTCGACGAGTTCGACACCAAGGCCAATGCACGCCGCCACTACATCGAGCAACAGGCGATGGTCGAATTGCAGCACCGTGTCGAAGCCGGTACCGCGAAGATCGCCAACAAGGAAGCGATGCGCGTACTCCTTGAAGAAGAGCCCGAACTCCGCGCGACCTACCAGGATCAAGCCGACGCAATCAAGCGCCTCGAGCCCTACCACATGGCGCCATGGGCGCGAACCTTGTTCGATGTCATCGTGCTGCTCGTCGCAATCGGCGGCGTCAGCTGGCTTACGATGGCGCGCGTCATCCGCGGCCAAGTCCTGAGCCTCAAAGCGCAGCCATTCATGGAGGCAGCCCGGGCCGCGGGTGTGCCTGTCTGGCGCCAATTCGCGCGCCACCTGTTGCCCAACCTGCTGGGCCCGATCATCGTCTACGCCACCCTGACTGTCCCGCAAGCCATCCTGCAGGAAAGCTTCTTGAGCTTCCTCGGCATCGGGGTGCAGCCGCCGCTGCCGAGTTGGGGGAACCTCGCGGCCGCAGGGCTCGGAGAGTTGAATACCGCGTCAAGCCGATGGTGGCTCTTGGTCTTTCCGTGTGCGCTGCTGGGACTGACGCTCCTGGCATTGAACTTCGTGGGTGAGGGGCTCCGAGAGGCGTTTGATCCAAAGCGCTCCCGATCGTAGCCTGAGCGGATTCTGAGGGTTGCGCGGCGTCGTTCGGCCGCCGTGGTCGGCCTTTGTTTGGAGTGCAGATCGATGCAGAACACATTCGGACTCAAAGACTTCGTGCTTTTGGTGTTGGTATCGATCGTCGGCGTAATCGCAGTGCTGGGCATGCAGCAGAGCGATCGCGTCTGGAACAAAATGGAGCAGGCGCGAAAGGAATCCGAGAGCCTGCTCACAACCGCGATCCAGATTCGCGGCGAAATGGAGCAACTCCGCTCCCAGCAACGCGAGGCCTTGCGTGACGCCGTTCGCGACGAGTTGACTGTCATCGATTCGAAGATCGATGCCGCAATGGCTGCAGCCGCCACCTCCGGCGCCGCGGTCAGCACGGGCGGCCCGACATCCACCGCTGGCGCAAGCTGGGCGCGCCCCGGCTACCCGGTCACCTACCCCGAGCCCGAGCGCTGGGTGAGCGATCCGCGCAAGGACGCAGACTTCAACCAAGGCGGAGAGCTGTTCGAGATCTTCGAAGCGCAGATGCCGAAGATCTCACCATTCCTCTACAGCGACGTCTATGGTCGACGCATTGTCGAAGGCGCCGTGTGCGAATGCCTCGGCGCATACGACGCCGAAACCCTGAAGCTGCGCGGCGCGCTCGCCGAAGCGTGGCAGTACGACCCCAACGGCATGTGGCTGCGCGTCAAGATCCACGATCGCGCGCGGTTTAGCGACGGCAGGCCCGTCACCGCCGAAGACGTGCGATGGACCTTCCACGACTTCGTGTTCAACCCCGAACTCGAAACCGAGCGATTCCGCAGCACCCTCAACGTCATCGATCATGTCGAAGTGCTCTCCGAAAAAGTCTGCGAATTTCACTTCGTCGATCCCATGTTCACGAACCTGCGCGAAGCAGTCCGCATGCCCATCCTGCCCAAGCACTTCTATGAGCAGTTCACGCCAACGCAGCTCAATCAATCAACTGGGCTGCTCATGGGTTCCGGGCCCTATCGCCTGGAGAACCTGGATGTCGAAAGTCAGTGGGCGCCGCCGCAGGACCTGGTGCTCGTCCGCAACGAGAACTACTGGCGCGAGCCGCCCCCCTATCACCGCCAGCGATACAAGACCATCGACAACTACGCCGCGATCCTAACCTCGCTCGAAAACGGCACAGGCGACATAGGCCGCGGCACGCCCGAACAGTTCCGCGAAAAGTCGCGCGACAAGGGCTTCACCGACGACTTCCACGCCCTCCAGTGGGCCAACATGCGCTCCGGCTTCAGCTTCATCGCATGGAACTGTGGCGAGCGCAATGGCAAGCTCACCCCCTTTGCTGACAAACGCGTGCGCCAGGCGATGGCCCACTTGCTGGACTGCAACCGCATCCGGCGCGACTTCTACTATGGCCTTGGCCAAATCTGCACCGGGCCCTTCCCCGTGGGCAGCCCGCAAAACTCGACGGACATCGTGCCACTGGAATACTCCGTCGAGAAGGCTCGTCAACTCCTGACCGAAGCCGGCTGGATCGATCGCAATGGCGATGGCATCGTTGAGAACGAGCGAGGCGACCGCTTCACGTTCGAATACGTGCATGGCAGCGGCAGCACCATCAGCCCAAAGATCGGCAACTACCTGCGTGACCAATGCGCCCTCGTCGGCGTGGAGTGCGTCCCCAAGCCGATCGACTGGGCCATCTTCCAGACCACCCTCAACCAGCGCGACTTCGACTGCATCACCATGCAATGGTCGCAGTCAAACCCCGAGTCCGACCCCTACCAACTCTGGCACTCCAAGTCGATTGAGAACCAGGGCGACAACTTCTCGCAGTGGGCGAACCCGGAAGCGGATCGTCTGATCGAACTCGGACGCCGAACCCTCGACTTCGAGCAGCGCATGGCGGTCTGGCACCAACTGCAGCAGGTGATTTACGACGACCAGCCATACACCTTCATCCTCAATGCGCCGTGGATTCGCTTCATCAACAAGCGCGTCGGCAATGTGCATCCATATCCGATCGGCATCGACAAGACCGAAATGTTCCCGATGCCCTAAGCGCGTCCACGGAGTGAAGCACACAGCATGCTGGCCTACGTCATTCGTCGATTGCTGCTGATGATCCCGACGCTGATCGGGATCACCTTTCTCGTGTTCATGCTTTTTGCGCTTTCCCCGGGAGGCATCGGCGCAGCCCTGCGCTTCTCCGGCGGCGGCGGCCAATCTGGACAGGACGCCCGCGCGCAGCAGGCATACCTCGAAGATCGCTATGGCCTCGATGACCCCGCGGCAGTGCAATACGTCCGCTGGCTCGCGCGGATCAGCCCCATCAAGTTCGGAAACCGCGATCAGCGCGATCCCGCCGGCACCATCATTCGCCCGCCCAAGCCCCTCAAAGAGCCATCACTCATTGGCGTCCTCTATGGCTCCCGTGATCAGCTGGTCAAGCCATCGCCGGTCGTGCCCGCCCAGCTCGATGATGCCCCCGACCAACGAAACAGCGCATACCGAAATGCCGCGAGCAACTATCAGAATGAGCGGCTGGACTTCATCGCCGCCGAGACCGACCTGCGCCTCGCGCTGTCGACCTGGGGCACCACCCAGGGCATTCGCAAAGTCCTCAACGCCAAGAGCAAGCTCGATCCCAGCAAGCTCCGCGGCCTGAAGCTTCCCGAACTCGTCGATGGTGCCGTGCCCATCACAAATGTGCCCCAAGCAATCCGCGATCAAGGCACCGCAGCGACCTCTGCATACATCGATGCCTCGCGCAATGTCGTGCAGGCCTATGAGCGCGCAATCGCGGTCCACAACGAGGCCCAGAAAGCGCGCGACCACCTGGCCAACGTCTACGCGGGCAAGCCCTACCCTGAGGTCGGCTTCCCGATCATCCCAGGCGCATTGAGCGTCGGACCGCCCGACTTCGGTACCTCATTCAGCAGATCGCAGCCCGTGCTGGCGCTCATTCGCACCGCGCTGCCCGTCACCCTGCTGCTCAACATGATCGCAGTGCCCTTGATCTACCTGATCGCGATTCCGTCGGGCATTCTCGCCGCAACGCGCGCAGGCTCATGGTTCGATGTCTGCAGCGGCGCTTTTTACGTCGCGCTCTGGTCCGTACCTGTCGTCTGGGCCGGCACGCTGCTCATCGGCTTTGTCGCAAACGAGCGCTCGGGATTGGGGTGGTTCCCCGTCGCAGGGCTTCACTCCCCGGAGGCCGACGCGATGCCCTTCCTCCCAGTGTGGGGCCAAACCAATGGGTTCCTGCTCGACACGATGCTGCACATCTGCCTGCCCGTGGCCTGCCTGGTCTACGCGGGCTTCGCAGTGCTCTCCAAGCAAACACGCGCCGCGATGCTCGACAACTTCAATGCCGACTACGTACGCACCGCCAAGGCAAAAGGCGTGAGCCACAAAGACGTCGTCATGAAACACGTCTTCCGCAACTCACTGCTGCCCGTGATCACGATGTTCGCCGCCGTCTTCCCCGCGATGTTGGCCGGCTCCGTCGTCGTCGAGAAGATCTTCTCCGTCCCCGGCATGGGCAAGCTCGTGCTGGATGGCATCAACCTCCGCGATCGCGAACTGCTGCTCGCCAACACGCTCATGATCGCAACCGTCAATCTGCTCGCCCTGCTGCTTGCGGACATCCTCTACGCCCTGGCCGACCCGCGGGTGACCTATGACTAAGTCCACAGGCGCAATCACGGGCATCCAGGCCATGCGCGGCGAAGGCGTGCATGTGTCGCAGGGATTCTGGGCCGACGCATGGGAACGCGTCGTCAAACGTCCGGGCGCCATCATGGGGCTCACGTGGATCAGCATCGTCGCGCTCTTTGCCGTGCTCTCACCACTCGTTGCCAGCGGACACCCACTCATCATGTGGGAACTCAACGAAGCAGGCGAACGCGGCGCAATGTCGAGCCCACTGCTGGCAAACCTGAAAACCGTCGACTGGCTCATCCTCTTCTGGACCGTCGTGTGCGGCGTCGGATTCCTCCTACCGCTCAAGCTCAAGCGCAGCACCAAGCTCGGCTGGATCATCGCCCTGTCATTGCAGACCGTCCTTACGGTCATCGTCGCCGCCATGGTGAAGGGGTACGCCTCGGCACGCGACGCCTCCGACTTCGTCCGTGGCCTCGAACAGAGCAAGCAATTTGTGCCCGCAGTCTCGGTGCTCAGCGCACTCTTGTGCGCGGGGCTCTTTCTGCTGGCGCCCACCCTGCGCAACATCTGGAAGCGCATCGTTTTCGTGGCGATCGTCGGCGCCGTGGCCGCAACCGCGATCGGCCTCACCTGGAAAGCCCCGCCCCCGCGCTACCTCTACATGCAGCGCGAACTGGCCGGCGAGATCGAGGCGATATACACCGTCGTGCCCTGGTCGCCCTCCCAGCGCGTCACCGACCGCAGCGCGCAACGTCTTGAACCTGGCGAAAGTGCCGGCTCCGCGCTCGCCGAAACGCTGACTGTCGAACTGCCGCTCATGGGCCCCATCGGCGCGGATGGCGTCGACACAGTCATTTCGGGCATATCCGATCTGCCGTTGCGCCCTGAACAAAAGGACGACGTGCGCACGGCATTTCAGAAGTGGGCTGAAGAAGAACAAGCCGCCCGCGCGAAGGATCCAAAGTATCCCGAATTGGACT
The DNA here is from genome assembly GCA_020427635.1 of Phycisphaerales bacterium. Taxonomy (GTDB): domain Bacteria; phylum Planctomycetota; class Phycisphaerae; order Phycisphaerales; family UBA1924; genus JAGQOH01. Next base: position 26,228 of record JAGQOH010000007.1, read on the forward strand.
CGCAACGCGCCACGTCGGCCCTGCGCGACATCCTGTACGCCGATGGCCAACCCTACTACCTCGGCACCGACAACATGGGACAAGACGTGCTGTCCCAAATCATGCACGCCTCGCGCCTGAGCATTTCGATCGGGCTCGTCTCCACGGGCATCGCGGTCCTCATAGGCGTGACCCTCGGCGCCTTGATGGGATACTTCGGTGGCTGGATTGACATGATGCTCTACCGCGTCGTCGAAGTGTTCATGGCGATCCCTGTCCTGTTCACGCTCATCGTCGCCGCCGGCGTGCTGCCGCGCAACACCTACGTCATGATGGCGATCATCGGGTGCTTCACCTGGCACTACGCCGCACGATTCACGCGCGCCGAATTCCTCAAACTGCGCAACCAAGACTTCGTGCAATCGGCGCGTGCCGCCGGCCTGCCCTTGCGATCGATTCTGTTCAAGCACATGCTGCCCAATGGCGTGACCCCGGTGCTTGTCGACTCGTCGTTCCGCATTGCACTTGCAATCCTCTTCGAAGCGATCCTCTCCTTCCTGGGCCTTGGCCCGGTGGATCAGCCAAGCTGGGGGCGCCTCTTGAGCGATGCCGCGGGCGACTCGGGCGCATTTGCATGGTGGCTTGCCATCTTCCCGGGGTTCGCAATCTTCCTGACGGTCCTTGCGTACAACCTGCTTGGCGAAGCCCTGCGCGATGCCATCGATCCCAAGCTGCGAAAGGCGCGCGTTTGAGTATGGCGAACACCGCAACCACCCCCTCGACAACCTCCAAGGCGCCAACGCCCAAACCCATCATGCGCGTCGACGACCTGGCGGTCTCATTCGACAACGGGCGCGGGCCACGCATTCAGGCCGTAGATGGCGTCCGCATGAGCGTCTATCCGCGCCAGACCCTCGCCGTCGTGGGTGAATCAGGCTGCGGCAAGAGCGTCACCGCCATGAGCTCGATGCAGCTCGTTCCAAGACCGCCGGGTCGATTCGATCGCGGGCGCATCCTTTGGACCGGCAGTGGCGGCGAAGTCGATCTGCTCACGCTCAACGACCGCCAGATGCGCGAAATCCGCGGCAACGACATCGCCATGATCTTCCAAGAGCCAATGACCTCGCTCAATCCGGTCTACACCGTGGGTGACCAAATCCTCGAAGCGATCCTGCTGCACCAGAACGTCACGGCCCGCGAAGCAATCGACATCGCTGTCCAGGCGATGGACGATGTCGGCATCCCGAATCCCAAAGCGCGCCTCCGGGCCTATCCCCACCAGTTCTCGGGCGGCATGCGCCAGCGTGTCATGATCGCAATGGCCCTGGCGTGTCAGCCCAAGCTCCTCTTGGCGGATGAGCCAACCACCGCGCTCGACGTGACCATCCAGGCGCAAATCCTCGAACTGCTGCGCGAACTCCAGCAGACGCGCGACATGGCGGTCATGCTGATCACCCACAACCTGGGCGTCGTCGCGGAAAACGCCGACGTCGTGTGCGTCATGTACGCCGGACGCGTCGTCGAATATGCAAACGTCTTCGAACTCTTCTCAAACCCCATGCATCCATACACGCGCGGCCTCTTCGCTTCGATTCCCAAGATGCGCACACGCCGCGATCGCCTGGTTACGATCACCGAAGTCACCGAGAACCCCAAGGAATTCGAAAAGCTCCCCGGCGCAAGTGAGGGCGTGCGCCCATGGTGGCCTTGGCACACACCCCCCAAAGACCTAAAGGCCGCGCCCGGCCCCGCGGGCGACTACTTCCTGCAAGAAGTCAAACCCAACCACTGGGTCGGTGTGTGGCGAACCGCCGCGGTGCATGACCATGAGTCGCGCGCCCCCGACCTCACCTACCGCATCGTCGACGATCCCGAAAAGATTGCACTGCGCCCGAAGGCTGAACATCTCGCGCAGTCCGTCGGCGGCGACTAAGCGTCAAGCTTCGAGGCGCACGCGGTTGCGCAACACGCCCACGCCCTCCACCTCCACTTCAACGACATCCCCCGCGCGCAAGAACCGTGGCGGCGTCCTTGCCATCCCCACGCCCGAAGGCGTGCCCGTCAGAATCACCGTGCCGGGCACAAGCGTCGTGCCGCGTGAGAGTTCCGCGATCAATTGCACCACTGGAAACATCATGCTGGCGGTCGTGTCGCGCTGCATCACCTCGCCGTTGACTCGCGTCTCGACTGCAATCGCATCGAGTGCCGGCACATCAGCGATCGGGACAACATGCGGCCCAAGCGGGCAAAACGTATCGAAACTCTTGCCACGCACATACTGGCCCGCACTGCCCTGCTTCTGCCACCACCGCGCAGAAACATCATTCGCGCAGCAGATCCCGAGAATCGGACTGTCCGCCCCAACCAATGCGCTCGGCGCCGCATCGCGCACAGGCGCACCAATGACCACCGCCAATTCACCTTCGTAATCCACCTGCTCTTGGTCCGGATAGGCCTCAGCGGGCAGTGCTTCGCCATCCGCATCGCGGCAGACGCGCGGGATCACAATGTCCTGCTCGTGCAGGATGGCGCTTGACGGATTCTTTGTAAACACAAGCGGGCGCTCCGGTGTCTGCAGATTCTGCTCCCGTGCGTGCGCCGCATAGTTCCGCCCAATCCCAATGATCTGTCGCACAGGCAAGACGTTGCCTTCGACGAGCGCTTCCGCCGCGACACCGCTCTGTGAACCAAGCCGCACGCCCACCACGGCGCCGCTCCCGGGTGCGCGTGCCACCAATGCATGCATGGCGAGATCTCCTTGCCCCTATTGTTGCTCGAACTGCAAGTCTTCCTTCTGACCCGGCGCCTGCTCCTTGCGGATCGCCTCACGCATCGCTCGGTACTCCTCCATGCCGGCCGGCTCCGGGAACAACCCCTGCAACACCTCCGCCGGAATCGAGTACTGCGCGAAGTACGCAATCAGATCGTCATACACGATTCGACGCAAATCATCCGAAATACGCTCGCTCGTATACAGCTGCGACGCCTCCGGATATGGCAACGACGACGCCAACACCAAGAACACCGCGCCCGCCGCATCCGCAAAGTTGCGCGGCATTTCCTCCATGCGCCCGGAGTCCTTGTCGACGTTCTGGTTGACGTCGTGCTCCTTGAAGTAGTGCGCATGCACAAGCTGTGCATGCTGCCAGAGTGACGCAAACGCACGTGTGTCGCCCATCAAAATGCCGCGCTGATACGCCTCCATGAGCGACGATTGCACTTCATTGGCCGCCGCATATGGAATCGTCATGCGATCATCTTCATTGGTCTGCTTCCAGACATAGTCCGCCAGCGGCAAGGCACAATCCGTCGAGTAGTCCATGCGATGGTCGTTGATGCCTTCCCACGTACACATCTCATTGAAGTACGCATCCGCCTCTTTGATGCGCCCGAGGTTGTAAAAGATCCGAATCACATCGCGCAGATAATTGTGGTATCCCTCGCTATACAGCGTAAACAGGCGCGTCGTCACATCCTGCGAATTGCCGCCGCGCAGTGCCGCCTCCTTCATGATCTTGCCATACTCCGCGGCAAAGTGCGTTGAGATCATCGCAAAGTAGCTGTCCGACAACACGTCATAGAAAACCGTTCCCGACCGGAACAGCTCCTGAATCGCGTGGACCGTAATGCGATCCGTGTTAAGCCAGTCGAACCGCGTCGTCCCCTTGCGCTGCAACCCAAGCTCCACACCAAGATGCGACCAATACACCGCATGCGAGGCGCCGTGCCGCCAGTCAAGCGGCCCGAACTTGAGCGTATACCGCTGCATGCGGCGCGGATCCATGTTGTAGTGATCAACCAGCACACGCTTGCGCACAAACGGCACAAGCCGCTTCCACGCATCAGCGTAGCGCGGCTCCAACACCAACTTATCAAGCGTTCGATTCAGCTCACTGTTCTGCGAAAGCGTCCGCGTAACCTGATTGCGAATCTCACCAATGGCGCCGCGTTGCTCACTGCTGGCCGAATCCGGATTGCTGAACCACGACGCATCGATCGCCAAGCGATAGCCCAGCAGGCGCAGCAAGTCGCCATTCAAATCGAGTCCCGCGTCCTTGCGAATCTTGTCGACCAGTTCCTCGACAACGCTCGTCGGCGCTTCCTCCCCCGCCGATCGCTTTGCCGCAAGCTCCGCGGCAACCACACCGGACAGCGTGTCCGGCGCCGAAGCAACCGGCTCGAGCCAATCCACCATCGTCTGCTTTGCCTCATCCGGATCATCCGGAAGCCGTGGCGGCGGTCCAAGCACAAACGTCCACTCACGCGCAAGCTGCCGCTTGTAGTACCGGTTGGCATCATCCTGGAACATCTGAATCTTGTGCAGGAAGATCCACGCCAGTTCCTTATAGAGAATCGTCTCGTTCGGATTCCAACGGATCGCCTCATTCCGCAACAGATCGATCCCGGCCGTCACCCACTGCCAACGCTCCTGCGCCGTCTGCGTGGCGACCGAAATGTTGTATGCCATGTTCCACGCATGAAACGCCCACACGCGCGGAAACCGCGGCTGCAACCGCGTGATCGCATTCGACAGCTCAATCGCCTCGTAATACTTGCCTTCCTCCTTGAGCTTGTTGGCGCGCAACCACAAGTAGTTCACAAACAAGCCACGAAACGCGCCCATCGCGATGCCCACCGCAACCTCGGGCGGATCGGCAGCGTTTGCTTCGTCCGTATATGTCAACTGTGCGCGTGCGGCTTCAGCAGTCACCGCTGGCGCCACCACCGTCGACCCTCCAACACACAACGCGAGCATGACCGCACACACGATTTGAATCCAACGATCCCTCGGATTCATCTCCGTTCGCCTTCCCGGCTACTTGCCCGAATACAGCGCCAACTCACGGTTGCGCAGTGCCGCGACGCCAGCCAACAACACGCCGATCGTCCATCCGCCAACCACCGCCACCCCGCGCATCACACTCATCCAACTCAACAATCGCCCATCAACAAGCTTCTCCGTGGGCCTCAGCTCCGCATAGATCTTGAAGATCGATGAGATGGGCAACGCAATGAACCGAATGACCTGTTTGTTCCACTCCAACTTGCCCCCCCGCGGCGCCGTGTAAAACACATCGATCGACTCCGCAAGGAATGACGCACTCTCCGCCGCAAACAGCACGACGATCGTCAGCAAGCACGCCACCGGGAAGCTCAACGATGTGGCCGCCGCCATACCAACCGCCGCGAGGAATCCAAGCTTGATCCACATGATGAAGAACACACGCGAGAAATTCAGCTCAAAACCGCCTGCGGGATACAGCACCTCAAAGCCATCCGGAGGCAAGTTGAACTCGCGCGGATTCGACGGATCGCTCTCGATCACGACGGACAGCTTGCCTTCGTCACCCACAAGCCACGCCGGGAACTCAAGCACTTGCGCATCCTTCAGTGCAACTTGCCGAATCCCGTCATTCGCTGGTGGCCATGGGGCGCCGCCGATCGTGAAACGCACGCGATACAGCGCCGCCGGATCATTCGACCCGGCATTTAGCTTGAACCGCAACGTGAGCATCGACGTGTCCGAAATCGCCGGCCCTTTCAGATGCTCAAACGTAAACTCTCGCACTTCGCCCGGCGCCACCGAGCGATAGCGCTCATAGAGCCCCTTTACGAACTCCTTGCGCGCCGTTGCAATCGTTCGATCGGTCACAATGATCGATGAGTCGTTCGACTTGAGCAGCGCCACCCGGTCTTCGACTGCACGCTGCACCGCTTCCTCATTCAGAGGAGGCAGCGTCGGACGCTCACCCACACGTGCGACCATCACCTGCTGCTCGAGCATACGCCGATCAACACTCATCAGGTGCGGCTGGCCCCGCGTTGATACGCCATCAACACTGATGTGATACGCCGCTTCACCTTGCGCCGGCTGGAATCGCAAGTACTCCGTGAACACATACGTGCCCGCCGCCACAACGACCAAGAGCACGGCATTCAGCATCATGATGCCACACCACTTGCCGATCAGATACTGCAACGAACTGACCGGCTTGCTCATCGTCTGCCAAATAATCCGGTCTCGCTGCTCAAACGCGATCGTCGCCGCTGAGAAGAACACGGTCAGCATGGCGAGCACGGCATACCCCAGCCCAGTGCCATACTGAATCCATTGTTGCACCCGAAACCGCAGCGGCTGCTCCGCATGCAACGCTTCGGGCACCGCAGCAAGCATGAGTAACAGCACCACAATGAAGACCATGCTGATCTTCATGCGCACTGCTTCATTCAACAGGTTTCGCGCCACCGCAAAGACAGGCCACGGCGCGCTGAACGCCAGGCGGCTCAGTTGCAACATCGTCAAGAACACAAAGAGCAACGGCGCAATGCCAAGCCCAAGCTTGCCAAGCCCACTCGTCGCCGGGATCAACGACAACGGCACAGCAAGAAGCAACACGCCGCCAAACAGCGCCAGGTACGTCAGCGCCAGTCCAATCCAGATCGCGCCAAGCGCTAGCACGGCCAGCGCACCCGCCGCAATACCAAGCATCACTTCGACGTTGCTGTCCCGGCTCAGTTGTCGCAATGAATCAAGCACCGTGCCGCGCAGCGCCTCCGCCGCAGCCGACCCACCACTCACCGCAGCCTCGCCCGGAACGACCGGCGACTTTCCGCCGGGCGAATTGAGCTGCACAACCAACACCCCATAGACAATCGCCACAAGCGAGACAACCACGATGCTGGCGATCACTTTGAAGCGCGTGGTGCGCTGCGCGCGATCAAGCCGACCGATCAGCGCCGCGAGTTTCACGTCCCGCGCTCCTCGCCGCCATCGCCTGACCCACCGCCCCCAAGCAGCGACGAAATCACATCGTCATCCACATCGCCGGGCGCACTGCGCGGCGTGCTTCGCTCCTCCGCGGGCGGCGCGCTCGGAGCGCTGGCATCTGCCTCGCTGGCGACCGCATCACCCAACAAATCGCCAATCACATCCTCTTCGCGCGCTTGCGCTGCGGGAACAGGCTCGACCTCGATCGGCTGCTCCTCCGGGTGCGATGTCACGAGCGACTCGATCAGCTCCTTGCCGTCACGGGAAGCGGTCGTCGCGGCGCCATCGCCCATCAGGAACGCCGCGGTCATGCCGCCCGCCTGCGCGCCGCTCGTCTCTGCGCGCTCCGCCTTCGCTCGCGCGACGATGTCCAAGAACAAGTCTTCCAACTTCTGTCGCCCCGACCGAATGACCGGCGCTTCTCCAAGATGCCGCTGCAACACCTCGCGCAACTCCGCGATGGTGGGCTCATCGAGCGCGCCAGTCTCAATCACCGAACGATCCCGCGCCGCCAGCAACTCATCGCACGTACCCGCTGCACGAACACGCCCGCCGTACAAAATCACCATCCGATCAACAACATCTTCAACGTCGGAAAGCAAATGCGAACTCAGCAGAATCGTCTTGCCTCGCTTGCCCAGATGAAGAATCAGATCCTTCACCTGGCGCGTGCCGATCGGATCAAGCCCAGACGTCGGCTCGTCGAGGATCAAGAACTCAGGATCATTGATCAGCGCCTGCGCAATACCAATGCGCCGCTGCATGCCCTTCGAATACTCGCGCACCTGACGAAACTGGACCGCCTCAAGACCGACCATCTCAAGCAACTCGTCGATGCGCTTCGTGCGCGCTCGATGATTGAGCTGAAACAGCTTGGCGTAGTAATCAAGCGTCTCCCGAGCATTGAGAAATGGATACAAATACGATTCTTCGGGCAGATACCCGATGCGCTTCTTCGATGAAACGTCCGTGGCGGGCTTGCCAAAAACAGCAAGACGCCCCTTCGTCTTCTTGAGCAGCCCTAAGATCATCTTGATCGTCGTGCTCTTGCCCGAGCCGTTGGGGCCAAGCAATCCGAAGATCTCCCCGCGATGGATTTCGAAATCCACGTTCTCCACAGCCCGGGCGCGCGGACGCATCCAGAAGTCGCGAAACGTCTTGCTCAGACCGCGCGCCAGCACCACCGGTGCTTGATCGGGCGTCGACCCGCCGCTCTGCACACTCCGGGCTGAAACACTCACCGCCGGTCCCTCAACATCTGCAAGCGCCTACCCTCGGCTTCCTTGCGCCGCTTCTCACGCTCCGCGCGCTCCAGATCCCGCAACTGCTCGGGATCGTCGTTGATCCGAATTTGGAAATTCGACAAGTCACGCGGAATCATGAACACCTTGAGCAGCGAATTCCGCGTCATTTCCTCAAACGCACGCGCCCGCTCCGACGTCATGAACAAATGTGGATTGCTCTGGAACGATGGCAACTTCGCCAGGAAAACCTCCGCCCGGCTGCGCGCTTCGTTCGCCACCTTCTGGCGGTACGCACGCGCCGCCGACAACCGCACCGCCGCATCGCCCGCAATCACGACGTTCCCAAACGACTGCCCGTCAACCGTCAACGCCTTGTTCGCATACTCACCATCCAGCACCGCGAACACCGTGTTCAGCACATCCTCGGCTCTCGCGTCATCCCGCGCATCGATCGCCCGCTCGTAAGACTCGATCAGAGCCAACAGCGGCCGCGCCGCGCCGCCTGCCGTCGACGTGAGCGTCGCATTCGCTTCCGCCTGCGCCTTCTCCTTGGCGGCTTCGCCCTCGGAGACTGCCGTGTTCGACTCCGTAAAAGTGCGCAGAACGCGCGATGGCGGATAGAACCGTTGCGCACTCACATCAATGATTGACAGCCCACTGCTCAGCTCATCAAGCGTCGTCTGCGCCGCCGAACGCACGCGATCAAACACCGCCTCGCGCTCATCCGCACGCTGCAGATCATCGAGCGTCACGCCCGCAACCACACGCACAATCGCACGCTCCACAGCATCGCGCACAAGCCGCTCCTCGTCCTTCGGGAGCACCGCACGCAAGTACTGCTCTGGATCCGTGCGCGTATAGCGGAACGACCATCGCGCGTGCGCCAAACTGCGGTCCGCCGTGATCATCGAACCATCACGCGCCGGATCGACATTTCCACTCGTGCGCACTTCCTCAAACGGCTTGGCCCGGTCAGCACTTGGCAAGTACGGAAAGAATGCCTCGTCCAAGTCTACATCCACCGGGCGCGTATCCACCGCAATCACCTGCCCGAATGGCCTTGGCAATGACAGATGCGAACCAGGCGGAAGATCCGTCGCAGTCACGCGCCCCAAACGCACTTTCACGCCGCGCTGGTTTTCCTGCACCGATTGATGCCCAGTGGCAACAAACAAGCCAATGAGCGCAATCATCGTCACCTGCAGCAGCCGATACATCACCTTCAGCGCGCCCGCGAGCGCCTGATTCGCCGCTTCCATCGACGCCGCACGGACCTCGCGCGCGTCATCCTCACGCAAGGTCAACGATGCCCCGCGACGCTCTTCGACCTGCATCTCCGCAAGGTCGCCGCCCATGTCATCTGGATTGATGATCGGCTCATCGGTCACTGACTGTCCTCCGTCGCAGGGGCAGTCGTCGTCGCAGCGCGCTGCTCAGCACGCTTGGCCTGTGCATCGATGTATTCGTCACCAAACAACCGCGCTGGCACAGATTCGGGCGTAAGCAGCAACGTCATGCGCCGCCCAAGCCCTGACGTCAGGTGATCGATATACGCCATGAATTCTGCAAGCTCCGGGTTATCCGCCAGCACCGCGATCCAGCGCGCCGCTTCCTTCTCACCAGAAGCCCGGATCTGCGACGCACGCACCTCGGCAAACGCCCGAATCCGTTCCGCCGCATTCTGCGCTTCGCTCGTGATGCGCTCCGCTTCCGCCTGACCTTCGTTCCGCGCCTCAGCAGCGATGCGACCACGCACGTCGTTCATGCGATCGATCACCTTGCTCGTTACATTCGCAGGCAACCGCACACGATTGATCCCCACTACGCCGATTTCCAGGCCGTTCGCAGCCAACGACGCCTCGCCCGACACACTGCGCAGCCGCTCAGCCATATCACGCTCGAGCTGGTCCAGCTTCGAGCCGTGCTCCGCGTCGATGAAAAGGTCATCCATCGAATACTTGCTCGTCACCGCAAGCGCCGCCCGCAGCTGATCTGTCAGCGTCTCCTCCGCACGCTTGTAGTGCTCGCGCGGCTCGCGCCCACCAGCCCCACGGGCAAACCGCCGGTAGAACACCGCCGGATCGGCAATCGACCACGTCAGGAACGCATGCACAACGATCTGACGCCCATCAGACGTCGCCAGCTGCTGCCCCGGAGCCTCGAGCACCCGCGCACGCCGATCATAGATGGTCACATCCTGAATAGGTGAAGGCAGTTTGAACTTCAGCCCAGGCTCCGTAATCACGCCCGATTCGCTGACGCGTCCAAAAGTCGTCTTGATCGCCGCTTCCGTGAAGCTGACGGTAAACGTCATAGACTTCAGCACGAAGCCGATGAGAATCACAACTGCAACGCCAATGAGCAAGCTGCGCACGGATCAGTTCTCCGATTGTCCCTCGTTGGGATTCTGGAAACTCAGTTCTTGATAGATCTCGGTGCCGTCGTAATCCACCGCCACGCCCTTCGGCACAACAAACACGCGCGACTCCTTCGCCGCGTCCCACCACGCATCCAACTCCGTCTGAATGCGATAAAACGCCGGGGCCGCCAAATACGCCGCAATCTGGCCTTCGCTGCGCACCGCGCGCGAGCGAGCGCCCATGTGCGTGCGCCAGCGATCCGCCTTCGCCTGGGCAATCGTGCGCGCCGCCTCGCCGCCCGCCGCAAGGATGCGCGCAATCACCTCATGCTCCTGGGCGTCTATCGTGTCCTCCTTGGCGCCATCTCGCTGCAAGCCATCAAGCACGTCAAGCGCCTCGACAATGTGCTCAGCGCGCCGAACGTCACCCGCCGACTGCGAAAGCACCGCGATGCGCGTCGATGCCGCTCGCTCGATCAATGCCTCGCGCTCCTGGTCGGCCGCAACCACCGCCTCAAACGCACTGGCCGCATCATGACTAGGCGAAACTTCCGAAATGCCCGCGAACACGACCTCCACACCCGAATTGATCTGATCCAGTCGCTGCTGCACATCGCCACGAATGCTGTCCGCGATCGAAACACGCGCCTCGCCAAGCAAGTCATCCACCGAATAGCGTGCAATAACACCGCGCGCCACGCCCGAGATCACATGCTCCAGCAAATCCGCTCGGTTCCGTTCGACATCGCCCGCAGGGCCATCCTGTGCCAAGCGGTAATACGCCGGCAAGTCCTTCACCACATAGTGCACCGCCACCGAACCGGACAGCAGCGACACGTCGCGCACGTTCGCGTCCCCGTTCCGACGCGCAGGCTGCACAATGAAAAACTGCTCGGCTTCCCCCGGCTCATCGTCAGCAGTCCACAGCAACGGCTTGGCCGTCTCGAGCGTGTCCGGCTGCACGCCGATGTGAACTTCGTTCACCGCTTCAGCGCTAAAAGTCACCACCTTCGCAAAAGGCGCAGGCAACTTGAACACCGGGCCCGGCGGCAACACCTTGTCACTCATCCGACCCCACGTGATCTTCAATCCCGTTTCATCCGGGCGAATCACCGTGATGCACGTCGCCGCCCACACCAACACGAGCGCCAACAGCGCCAGACCAATGATGTACTTGCTCAGCAGGCGGTAGAACCACGTCGACGAAACATTAAAACCAAACTGATAGTTGATCGCCCCCGACACCGATCGCGCCAGTTGATCCGGCGCCGCAATGAACGCCAGCACGCGCGAGTCAAGCGCAGGACGAAGCCATTCCCCCGCCCGTCGCGGCTTGTACAGGTTCAGCACGAAGTGCAGGAACATCTCCGCGCCGATCAACACCATGAATACATCGATCACGCGCGGCAAGGGACGCAGCAGCCAGTCCGTGCCCATCGCCGCGGACATGAAGTGCGCCACCGCGAGTAGCGAACCCACCACTGCCGCACCAACCGCAGAGGCCGCCCCGCCATTCAGCAGCGACCAGATGCGCTGCTTCGCCATCCCCGCGACAAAACGCGCAAAGACAAATCCGATGACCGCAACACCAGCGCCGATCGCGATTGCCCAACCCGATTCCTTGGGCTTCACGAAGGTCTCGATCGCGACCCGCCGCTCGTTGCCCAAATAGAACATCACGCCAAGCAGGATGTACACCCCGCCCAAACCCACACTCACCGCGGGCAGCACCCACTTGTGAAGCCAGTTCAGACGGTTGGCATGGACCAACTGGTCCGTCGCCGTTTGCTCAAACACCGATGCCGAAGACGCTTCAGACGCCGCGAACGCCTCCGCCTCAGCAGCCTCCCGCCGCTCCAGGCGGTGCTGGTGAAACACCAGCATGAGCGCGATCCATACGCCAAGCCCGAGCAGCACCAACAGGCCGCCCTCGAACGCCGCCCGATCCCCGCCGAGTGACCCATACACCAACAGCACGATCGCAATCACGGCCTGGATGCCGAAACCGATCGCCGTCGTCGTAACGGCCCGCTTATACGAGAGCTGATCTGCAGTGGTGGACATCGCCTGAATGACGCTCCTGAGTCATGCGGACCGTGCGCCGCCCGGTCCCCGGCATGGCCTTGCCCGTCGCCCCGCCCGGGTGGCCCTTCCTGGCCCCAACCACGCGGGTTCGGGCATTCTCGCGACGCGGAGGCCCAATGTCCACCTGAGGTGTTCACCCTGCCCCGCGCGCCCCTCGTTGTCTCAGGCCGCTCTCACATCGCGACCCCACGAATGCGCGCTCACTGCTCCGCGCACACCGTCCCCGTGCTCGCCGGTCCGGCTTTGCCTGGTACGACGGCACCCGAAGATGGTTCGGTACGACCCGCAACTTCCCATGAGAATCGCCCCCGGGCTATGCTCCACCCGTCAGGCCGCCACGGATGGCCGCCACACCCCCGCACAGGACACCCCCAAGCGACGTATCCACCACCAGCATGTTCGGCCAAACCCTTGCCATCGCGCGCAACACCTTCCTCGAGGCCATCCGCCAGCCGATCTTCTTCGTGCTGATCCTCGTCGGGGGCCTCGCACAGGTCTTCAACGTCCTCCTCTCCGCCTACTCCCTGGGCTTCTCCGATGAGGGCGAGGTTGCCGCCGACAACAAGATGCTCCTCGACATGGGCCTCGCCACCATCCTCCTCATCTGCCTCCTCCTCGCCAGCTTCGTCGCCACATCCGTCCTCTCCCGCGAAATCGAAAACAAGACCGCCCTCACCGTCATCGCCAAGCCCGTCGGGCGCCCCATGTTCATCCTGGGCAAGTACGTCGGCATCACCGCCGCGATCCTCCTCGCCGCCGTCACACTCACCGCATTCTTCATGCTCGCGATGCGCCACCAGGTCATGTCCACAGCGCGCGACCATGTCAATGGCCCCGTCGTCGTCTTTGGCGGACTCGCCGTCCTCATCTCCGTCGGCGTGGGCCTCTGGGGCAACTTCTTCTATGGCTGGGTCTTTCCCTCTGTCGCAACAACACTCATGGCCCCACTGTCCGTCATCGCCTGGGCGCTCACACTGCTCATCGATGAAAACTGGGCCATCACCCAAGCCTACTCCGTCGTGTGGCGGCCCAACGTCCTCGTCGCATGCGCATGCGTCATGATGGCGCTCTTCGTCATCACAGGCATAGCCCTCGCCGCCTCAACACGCCTTGGCCAAGTCATGACCATCGTCGTCTGCGCAGGCATGTTCTTTGGCGGCCTGCTCTCAAACCACCTCTTGGGCAAACGCGCCTACGACAACACCTGGGTCGCAAAAGTCGCAGAAGTCGAACTTCCCGACCCGGAGGTCCAATCACTTGCCGAACCGACCGAGACCGCAACCATCACCCTCACAAGCGCCGTCGATGTGCCCCTCGAACCAGGACGCTCCGTCTACTTTGGCCCCGGCGCAAACGGCATCAATATCGCGGTACCGAAACACCCCGCCTGGCGCGGCACCGACGTCAACAACGGCACCCAACTCCTTGACACCAACAACGGCAAAGCCCTGCTCATCCGCAGCTACGACCCCGTCACGCGCAAGCTCGTCCTAGTCAACGCCGGCGGGCTCCACGTCAACCGCCCTCCCATGGAAGGCGATTACGTCTTTCTCACCCCCACCACCTACAACATCGCGCCCCTCGCAGCGTGGGCGCTCATCCCCAACATGCAAAGCTATTGGGTCGTCGACGCGATCACACAAAACCACCCGATCCCCGTCCGCTACGTCGGCATCGTCGCCCTCTACACCGTGCTGCAAGTCGGCGCAATGGTCAGCCTCGCCATGCTGCTCTTCCAAACACGCGACGTCGGCTAAGCCTGTACCAGCCCATGCGCAAGCGCGGGCGTACACGCCTTCTTCTTCGGGTGGCCCGACTTGCTTGCCAAGTCGGGTTTGTCCGCTGCTCGGGTGCCATAGCCTGAGTCCGCGGGGCCACGTTCCTCGCCGCCCGCCGACAAGACATTCTCAGTTGTCCTGCCCCAGCGCCATCAACCCGCCGAACACCTGGAACACGCCCATTTTCACCGTCTGCTCAAACTGCTCGGGCGTCGTCGCCGCCATCAACTGGTCCAGCGTGCCGTCCACCGCATCAAGCATCTGCATGATCTGCGGCTTCTTCTCCGCAAACTTCGCCCCCGACATCTTCGACAGCGCCTCGCGCGCCTCCGCCATCTGCTTGTCCCAGTCCTGCTGCACATCGAGCGGGATCCACTTGCCCTCGACCTTCACAAACTCCTGATCGATCGTGGGCTTGCCGGGCACTTCGAGCGTGACCATCGCGTTGTCCTTGCTGTTGCCCAGGAACCCGACAAATGTCGCATGCGCCTGGCGCATGTTCGCCAGGTCATTGGCCGGGCCGCCTTCCTTGATCTCATTCAGCGCCTCGAGCTGCTTGATGAAATCAACACCCGTGGTGCCGAGCATCTTGCGAATGTCCACGTTCTTCATGCGATCCACGTTCGCAATGTCGCTCTTGGCGATCGTCTTGAACGGCGCGATCACACTGTCCCACTCGCGCGACGCCTTCTGCAGGTCAAAGCCCGGAGCCTCCTGGAACTTGGGCATCGCCAGGATCAAGTCCTTCTTGGTCTCCATCACCGTGATGACCTTGCCAAACACTTCAAACCCACGGTTCCACAAGTCGCGGTCCACATTCGCCGCAAACGTATGCACCAGCTGCGTCACGTCCGCCTGATAGCTCTGCGGCAGCGCATCCCACGCCACATACAACTTCCCCTCGCCAATGCTGCGCAGCACATGCTCCGCAACCTTGTCAGGCTCACTCGGAAACGCCTGCGGCGCAGGTGCCTTCGTCGTCGCATTGCGCGAACCGCTCGAAGACGCAGCATGCGCCTCCGACGCTCCCTCCCCGCAACCGGCAATCAGAAACGCAGTCGTCGCAACAAGAGACGTAGCAATCAGGGCAACACGCGGCGTATGCATGACGAGCTTCCTCCAGTGTGATCAATCAAGACACACTGGACCTCTCGACCAACAACGCCCCCAACTGCAGGGGATTCACACACCCAACCACCAGATCCAGGCCTGCCGCGCCATAGACGTTCCGATAGCGAGGCCACGCCCACCGCTGGGTGCCCGGGGTTGCTTGCCAACCCCGGTCTGCAACGACATGCATCCTGCAACACCCGGCGAGCCCCGACCGCGAGGGAGGGGGTCTCCTGTTCTCTCCGCTCTTTTCTCCGCGTTCCTTCTCTGCTCCCTCTCCCTGCGCCGCGCGGGGAGAGGGTGGCGCTTCGCCGGGTGAGGGGTCTTTCTCGGGGTGGCCCGACTTGCTTGCCAAGTCGGGTTTGTCCTGGTTGGTTGCCCGCTTGTCAAGCCCGGTCTGCAACGACTTGATCACTGCAGCCTTGCCAGCAAGAACGCGACAAGCGAAGCCAACCCCCACACCGCCGCGACGATGCCCCGCAAACCTCTACTGAACTCGATCCACGCCTTGAAAGGCTTCCACCCGCGCTGACCCAACGCCACATACGCGCACACGACCAGGCCTACCCAGCCGACAACCCACCACGCGCCGGGCTCCACGATCTCCAGGGCCCGCGCCCGCGCGACTGCAATGACCAATCCCGCTGCCGCACACACAAGTGCGATCGCCATGAGAGTCGAGCGATGGGATGGCCCACGTCCCACTCACAATTCCCCTCTGTGCCCTCTGCGCCTCTGCGGTGAATCCTCTTCTCTTACACCCGCCCAAGAAACCGCACATCACCGCCATACAGCAATCGGATATCCGGGATCCCATACCGCCCCATCGCAATCCGCTCGATCCCGAACCCAAACGCAAACCCCGTCCACTGCTCCGGATCAAGCCCCACCGCTTCAAACACCTTGGGATCGACAAGCCCACAACCACCAAGCTCGATCCACTTGGGCTCTTCGCCTTGCTTCAGCGCGATCTTCATATCCAACTCAGCGCTCGGTTCCGTAAACGGGAAGTAGCTTGGCCGCAACCGCACTTCCGCATCCGCGCCGAAGTACAAATGCGCAAACTGCAACAGCGTCGTGCGCAGATCCACCATCGTCACGCGCCGATCGACATACAAACCCTCGATCTGGTGAAACATGAACGAGTGCGTCGCATCCACCGTGTCCGGGCGATACACCCGCCCCGGTGCAACAATCTTCAATGGCGGCCCCCACCCACGCTTGATCGCGTCATCCAACACGCGAATCTGTACCGTCGACGTCTGACTCCGCAACATCCGCGGCCGCCCACCCTGATCCGCACGCGCACCATCCGGCTCTTCCACATAGAAATTGTCAATCGGCTCGCGCGCCGGATGGTCAGGCGGAATGTTCAGCTTGATGAAGTTGTGCTCGTCGTCCTCGACCTCGGGCCCGTCCGCAACATCAAACCCCATCCGCGAAAACACTTCGCAGATCTCTTCGCGCACACGCGTGATGATGTGCCGCTTGCCCATGGGCAACGCAATGCCCGGCTCCGTCACGTCAATCCGCGGGCCCGACGCCTTGCCGCCTCCACCGCCCGCAAGCGCCCCCTTGCGCGCCTCGAACGCCGCCTCCAGCGCCTGCTTCGCCGCATTCACCCGTTGGCCATACGCCGGCTTGTCCGCCTTGGGCACATCCTTCAAGGCCGCCATCGCGTCCTTCAGCTTGCCCTTGCTCCCAAGGTACGCAATCCGCCACTGCTCAAGCGCACCGGCATCGCTCGCTGCCGCGAGCTCAGCAAGTGCCGTGTCCTGCAATGTCTCGATCGTTTCGAGCATGGGCCCAGTGTACCGCGCAGAACGGCCCTCATCGCTGCCAGAAGCCATGCTCAATGCCACCCAATACATAGATCGCAATCGTCCCCTGCCCCGGAATCTCCATGCGCGGCAGCGCGATCTCAGCGCCCGCCGCCTTCGCTGCAGCAACCGCCGCGTCCAAGTCATCAACCAAGACATAAGGCCGCACGACCGACGCTTCCGATTCGCGCAACGGCCCGCGCACACCGATGCGCCCACCACCCGCAATGGCGGCCGTCCGAGCATTGCCCAGTTCAGGCACCGGCGCTGAAAACACGCCGTGCGCCGACGCGAGCGCCTCGCACGTCTGTTCGACATCGGGCGAAACGATCTCAAGGTAGTGGATCTGCATGCTCTGCTCCTCATCCGGCGACCAGTGCCCAAGCTGCCGCAACGCCGACAGGTTGTCCCACGTAATCATGATCTCCGCAATCCTGCCGGCTTCAATTCGAAACACGCCGCAGAAATCATTCTCCATCCGCTTGCCGCTCACCGGAAACGGACCCATCGGCCCTTGCTGCGTTCCGGAAAAGCGCCCAAACACGCCCACACGATCACCCTCCGCGACAAGCCGCTCCACCGTGAGCGTGCCATCCGGAAACGTAACCCACTCCCGCTTGGCGAAGAAAATGAAGTCCTCGACACTCCGCACCTGGATGTCAGGCGTCGCTTCGCAACGCCGCCGAAGGTCCGGCGCCATCGTCGCCCGAAGCCCCGCCACATCGTGCTCGTTGTACGCCCGCGCGTTGGCAAGCACCACTTGCTTGTTCCGCTCGAGTTGCGAACTCGCGCACCCCGACAACAACGCGACAGCACACAGGCAAAGCAGCATCTTTGGCCATTGCTTCATCATCGTCCCCCTTTGCAAATTCGATGGGTCGCCCAGCAAGTGTACTCGACAAAAACAAACAACCCGCCACGCAGGCGGGTTGACTGAATCCTTCGTTTCATGCGGCCATCAGGTCGTCGCCGCTTCTTCCTTGGCTTCGCCCTTCTTGGCGAAACCGCGGCGCTTCTCAGCAGCAAACGCAGTCCGTCGATCCGCTTTCCGCCGGCGCTGACCAGGATTGCCACCGATCTCGGGGCCCTCCTCCGCGCCCACAAGCTGCAACAGGCAATGCTCGCCGGCATCACCCACGCGATACTTGCCAAGCTTGATGATGCGCGTGTACCCGCCGGCACGATCCGCAAAACGCGGCGCGACGTTGTCGAAAATGTGCTTCACAATACGAGGCGCCTTGCGCAAATCGCCATACCGATTGCGCTCCACCATGTCCGCATCGGGCAGATCGAAGAACTGGCTCGCCGCGTCCGCTTGCTTCTGCGCACGCTCACGCTCCTCTTCCGTCAACCGCTTGGCCTGATACATCCACGCAAACGCGCGGCGATCATGCCCAAGCTTCGACGTCACCAGACGCCGCGCATGAATGTCGCCACGCTTCGCCAACGTGATGATCTTCTCGACCATGGGCTGCACCGCCTTCGCCCGCTGCTCCGTGGTCACGATCTGACCATGCTCAAACAGCGCGACCGCAAGATTGCGCAACGTCGCCGTGCGATGTGCGCTGGTCCGCCCAAGTTTGTATCCACCCTTGCGATGGCGCATGTCGCACCGCCTCCCAATGGGGCCTCACGCCCCGCCAAACTCGTCACCGCCCCACCGACCCACCATTGGATGGGGGGCGGACATCCTACCCAACCCGGACCTGCCCTGCCTTCTCAAGCAGATCAGATCCCGATCGCCTCCGCCGGAATCGGCTGCGACGCCGGCAACGTAATCCCATCTGGCAACGGCATCCCCAACGCCAACCCCAGGTCCGCCAGCTTCCGCTTCACCTCGCGAAGCGACGTCTTGCCAAACGAACGAACCTTCAGCAGCTCGCTCTCCGGCTTCGTCACCAGCTCCGCCACCGTCGCGATCTTCGCCGACTCCAGGCAGTTGCTCGCCCGCACCGACAGGTCTAAATCGCCCACCGGCATCATCAGCTTGCGGATCAGCTCGTCGTCGATGCTCGCCGCAGCCGCAGCCTCTTCCGACACACGCTGCTCGCCCGCATCTGCAAACTGCACGAACGGATTCAGATGCTTGCGCAGAATCTTGGCGGCTTCGACCATCGCCATCTCAGGCGTCACCGTGCCGTCCGTCCACACATCCATCGTCAGCTTGTCGTAGTTCGTCTTCTGACCGACGCGCGTCTCATCCACCTTGTAGCGCACACGCTGCACGGGTGAATAGATCGCATCCACCGCAATGATGCCGATCTCTTGCTCCTCGTCATCGCGATACTGCTCCGCTGCAGGCACATAGCCGCGCCCGCGCGAAACCGTCAACTCCATCTCGAAGTCAACTTCCTCAGTCAGCGTGCAGATCACCAGGTCCTTGTTCACAATCGTGATCGCGGTGTCCGCTTCGATCAGGTCCGCCGTCACTTCGCCAGGACCCGTCGCCGCTAGGCGCATCGTCCGCGGCTCGTCGGCATCGAGCTTCACAACCAGATTCTTGATGTTCAAAATGATGTCCGTGACATCTTCCAACACACCCGGAATCGTCGTGAACTCATGCGGTGCCCGCGCGATCTTCACACTCGTGACCGCCGCGCCCTCGAGGCTCGACAACAGCACGCGGCGCAACGCATTGCCGATCGTCGTGCCGAACCCGCGCTCAAAGGGCTCCACAACGAACCGCCCGAAATTCTCTGCATGAAAACGATGATCCTCGGAGACCCTGCTCGGCAGCTCCAAGCCACGCCAACGTACGCGCATAGTTCACGTTCCCTTCAGCAGCGTTTCGTTCTTCTGGAACTGGCTCCGGGTTCACGCTTTCACACAGGCGGCTGCTGTTCGCCCACGCGAAGCTTCTTTCCCGAAACGGAAACGATTCGTCAGATTGTCACGCGCCAAGCAAACTCAGACGCGGCGGCGCTTGCGGGGACGGCACCCATTGTGCGGCACCGGCGTGCGATCCTCGACAGCCGTCACGCGAATCCCCTGCGAAGCAATGCCGTTCACGGCGCTCTCGCGCCCACCACCGGTGCCGGTGATGCGCACTTCGCATTCCATCATCCCCATCTTCCGGGCCTTCGATGCACACGATTCCCCGGCACGCGTCGCGGCAAAGGGCGTGCTCTTGCGCGACCCCTTGAACCCCATCGTCCCCGCCGAATCCCAGCACAGCGTCTCGCCGTTGGGATCCGTGATCGTGATCATCGTGTTGTTGAAGGTCGCGCGAACATGCGCGATGCCCTTGACGACGTTCTTGCGAACCTTGCGCTGCTTCTTCGCCATGGATTAGCCCTTCACACCCTTCTTGCCCGCAACCGTCTTCTTCTTGCCCTTGCGCGTGCGTGCGTTGCACTTCGTGCGCTGTCCACGCGTCGGCAAACCGCGACGGTGACGATCACCGCGATAGCACTTGATGTCACGCAATCGCTGAATGTTCTGATTCACCTGACGACGCAACGCGCCTTCGACCAGGTACTCCTGGTCGAGCAGCTGCGCAATCTGCGCAACTTCCGTATCTGTCAGGTCGCTCGCACGCTTCGCAGGATCAAGCTGCAAGCGCGCCAAAATGTCGTCGGCGATCTTCGGGCCGATGCCGTGGATGTACCGCAGTGCGAAACGCACGGGCTTACGATCCGGAATGTCCACACCAGCAATACGCGGCATGCTCTTGTCCCTTCGTCCTGGCGAACGCTTACCCTTGCACCTGCTTCATGCGCGGATCCTTCTTGTTGATCACACGCACCTTGCCCTTGCGACGCACGATCTGACAGTCCTTCGTCAGCCGTCGAACGCTTGAACGCACTTTCATCTGCCACCACCCTCCGGCCTCAAACCGGTTCCAAATCGACTTTCGAACCTCAAAAACCGCCCTGGCCACCGTCCGAGGGGGGTCGGGAAGTATACCAACTTCGGAAACCGCCGTCGGAAACCCGGTCCCGCCCCGCGCCATTCCCCTCAAAGACCAACCGCCGCACCAATGCCAAGCCCAGTGCCCGGCGCCTGCGCCCATTCCCTAGTGCCGAAACGTAATCCGCGCCTTCGTCAGGTCATAGGGGCTCATCTCAACCGTCACCCGATCGCCAGGCAGGATCCGGATGAAGTGCTTCCGCATCTTCCCCGAGACATACGCCAGCACCTCGTGGTCATTGGGCAGCTTCACCTTGAACATCGCGTTGGGCAACGCGTCAAGGACCTCCGCCTCCATCGTGAACTTCTCATCCTGCTTGGCCATACTGAACGCAATAACTCCTCAACTGCAGACCGGCGACCCGAACACCACCATGGGCCGGCTCAAACGCTCCCGCTTGGAAAAAGGGACTGTGCCCCCACTATACCCACAACAGGTCCAGAATATTCCCCTTCGACCCCGCCCTGGCCGAGTGGACCAGACTTGGGCCCGGGCCCACATGCTCAATACCGAGCCCCACGGATCTTGGGCCCCTTCCCGCCATCGGCGCCGCCCAGGAATCCCGCATAGTTCCGCATCAACAGATTCGCCTCGATCCGCTGGATGAAGTCCAACCCCACCGACACCACGATCAACAAACCAGTGCCGCCCAGGAACGACGCCACCAAGAAGTTGATGTTCAGCGCAGAATTCACCACCATCGGAATCACCGCAATGATCGCAAGGAATCCCGCGCCCACATACGTGATGCGCTCCATCACCGTCTCGAGATACTCCGCGGTCCTGGGCCCCGGGCGAAGCCCCGGAATGAATGCCCCCGAATCGCGCAGCTGCTTTGACATGTCCTCAGGATTGAACTGCACCGTAGTCCAGAAGTAACTGAAGAAGTACACCATCACGATGTACAGCAAGATGTAGGGATACGCCCCCGTCTGGAACGCATCCCCCAAGAAGCGCGTCGTGTTCACCCACCACATCGGCAGGTGCGCCGCCTGGGCATGCTCCGCCAGATACTGAAAAATCACCGCCGGGAAGATCATGAGCGACGACGCAAAGATGATCGGCATCACGCCGCCGTGATTCACGCGCAGCGGCAGATACGAACGCTGCCCGCCAACCACCCGGCGCCCACGCGTGTGCCGCGCCTGCTGCACCGGAATGCGCCGCTGCGCCACCGTGATCAGCACCGCGCCCGCAACCACACCCACAAACGCGCCCATCAGCAAGATCACCTGCATCCAGCTCAGGCTCGTGTCGCCGCTGGGCGGCTCGCCCAACAGGACCTTCACAAAGCCCAGTTGCGAAATGGGCGAGTTCTGCACGACCCAAAGGAACGCGCCAGGCATGTTGGCCAGAATGCCCGCCGTAATAAGCAGCGACACCCCGTTCCCAATCCCATACTTGTCGATCTGCTCGCCAAGCCACATCAGGAACGTCGTGCCCGCCGTCATCGCAACGATCGCCATCACCCACCACACCGGATTGCTGCCCCAGCCCGGGTACACCAACCCCATCTGCGTGATGTAGCTCAGCCATGCAAAGCTCTGAATGATGCACAAGCCGATCGTCGCGTAACGCGTCCACTCCGTAATCTTCTGGCGACCCGAAGGCCCTTCCTGCTGCATCTTTTTGAGCGGCGGATACGCCGAACCCAGCAGCTGGAAAATGATCGCCGCCGAAATGTACGGCATGATCCCCAAACCGAAGATCGTCGACTGCCCAAGTGATCCACCCGAAAACGTCGAGATGAACACCGCCATGCGACCGACGGCCCCGCCCGACTGCGTCTGCTGCTGCATGAAGTCATGCAACGCTTGCTGCGAAATCCCGGGCACGGGAATCCAGAAGCCGATCCGATAGACGATCAGCATCCCGAGCGTAAAGAGCACCTTGTTCCGCAAGTCGGGAATGCGAAACACGTTCATCAGGGCTGCAAGCATTGCGTTTGCCGATCCTCCATGGCGAGCGTGCATCATGCACGCATGGGGCGAAGCCTAGGCGCAGGCCCAACGCTCAGCCCTTCTTCGACTTCTTGCCTTCCTTTGCCTTGCCCTCGCCCTTGCCACCCGCGGCGTGCTCGGCCTTCTTCCTGGCGGACAACTCCAAACGCTTGCGCTTCCACGTCAGGTTCTTGGGCGTCGGATCACCGGATGCCCGGTCAACGCCGCGAATCTGGTCGCGCCGCGTCCCAAGCTCCGTCACCGAACCACCCGCATCCGTCACCATCTTCTTGACCGAACCCGTCACGCGCTCCGCGGTGATGTCGTACTTCACCTTCAAGCCTTCGTGGCCCTTCAAGCCGCCCAGCACCTTCAGCGGACGCGACTCATCGCGAATGAGCCCCGCCTCCACGAGCTTCGCCTTGGTAATCGCACCACCCTTCGACAACTCCGGGTGATCCAGCATGTCACCAATGTTGACCGTCCAGAACTGCACACCAAAGCGCACATTCGAGAAGCCGTGACGCTGCATGCGCCGGAAGAATGGCATCTGGCCACCTTCAAACTGATGCCGCGCCGAATAGCCCGCGCGCGACCCGGCGCCCTTGTGTCCACGGCCCGATGTCTTGCCGTGTCCCGAGCCACGTCCGCGTCCAAGACGCTTCTTCGCCTTGTAAGCCCCGGCCTTCGCGGTGATTTCATGAATCATCATGATGATGCGTCCTCTGCCCGCTCATCGGGCGTCTTGCACACAGTGCAGTCTTACTTGCTCTCGCCCCCGCTGGCCTGCGTCTCGCTCGCGGCTTCCGGTGCACCGCCATCGTTGCTCTCACCGCCGCCGCCACCGCGACCACCGCGACCGCCGCGACCACCGCCACGACCACCGCGACCACCGCGACCACCGCCGCGACGATCCTCACCAACGCGATTCACCGGGCCCTTCATCTTCTCGCCGCCCGACGTATGCGTCACAAACGCTGCGCCACGCTCCAAACGCTCGTCGACTTCGCTCTTGCCAAGATCAACCCCACGCAGCCCCGCAACCACGTCCTTCAAACGCAGCTGCTGCAAGCCCGCAAGCGTCGCCTTCGCAAGGTTCTTCTTGTTCGCAGAACCATAGCTCTTCGTCAGGCAATCCGTAATCCCCGCCGACTCCAGCACCGCACGCACCGTCGTGCCCGCAACAATGCCAGTACCAGGTGACGCAGGCACAAGCTTCACACGCGACGCCGAGAACTCGCCCCACACCTCGTGCGGAATCGTGCCCCCCTGCAGCGTCACCGACTGCATGCTCTTCTTCGCTTCCTTCTGCGCCTTCTCGATCGCGGGCGGCACCTCGTTGGCCTTGGCATATCCCAATGCCACCTTGCCACGCTTGTCGCCGATCACAACCAGCGCACCGAAACTGAAGCGACGGCCACCAGCAACAGTCGCGGCGCTCCGGAACACACCGATCGTCGTGCTTTCGAGTTGCGAGACTTCGTCGAGAACTTCTGCCATTGCTTAGAACTCCAGCCCGGCTTTGCGAGCAGCATCTGCAAGCGCCTTCACACGCCCGTGATACCGGAAACCACCACGATCAAACACCACTTTGGTCACACCGCTTGACTTCGCACGCTCTGCAAGCGCCGCGCCCACCGCGCTCGCGCCCTCCACACCACCCGTCTTGGTGACGCCAAGCTTGCTCTCACGCGTCGACGCCGCGCACAGCGTCTTACCCGCAAGATCATCAATCACCTGCGCGTATATGTGATTCAGCGAACGGTAAATCGCCAAACGCGGACGCGCCGGCGTGCCCTGCACACGCCTCCGCGTAATCACGCGGCGGCGCTTGCGACGCATTGTCTTTGCTTTCTGCCGATCCATGTCAACGTCTCCAAAAACCTGCGTGCGTTAGCTGCCGAACGCCTTGCCCTGCTTGCGACGAACAATCTCGTCGATGTACTTGATCCCCTTGCCGTTGTACGGCTCGGGCTTGCGCTTCGAGCGCACCTTCGCGGCAAACTCACCCACCGCCTGCTTGTCTGGACCCTTCACAACGATCATCTGCTTATCCACCGTCACCGTCAGACCAGGCGGAATCGGCACCGAGATCGTGTTCGCAAAGCCCACCTTCAGGTCAAGCCGTTGCCCCGCAAGCTGCGCCGTGTAACCCACGCCCACAACCTCGAGCTTCTTCTCATACCCATCCGTCACGCCCTTGACCATGTTCGCAAGCAACGCTCGCGTCAGGCCCCAATAGGCACGCACCTGCTTGATCGACTCGTCCTTCGGATCGATCGTCACATTCAACGCCTTTGATGCGTCGTCCAACGTCACCTTCACCTCCGGGCGATGCTCATACTCAAGCGTGCTGTTCCCAGAGGAAATGGACACCTTGCGCCCGTTGATCGACGCTGTGGCCTTGCCGAGCGGCACTGGTTTCTTCCCAAGTCGACTCATCGTTCAACTCCCGGCGATCCACACCGCCGCTACGCAATCCGATCAGATCACTCCACGAACGCAAGCACTTCGCCACCAATGCGCTTCTCGCGGCACTGGCGATCTGACATCACTCCGTGCGAGGTCGAAACGATCGCAATACCCAAGCCCTGCATCGGACGGGACAGATCGTCAACCTTCTTGTACACCCGGCAACCGGGCTTCGACACCCGATCAAGACGATGCAGCACCGTCTCGCCACGAGGACCATACTTCAGCTTCACGCGGATCAGGCCCTGACGACCATCCTCCACAACATCAAATCCGTTGATGTAGCCCTCGCTCTGCAAAATCTCCGCAACGCCGCGGCAGACCTTGCTGTTCAGGCACTTCACTTCCTTCTGCTCATTCCGCGCCGCATTGCGGATGCGAGTGAGCATGTCAGCAATCGTGTCATTCACCATTACCAGCTCGCCTTCCGCATACCGGGGATCTTCCCTTCCAACGCCAGCTTCCGCAGCATGATGCGAGAGATCCGGAACTTGCGATACACGCCACGCGAACGCCCTGTCAACTCACACCGACGGACGGTGCGCGTCATGTACTTCGGCGTCTGCCGCGTCTTTGCCATCTGTGCCTTCGTCGTCACTTCTTCTTCTCCTCCCGGCGGAACGGGAAGCCCAGCTCTTCGAGCACGAACCGGCTCATCTTCGGGTCTGAATTCTTGAACACCAGGTTCACGTGCATCCCATGCGTGAACGTTGCCTTCGCCATGTCGATCTCCGGGAATACGCCCTGCTCAGTCAAGCCAAGCGAGTAGCTCCCTCCCTTGTCGAACGCCTTCTCGTTCATGCCGCGAAAGTCCTTGATGCGCGGCATCGCCAGATTGATCAGGCGATCAAGGAAATGCCACATGCGATCCTGACGCAACGTCACCATCGCAGATGTCTCGTATCCCTCGCGAACCTTGAAGTTCGACACTGAACGCTTCGCCTTGATCACCACAGGCCTCTGCCCGGTGATCGTCTTCAGAGAACTCAACACCGTCTCCTTCACGTTGGCCGGCAACTTCGTGCCCTCCAAGTGACGACCCATGTTGATGTTCACCACGATCTTGTCCAGCTTCGGGCGGCTCATCGGGTTCTTCTTCCCGAACGCCTCGCCAAGCTTGGGCGAGATCTCGCTCTTGAAACGCTCGCGCAGACGCGGCGGCGGACCCGGCTCGGCCACCGCGGCGCCACCCTTGTTGTCTTTGTCCTTCGCCATCATTGCTCTCCGCGATCCTCGCCCTTACTTGCTCTTCCGCGCCTTGCGCAGCACGTGCAGCTCCGCCCCGTTCCGCGCCGCAACACGCACCTTCGAACCATCCGCCTTCTTCTGGAAACGCACACGCGTCGGCTTCCCGTCCACCACCGGGCTCACGTTCGAGATGTGGAAACTCCGGTCCACCTCGACCTGACCGCCCTGCGGATTGATCCGCGTCGGCTTCAAGTTCTTCTTGATCCCATCGATCTGTGCGCTATGCACCACCACACGCTCCGCGTCGTGCAACACACGCACCACCGTTCCCGTCACACCGCGGTACTTGCCCGCCGTGATCATTACCTGGTCATCCTTGCGAACATGGCATGGCATCTCAGATCACCTCCGAGGCAAGCGACACAATCTTCATGTACCCCTTGTCGCGCAGCTCACGGGCCACCGCCCCGAAAATACGCGTCCCACGCGGGTTCCCGTCAGGTTGAATCAGCACCACCGCGCTCTTGTCGAAACGCACATATGAGCCGTCAGGCCGACGCGTCGCCTTCGCCGTGCGCACGACAACCGCCTTCACCACATCGCCCGCCTTCACATCCGCGCCCGGCAATGCCTTCTTCACCGAGCACACCACGCGATCGCCCACACCCGCCGTGCGGCGCTTGAATCCCTTACGCGGGGTCGAACCCCCGAGCACACGGATCACATAAGCGATTTTCGCGCCCGAGTTGTCGGCGACTTCGCACCTTGATTCAGCTTGCAACATCTGCCATCACCTCCCCGCCAAACCAGCTCCCGCTGGGGCGGCGAACTCCAACACATTCAACCTTCGCGCATCGACACTTCTTCGGGCGCCCGCTCGACCACACGGACCAACCGCCAGGACTTGGTCTTCGAAATGGGCCGGCACTCTTCGATCTCAACCTTGTCACCCATACGGGCGTCGTTCTTCTCATCGTGCACATGCAACACCGTGCGCTGACGCAGATACTTGCCGTACTTCGGATGCTTCGCCAGGAACTGCACCTCCACCTTGCGCGTCTTGTCACGCTTGTCAGAGGTCACCACGCCCGTGCGCATCGGAATGTCCTTCTTTTCCGCCATTACGCCCGCTCCTCGGCGGCAATCAGCCGCGCCGTCTGCTCAGTCTTGAGCCGGGCAATGTCCCGGCGAATCTTCTTGAACTGCGAAGGATCCTCGATCTTGTCCGTCACCACCTGGCAACGCAGGTCGAACATCTTCTTGCTCAGGCGATCGAGCTCGACGAGGATCTCTTCGTCATTCAGCTTGTGAACTTCCTTGGCCTTCACGTCTCGAACTCCTGATTGCTTACGCCGACAAACGCCGACCAACAAACCTGCACTTCACCGGAAACTTCCGCGCCACACGCGCCATCGCGTTCCGCGCCACTTCCTCGGGCACGCCCGCGATCTCGAACAGCATCGTCCCGGGCTTCACACGCGCCGCCCAATACTCAACATCCGCCTTGCCCTTACCCATGCGCTGCTCGAGCGGCTTCTTCGAAATGGGCTTGTTCGGGAACACGCGGATGAACACCTTGCCCTGACGCTTCAGATAGTGCTGGGCTGCAATACGCCCCGCCTCGATCTGACGCCCCGTCATCCAGCAGCCTTCCAGCGCCTGAAGCCCGAACTCGCCATACGCGACATAGTTGCCCTTCGTCGCCTTGCGATCGCGGACACGCCGGAACTCCTTGCGAAACTTCACTCGTTTGGGCATCAGCGCCATGACGCTTCTCCTGCTCGCTCAAACACGATTCAACAACAATCAAACAACCGCAAAGTCCCAATCAACGACGACCTCGTGCTCGCGGACGCGCGCCCGCCGCCGTCGACTCTCCCTCCGCCGGGGTCGGCGCAGGCTCGTCATACATCCCGCGATAGATCCACACCTTCACGCCGATCGATCCGTACGTCGTGAACGACTCGGCAAATCCATAGTCAATGTCCGCCTGCAAAGAGCTCAACGGCATGGAACCCATGCGGTTGTCCAGCGTGCGGCTCATTTCCGCACCGCCCAAACGACCCGCAAGCAGAATGCGCACGCCCTTCGCGCCCGCCTGCATGCACGCCTCCGAACGCATCTTCACGATCCGCCGGAAGCTCGCACGCTTCTTCAACTGTTCCGCGATCCCCTCCGCAACCAGCTGCGCTTCCATGTCCGGGTTCTTGATCTCGATGATCGAAATCGAAACCTTGCGCCCCGTCATGTACTGCAACTCTTCCGTCAGGCGATCAACCTCCGCGCCCTTCGGACCAATCACCAAACCCGGACGAGCCGTCTTGATGATCACCTTCAATTCCTCGCGCGTCCGCTCGATGTGAATGTCGCTCACCGCGGCAAACGGTGGCGTGCGATTCAATCGCTTGTCCACGAACTTGCGGATCTTGTAGTCCTCGACGAGCAACTCGCCATACAGCGCCTTCGGGGCATACCAACGCGAGCGATGCGCCTCAGTGATCCCCACGCGGTATCCGAATGGATGAACTTTCTGTCCCATTACGCCCGCTCCTCCACGCTCACGGTGATGTGGCTCGTCTTCTTCTGAATCGGGTGCGCACGCCCACGATCCTTGGGCTGGAAACGCTTGATGATGACACCCGCATCCGCCGTCGCCTCCGACACATACAGCCGACGCGTGTCCGCCTGCGCCGCCTCGGCATCCGCAATCGCGGCGCCCAGAACTTTGTTCACCATCTTCGCAGCACGACGCGGCGAGAACGCCAGCAAATGCCGCGCATCATCCACCGACTTCCCGCGGATGAGCTCCACCATCAGCCCGCTCTTGCGGTCGCTCGAACGTGCAAAACGGTGCATGCTCGTGAAGCGCACGATCGAAGGCACCGTCACGCCCAGCGCCTGCGCCATCGCAGCGATCTCCACCGCCTTCGGCTTCGGATGAAAACGGCCTTCCATCCAATTCCGCACCTTGCGCTCCGCAAGCACATCGTGCTTCTGACCAGCCCCATCGGGCTTCGGAAGCACCGCGCCCAGCTCCTGCGAGCCCAAGCCCGCCGCCTTCGCTGCTTGATTGAATCGTTTCGTGTTGATCTTCACGGCTTGTGCCTCATCTGCAAACGCGATCCCGCGATTACTTCGACTTGATGCCTTCCTTCTTGTTCGTGTGACCGCGGAACGTCCGCGTGAGCGCAAACTCGCCCAGCCGATGCCCCACCATGTCCTCCGTCACGAACACATCGAGAAACACACGCCCGTTATGCACCTTGAACGTATGCCCGACAAACTCCGGCACGATCACGCAGGCGCGCGACCACGTCTTGATTGGCTCGGAGCGCCCAGATTCCTTCTGCGTCATCACGCGACGATAGATGCGCTCGTCAACGAATGGACCTTTTTTCAGTGATCGACTCATCGATGCCTCCAGAGCCTTACTTCAGCTGCCCGTAGCGCTTGGACTTGCGACGACGGATGATCAACTCTTGCGAGAACTGCTTCTTGTTACGCGTCGAACCGCCCTTCGCCTCCGTGCCGGACTTGCTGACCGGAGCGCGGTTCGTCTTGCTTCGACCTTCGCCACCGCCCAATGGGTGCGCGTGGTGGCTCATCGCCACGCCGCGCGTCTTTGGACGAATCCCCAGGTGGCGGCTCTTGCCCGCCTTGCCAAGACGCCGCAAGGTGTGGTCCGCATTGCCCACCGTCCCAACCGCAGCCCGGCAATCAATCGGAATCTTCCGCAATTCGCCCGACGGAAGCACGATCGTCGCGTAGTCGTCTTCCTTGTTCGTCAGACGCGCCGTCACGCCCGCGCTCCGACACAGCTTGCCACCACTCCCGGGCGAAAGCTCGATGCAGTGAATGTCAAAGCCCGTCGGAATGTGACGCAACCGCATGAACGAACCGGGCGTCGGATCGATCGCCTCGTCCGAACACACAACCTTGTCACCATCCTTGAGCCCCTTCGGCGCCAGGATGTAACGCTTCACGCCGTCGCTGTACTCGATCAGCGCGATGTGGCACGTGCGGTTCGGGTCATACTCGATCCCCTTCACCGTGCCCTCGATCCCCACGCGATCCGACCGACGGAAGTCGATCTTGCGATACAGACGCTTGTGCCCGCCGCCGCGGCCGCGCACCGTGATCTTGCCCTGGTTGTTGCGACCGTTCGTGCGCCGCTTGGGCTCGACCAATGACTTCTCCGGACGGTTCTTCGTGATCTCGGCGTTCGTGTTCACCGAGGCGTTGCGCCGCCCAGCACTCGTTGGTTTGAGGATGCGAATCGGCATTACAGAATCTCCAACGTGTCATCCGGGTGAATCTTCACATACGCACGCTTCGTCACCTTGCCCGCAACAGCGCCGTACTTGTAGCGACGATCCTTCGAACGCAGATTCGACGTCGACACGCCCACCACGCGCACCTTGTACAGCGTCTGGATCGCGTCCTTGATCTCGTCCTTCCGTGCGCTCGGATCGACCTCAAACAAATGCCGATTGAACTCGTTCGACGCGATCGTGCTCTTCTCAGTCAAAAGCGGCTTCTTAATGATGTGGTGCGGCTGCATCATTCACCCCCTGACTTCTTCGAGCTCTTCTTCTTGCTTGACTTCTTTGTCGCCGCCGCCTGCGCATTCGGCACGCGGCTGCCCGACTTGTCAGTCTTCGATGACGGACCCGAAAGCCACGCCTCGAGATCGGCCTTCGAAATCACCATGAACCGGTGATTCAGCATCTCGAAGCACGTCAACTGCTCCGCGTTGCACACCGTCACGTCTTCGACATTCCGCGCCGCCAAACGAACGTTGTCATTGTCTGGCTTCACCGCAACAAGACACGAGCGATTCACGCCCAACTTCTCAAGCATCTCCACGACGCTCTTTGTCTTTGGCGCCTTCATCTCGAAGGTGTCCAGCACCTTCACCTCGTTGTCCAGCAGCTTCGCCAACAGCGCATTGCGATTCGCCTTGCGCTTCATCTTCCGAGGCATCTCGAGGTGATAGTCCTCACGCCCCTTCAGCTTCGCGTGCGCCATGCTGCCGCCCTTGCGGCCGGGCACACGCGCCGGACCAACACGAGAATTGCCCGTCCCCTTTTGCTTGTACAGCTTCCGCGTCGAGCCCTCGACCATCGAACGAGTCTTCGTCCGCGCAGAGCCCTGGCGGGTGTTCGCGTGATACATCACGAACGCCTGCTTCAGCAGCGCAGGGTTCACCTCGCCGCCAAGCGACTGTTCATCGACGGTCATCGTCCCTGCAGACTTCCCGTCCATCTTGAATACGGGGATTTCCATTTCACTTTCCCTGCCCGAGCTCCGGGCCATGAAATCCACCACACCGCCTCACGAGTGCGACCTTCGCACCCTCTCGCCTCGCCCGATCGCAACCGGGGTCAACTCGGCGGCCTCACACACTTGTCCTTGCCCGACGGTTCCGCTTCACCGGCCTGCCGGACCGACGGGAAACGCGCTGTCCCGCCGCAATCCTCAATCAACAACAAAGACGCACGCTACGCGCCGAGCGCCTCCTTCTGCTTCACACCCTTGCTCTTGTACAGGCGACGCCCTTCGCGCACCTCCACAAGACCCATGTCTGCGCCGGGAACCGGACCCTTCACCAGGATCAGCCCCTGCTCTTTGTCGATCTTCACCACAGACAACGAACGCACCGTGACACGCTCATCACCCATGTGTCCCGCCATCCGCTTGCCCTTCTTGGGCTTCGGACCCGTACCGCGGTTTGTCGCATGCGCCGCGATCGAACCAGGCGAACGGTGCTTCCGCTCCGTGCCGTGCGTCGCAGGCTGGCCGCCGAAGTTGTGGCGCTTCATACCGCCCTGGTAGCCCTTGCCCTTGCTCGTCCCGATCACGTCCACGAACGCGCACTTCTCAAACATCGAAACGTCAAGCGTCTGCCCAAGCTCAAACGCGGGCAACTCCATCTTCGACTCCGCCGGCTTGAACTCACGATGGTGCCGCTTCGGCGCCGTGTTCGCCTTCGCATCATGCCCAATGATCGGCATCGTGGAATTGCGCGGCTTCAACTCGCCATAGCCAATCTGCACCGCGTCATACCCGTCGACGTCTTGCGTCTTCACCTGCGTCACAACGCAAGGACCAAGCGCAATCACCGTCACAGGCACGGAGACACCATCGTCGTTGTAGACGCGGGTCATCCCGAGCTTGGTTCCAAGGAGCGAAAGGCTCATCACAATCCCCTTCATCCCGACGCCTGCCGGGCCGGCTCATCCGCCTGGCGGAGAGGAGCACTTACTTGGGCAGGCCAAACCATTTGGCCCGCAAACGAAAGCGACCGGCTGCTTTGCTCAGCAACCGGTCGCGAATACTTTCCTACGCCTTGATCTTCACAAAGACGCCTGCGGGCACAACGAGACGATTCAGCGCCTCCACAGTCCGCGCATTCGCCTCAGTGATATCAATGATCCGCTTGTGCGTCCGGATCTCAAACTGCTCGCGGCTTTTCTTGTCAATGAACGGCGAACGCAACACCGTGTAACGCTCCTTCCGCGTCGGCAACGGAATCGGACCAGCAACCTTCGCGCTCGTGCGCTTGGCGTGATCAACGATTTCTTTCGCCGAGGCGTCCAGCGCCTGGTGGTCATACGCTTCCATACGGATTCGAATCCTGCCACCGCTCATGTGCCTGCGTCTCGCTTCAAGGAACCTTCGAACCATTCATGCACGGCGACACCGACAGATGCCGACGCGATCGCGGAGCCCAACGCTCCCCACGATTGCCCGACCGATTGGTCCCCCACGCATGACGCAGGGGGCCCGCCACAGTCTGGACCCACCAAAACCGCCCCGGCAAAACCGGCGCGAGTCGGGGAATATAGGCAACTGGCCCGCCCTGTCAACTTGAGGCCCTTGGAACGCCGATCGCAACGACAGACCTTCGCCCTGCGAACCGACCCCTTGAGGGAGCAAACTCCATGAACCGCACCAGAACCACCCACCGTCCCTTCCGCCTGCTTTGCCTGGCAACCCCCCTCCTATTGGGGTGCGTCCCGGCCGCAGCCCAGTCAGAGCAGCCCCGCCTCGAAGACATCACCGTCTCCCAGCCCCTCATCATCGACGCCCTGGGCGTCACCGTCCTCGTTCCCGAGGGTGCCACCGCAAACGTCACCTCCCAGCCCGGCGGCAAGACCACCGCCGTCATCAGCGCTCCAGGCGCCCTCCGAGGCTCCAACTGGGTCGTTCAGGTCACCAACGAACGCACCGGCGACCTCGCCCTCTCGCTGGATGGCGTCCTCGACGAATTCGCCAAGCAGCGCACCGCCCAGGCCAGAGCCGCCAACAAGCAGTTCCGAATCTTCGACCGCTTAAACGAATCCGCCAACCTGAAGATCGCCGGCCGCGCCGCCGCTCGCTTCTATTGCGAGCTTTCACCTGGCGAGGGCGACGCCCTCATGACTGGCTACACCATCTTCTCCCCCAAGGCAGGCGAGTTCGTGATCATGCAGCTCGATTGCCTCAGCTCCAAGTTCGAGACCTCACGCGTCCTCTACGAAACAATCGCCGCCAGCACCAAGTTCGAAGACCCGCTCGCCGTCGCCGAGGGCCGCGCAATGGCCTTGATGGCCGGTGCCGAATTCCTCAGCACAATCACCGCGGAAGACATGAAGTCCCTGCTGAGTGAGGAACCCCTCTACCTGCGCTACTACATCCCAAGCCGCACAGGCAAGGCCGGCGACGACAACGAAGTCGCATTCCAGAAAATCCAAATCCGCGATGGCCAAGCAGGCGAACTCGACTTCACCCGTGGTCGTGAGAACTGGTCCGCCGCCGATCGTGAATACGGCTTCCTGGTCCAAGTCGATGCGCGCGCAATGCAAGCCTCCACCACGATCGACACCCGCGCCATCCACTTCCTCTCACGCGATCGTGCCTACGAAGCTTGGTCGATCACCAACACGCTCCGCGACTCCAAGCGATCAACATCCGTGCAACAAACCATGATCCGCCGCGATCGCGCAATGACCGTCAAAACCCTGCGCGAGGGCACGCCCGCCGAAGTCCGCGATTGGACCCTCCCCGACAAGGGCTACATCTCCGAGGTCGAGCGCTACATGCTCCCGCAACTCGTGGCGCTCAAGAACCCGCAAAGCTCGCCGGCTCGCCTCGACTTCGCCTTCTTCTCATATGACAGCAAGAACGACAAACTCACCATCCGGCGCGACGAATTCACCAACATTGACATCGATGGCTGGCGCTACACCTCGCAACCCGAGCGCAGCGAAGCCGAGATCCAAACCATCCTCGATGTCACTGGCAATCTCGTCCGACGCACGCTGGACAGCGGCATCGTCATCGAGCCGGTCACCCAAGACCGTCTGCGCCGCATCTGGAAGGAAAAAGGACTGCTGATGGAGTAAGCCAGGCCCCAGGTTTAGCCCGGGTCCTCTTCACTCATCTCGTCCGCCATATCTTCCGTCTCATCAACCATCGCCCCATCGTCATACGACGCGTCTTCGCCCATCTCGGCGCTTGCGTCGTCGTAGTCAGAAGCGTCGTCTTCATGGGCCGCTGCTGAGGCCGCCGGGTCGATCAGATCGCCCAACTCGCTCACGCGCCCACCCGCCGAGCGGTACGAACTCGAGGCCGACGAAATCGCCTGCTTCGCCGCGTCCTTGGCCTCCTTCGCCTTCGACCGAATCGCCTTCGCATCAAGCCCGGACACCTTCACGTCAGGCATCCCCTGCAGGCTTTCCAGCACATCCGCAAGCGAACCCAGCGCCTCGCCCATCCCCCCGTGAATCTCCGCCAGCGCCTGCTGCGCCGCGCCCGACACCATCGCCGCAGGCTGACGCAGCGCCGACTGGCCCTTCCGCGCCTCGCCCACCGCCTGGTCATACGCGCTCGTCACCGCGTCATAGCTGGGCGTCGCCCGGTCATTCAGGATCACCTTTACCGCCGCGAGCGCCTGCGACACCGACTCCGCCGACGCCTTCGCATCACTCAACGCCGCCGTGCGCTGGTCCCCCCAGCCATCATGCGACGCCGCAATCCGGTCCCGCGTGTCATCCTGCACCTTGCGCATCCGCGCCAAGGTCGCCACCTCTCGCGCCCGATCCTCCACCGCGCGCGTCACCGTCGCAAGCTCAAGACCAATCTCCGACGAACGCTTCTCATGCTGCGCCGCCGCCCGCTCATGCGACACCGCCTGCGAAACCAAATCAAGCCGCATCCGCCCCTCGGCTCGCAAAGCCTGACTCCGCAGTGCCTGCTCAAACTCGCGCTCCGCCCGCGCGCCCGTGTCTTCCGCGTCCTGCCGCGCCTGGACTTCCGCCTGCATCGCCTCCAGCTCGTCCAAACCCGACTGCGCGTGCGCCAGCTCAGCATCAAGCTCCTTCGCCCGGGCGTCGATCATCGTGAGCGTCTCGCGCGGATCAAATCCCGCAAGCGAATCCGCCACCGCCAACTGCGACCGCAACCGAGCCTCACTCGAGCGCACCAACGTGATCTGGTGCGTCAACGCCGCCAGATCCTCCACATACTCCCCCGCCTTGATTGACGCCTGCCCAAGCTTCGCACGCGCCATCAGCACATGCGCAACCGCTTGGTTCTCATCCGACGCCCCATCAATGGCGCCGCTCAGGTCTGTGATGACACTCTGATAGGTCTTGCTCCGCTGCTCGACCGGCGCCAACGCCCGCCCCGAACCCGAAGACATCGCCATCGCGTGGCTCGCCTTGTCGATCTGCACCGCAAGCTTGTCGTCCGCACGCTCGCACCCGCCAAGCGCCATCACCGCGCCCGCCGACACCAGCAACATCGCGACCCGAGCCTTCCCCATCTTCTGCATCTGCAATCCCTTCAATCTCCAAGCCGCCCGCAGCCCCGCCGCGAAGCCCAAATCCAAGCGCGCACTATACCAGTGACCATCCAGGGGCCCGTCTCCCCCTACCGTTCGCCCTCCGTCGCAGACGGTTCCGCCCCACTCGGCTCCAACGGCCCTTCCAGTGCCTTCGGGTCATCCGCCCTGCGCTCCCCAGGCGGGACGTACTCAATCGGATACGCCGGATGAGGCCGGTACATCGAACGAATCCACTCGATCGCCCGCTGATACCCCTCGTCCTCGCGCGACCGAAACACCGGCCGCCAACCGCGCACCTTCGGATGCTGATACAGCGCATCCGCCTGCGGCAACCCCATCTGCATCAACGCCGATCGCTCCGGCGCCTCATACGCAATCATCGGAGCCCCCATCGACGTCCGGAAACGATCAAGGATCAGGAAATTCGTATAGACCGTCTCCTCCGAGCGCGGACGGCGATTGATCAGCATCAGCTTCCCCGCATCCGCACCCCCATGACACTGCGTCGTCCCGCACCGATTCACCAACCAACCCGCGTGGACATCGTCCCGAAACATCGCCATCGATGCCGGTTGACCAACCACCTCCACATCCCCATACAAATCCCGCGCACCCACCTGGAACATGATGCTCAGAATGTCCGCCGCGGGCTTCCGCCGAAATGCCTCCCGACCGTCGCGCGTCACGGGCACCAAGGGATGCTCCGCGTAATCCTGCAAGAACCGATCAATCACGTTGCGCTTGATGATCAAGTTGGGCGATTCATCAAGATCAATCTCATACACCTTGATCAGGTTGATCTCCGATGGCGAGAGCAACCCAAAGTCCCGGGCCGTCAACCGCCGACGCTCTGGCTCCTGCTTCGGCGTGGCCGTTGGCTTGGCGCCTGGCGCAGGCGACGGCGCCGTCCGCTTGTCCTTCAGCGCCTTCAGCTGCGCGAGTGTCTTGCGCAGCGCGCGCGCATCACCATTGAAGGGCTCCTGCTTCTGAATCCCATCAAGCTCCGCAAGCGCCTCGTCATACATCTGACGCTCCGCAAGCCAATGCACAAGCGAAATGAGCCGCGTCACGTCATCATCGCGAATCTGCTTGCGCAGCTCGACATACTGCTCAAAATCATCCCCCACCACCTCGAGCCGCACCACCTGCAAGTTGTCGATCGACGTCTCCACGCCCGCAATCGTCAACACCACGAACTCAACATCTTCTCGGACGAAGTCGCCCTCCAAACGCGTGCCGTTATTGAGCGTCACACGCACCCGATCGCCAACCGCTGGCAGCACCACCGCGCCATCACGCTGCGCAAGGGCAGGACTCCCAAAGATCGCGCACCAGCACGCCATCGCACACGCCAAACGCACACTGTTCCGAAAACGCCTCACCACACAACCTCGCTCTTCATGCTCACGCCCACCACCCAACCTCATACCTATTGATAGGTGCAGAAAGCGCCATCAGTTCCGAGCTTACCGGAACCGTGGACAGGGGAACCAACGTATCGGACCACAGAGGAGTCACACCGGGCAAGACGTATTGTCTGGTGCGTCGTTTTCAACCAACTCACCTGCTTGGTCAGGGCTGCCCGCGTTGCAAGTCTGCGCCCAGATCTCATTGTGTAGGTGACGTGTTTCTTCCCTCCGGTCCACCGCGCTTCCCCCGGCGCGGTGGGCTCTTTTTTACACCCAGCTCTTCTTGTGCCATGCGAGCCGCGTCGTCCTCGACGCCCTCCGGGTGGCCCGACTTGCTTGCCAAGTCGGTTTGTCTTCTTGATCCCTCTGCCGACTCTGGGTGCCCGGGGTTGCTTGTCAACCCCGGCCTGCAACAACGCGCATTCTGCAATACCCCACCCGCGCCGACCGCGAGGGAGGGAGTTCCTTCTCCTTTGGTCTCCGCCTTTGCTCCCTCTCCCTCCGGGAGAGGGTAGCGCATTTGCCCCCACGCCAGTGGGCGCCGGGTGAGAGGCTGCCCTCTACCTCTCCGCGACTGGTGGGACAGGCGTCCCGCCTGTCGTCCTACCATCCCTCACCATGCCCGCCGCGCATGACCCCACATCTCAAGTGCACAAACCCCGACGCTTCCGCGGGCGCACCGTGGTGAAAGCAATCGTGTGTCTTGCGCTCGGCTTCGCCACAGACCATGCCCTCACACGCTACGTCGCTCATCAGCTGGGCCCCGCGGTGTCTTACCCCCGACCCGTGACATTCACTGCCGAGCCATACTCGGAACTGTGG
Source organism: Phycisphaerales bacterium (assembly GCA_020427635.1). Classification (GTDB taxonomy): domain Bacteria; phylum Planctomycetota; class Phycisphaerae; order Phycisphaerales; family UBA1924; genus JAGQOH01. The sequence goes on from JAGQOH010000007.1 coordinate 64,942, forward strand.
CGCGACGAGTGGGTCGGTTTCGAGGAATTCAATCTCGTGTCGATGGTCCCCGTCGATGGAGCACTGCTCGATCAGTTTCTTGATCCAAGGACAAGGAGCAATGCACTGCGGAACGGAAGGACTCAGCGGGTGACTTGGCCCGGCGGGAACCAAGCGGATCTCACCTTCCGCGGCTGGCCCTTCTACTCATGGGAGACGCTCTACCTCTGGCCTCTTCCCGGCGCGCCCACGGGCACGAGATTCGGACCAACCAACCGCATCCTCTACCCCGGCCTCCTCGCCAACACCATCTTCTATTCCGCCCTCTGGACCATCCCCATCTTCATCCTCCCCGCTTCCCTCCGCGCCGCCCGCACCCACCACCGACGCAAGCACAACCGCTGCATCCACTGCGCCTACGCCCTCGCCGGCCTCCCACCCAATTCCCCCTGCCCCGAGTGTGGCCACGACCGTGTCTGCACCTAGTGCCTGGTGCCTGGTGCCTAATGCCCAGTGCCCAGTGCCCAGTGCCTAGTGCCCTCCCTACCTCGGCTCGTCCTTCACCACCACAAGCCCGATCAAACTCCCGCCATTCCCATCAGGCTTGATCTGCACCAAGCTCAGCAGCTTGGGCTTCTCCGTCGCCCAGAAACCACCGGCACGAAACCGCTCCCCAAACTCATTGCGAAACGCGCTCAGGTCGAAATCCACCGCCGTCCCCGCATCAAGCACACCAACCGGATGCGAGAACTCCTGGTTCACCCACATCGTCCCTGGCCCCAGCGCCATGCTCGAGCCATTCGTCACTCGCATCACAACGCCCGACCGCTCTACCGTGGCCTCCGTCAGCACCTGCTGCCCAAGCCCCGCCGGGTAAGTGCTCACCTCGAACGCCGGCGCTGTGCTTGAACACCCGCCAAGCACGCAAACCCCTGCCACAACCGCCAACAGGCCGCCAAAACGATTCATCCATGAAGTAGTCATCACGCGGCGTATGCTAACACCACCATGAGCTGCGAGACCGCAAGCCGAAATGCCACCCCACCCGCGCCCGCGTGGAGCGCTGACCTTGCCCCCGGAGCGCCCACGATCGATCCCGCGCAAGCCGCGCGTGACCACGTCACCGATCCGCGCCTCGCCCGCCTCGTCCCTGGCTTCGACGCCCCATTCTTCCAGGCCGGGCTCGCCGGCTACTCCGACGCCGCCATGCGCATCGTCGCCCGCCGTGAAGGCTGCCCCCTTTGCGTCACCGAAGCACTCCTCGATCGCACGCTCATCGCCGGTGGTCGCGGCTTCGCCAAAGCCGACCTGGGCGAACTCGAAGACAACGTCCCGGGCGGCAGCGAAGATCAACCCCTCGTCGGACAGATCATGGGCTGCGAACCCGACGAAATGGCCGCCGCCGCCGTCAAAATGGTCGAACAAGCCAAGCGCCCACCCAGCGCCTACCGCAAACTCGCGCGCTTTGGACTCAGCGCCGCCCCGCCAGGCACGCGCATCGAACCCGCACAACGCCAAGACGCAACCCCAAGTTTCGCGTCCATCGATGTCAACCTCGCCTGCCCCGTCAAGAAGATCAACCGCAAAGCCCGCGGCGGGCACTGGCTCCGCGAACCCGATGGCGCCATCGACATCCTCCGCGCCGTCCGCGAAGCATTGCCTCACCAACAAGTGACCTCCATCAAGATGCGCCGCGGCTTCGACGACTCCCCCGAAGCCGAATCCAACTTCCTCCGCATCCTCGACGCCGCCTTCGAACTGGGCTACGGCTTTGTCACCGTCCACGGGCGCACCGTCGAGCAGAAATACGTCGGCCCAAGCCGCTGGCTTTTCCTTCGCAAGCTCATGCAACTGCGCCCGGATGCCTTGGTCTTCGGCTCAGGCGACATCTGGAACGTCCACGACATCTTCCGCATGCTCTCGTACACGGGCGTCAAGGCCGTTTCCGTCGCGCGCGGCTCAATCGGAAACCCCTGGATCTTCCGCCAAGCGCGCGACATGATGGCCGGGCGCCCCCCCGCGCCCCCCACCATCGCCGAACAGCGCGCCGTCCTCCTCCATCACTTCGAACTCTCCGTCGCAATCAATGGCGAAACACGCGCGTCCAAGATGATGCGCAAGTTTGGACTGCGCTTCGCCCAACACCACCCCGATGGCGAACAGGTCCGCCTCGCCTTCATCAACGTCAACTCGATCGACCAGTGGCGCGCAGTGCTCGACCGCTACTACAACACTGATGACGCATCCGTGCGCACCGAAACAACAGCTGTGCGCACAATCCCTGTCGATCCCGCCGAGAGTCAACATTTCCAAGCCGCTTCGATCACGTGATCATTCCTGGTCGATGTTCCACGTGGAACACTCCATGCGAGCGCCAAGGGTGGCGCTCCTGGAGCAAACCATGCTGGCCACCGTACCCAAGAACACGGAACCGTCCGCGCGACCGTTGCGCATGACACATGCCCTGGCGCTCGTCGCCGGCGCCGCCGGGGCGCTCATCCCCGCCTGCGCCAACCCGACCACGATCGCACCGATCACCGCCCAACAGGCGCACGCCCTCGAAGTGCTCAGCGCACACACCGAAGCATCGCGCGTGCTCCTCGAGCGCCAGGTTGTTGCATCACTTGAAATCCAGCGCATCGCGCTCACCGGCCGACTGCATCGCGAACTGCTCACCACGGGCCTGCTCTCGCCTGACTTGGAAGCAGTCCCCATCCGACTTGAAGAATTGCTCGCGGATGCCGAGCAATCGTCTACGCTCATCGAAGAAGTGCGCCTGGGGCGCATGCGCATCGCCGAGGCGCAAGCGTGGCTCATCGACTACGCACTCACCTGCAAGATGTCGCAAGCGCCGGAGGCGAAGCGAGCGCTCCTGGCCCAGCTCTCGCCCATCGAGCAGTTCGAGGCCGGCGCCTCGGCGTTGCAGCACGCGGTCGTCGCGCACGGCGAAGCGATCCAGATCCTCGTTAATGAGCTGCGCGCCGATGCGCAGGCGATCGACCTGTATGCGCATCAAGGCGAACTGCCCACGACCTGGGATCGCGCGAAGACGCGCGCGTTGATCGAGCAGTATGTGCTCGCGCGCATCGACAACCCTGACCGGCGAGACGCAGCGGCCGAGCTCCTTGACCTGTTGCTAACGCCTTGGCCGGCGATTGACCCGACGGAAGGAGGCGCGTCATGAATGAGGTAGCACTCCAAGATCTGGCAGCGCGCTTGACCCAAGCGAAGGACACCGGCGCATCGGTCACGCTGAGCGCAGAAGAATCGCGCATCATCACGTCGGCCCTGCTCGAACTCGCGTCAAGCCAGACAACAGTCGCGCTCCAGCGCACGTTGCTCGCCTCCTATGACGAAGACCTGCAAGCCATTGATCGCGCCGCGGCCGGCGCGCTGCAAGGGCTTGCCGGCGAGCTACAACGTGCGGCCGATGCCCGTGCATCCATCGAACCCGGGGCGGCTCAGGAAGCACGCCAGGCGCTCATCGAGCAGATTCGCCAGGCGCACACCATCGAGCATGCGCTCACGGTGGTGCTGCGGTTTGCCATGATCGCGGGGCGGCTGGCGTAGTGGGCAATGGGCAAATGGGTGAAACTTGGTTGCCCAAGGCAACCACGGCGCACAAGTCCGCTGGGCTGAGCCGGCGTGCTACGATTGAAGCGTGGAACGTTCGACCAAACAGCGTGAAGCGATTCGGGAGGCCATCGAGGCCGCGGGTCGTCCTTTGAGCCCGACGGAGATGCTCGAAGCCGCGCGCGAATCGGTGCCGGGGCTTGGGCAGGCGACGGTGTACCGCACGATCAAGGCGCTGGTCGATGACGGCGCGTTGCATCCGGTGGAACTGCCGGGCGAGCCCGCGCGGTATGAGCTGACCGTCGCGGCGGCGCATCACCATCACCACTTCCGGTGTGATCGTTGCCAGCGCGTGTTCGATATCGAAGGGTGTCCGAAGGGCATCGAACAAATCGCGCCGGCGGGGTTCCGCGTGCGCGACCATGAAGTGATCCTTTACGGCGTGTGCGCCGAGTGCGCCTGACCGGCAGATTGCCCGATGGCGCACTCGTGCAGTTCGCGCAGGCGCGTGATGTAGGCGTGTCCGGGCGTCACGCCGCGCCGGGCCATCATCGCCTTGGCGGTCTCGATGAAGCGTGGCCAGCGCGCGTGGGTCGCGCCGCGATCGGTCACCCATGCGAAGCTCGGCGTGGATGCCGGCGTCCACGTCGACGCGGCCAGCATCGCGCCGGTGCCGACGATGGCGCCGGTGGTGATGCGCGTGCAGATGGCGGTCTTGACATGATCGCCAAGAAGGCAGCCAAGATAGCGCATGTCGGTGCGTTCGCGCGGGCCGCCGGGCGTGCGCTGCACGGTGACTTCGCCATAGGTGTTGAGCAAGTTGGAATTGGTCGTGCCCGCGCCGAGGTTGACCCATTCGCCGATCCAACTGTCGCCCAGATGGCCATCGTGGGATTTGTTGGCGAAGCCTTGGAAGATGCAACCGCCCACTTCGCCCGCGACCTTGCAGACGGGGCCAATGCTGGTGTGCGGCTTGATGTGGGATTGTTCGAGGACCATGCTGCCGCGCCCGATGTAGGCCGGACCGCGGATGATGGCGTATGGTCGGACGGACGCATCATCGTCGATGACAATCGGGCCATCTGAGACGTCGAGCAGGGCCGTCGGATAGACGGTTGCGCTCTTGGAGACGACGAGGTGATGCTGCGCGTTGTCGTCGTCTTCATAGCCTTCGATGACGACAACACCCGGCGCCACGGCGGCACTCTTGCGCGAGGCGAGGAGCGCAAGGTCGACTTCGATGGCGTCATCGCGGAAGCGAATGACATCCCACGGGCGGCGGAGGAGCACTTGCTCATCGACGGTTTCGGCTTTGCAGTTCGCGGGAAGATGGCCACTGTGCAGGAACGCGCCGGCGTCGGCGGGTGTCAAGCAGGCGACGATCACGGCCCTGCTTGCGCCGGCTTCGACAAATGCCGTGCCCGGTTCCATCTGGGCGATGTCCGGATTCGGCAGGACGTAGCGGCCATTGATCACGAGGACGCGATCGTCGCCTTTGTCCATGAGCGCGGCGAGGTCGTGCGGATTTGTGCGCATGTCGTTGCGCTCGCGCGAGCAGGCTTCGCAGTCGGCGGGGACTTGAATCGCGGCGAGTTGGACGCCTGAGGCTTGGAGAATGGCAGCGTGGCGCTCGAGCGTGGTGAGCGCACCGGTGCGCAGTTCGAAACTGGCGCGCAGCTCGGTGAGCGGCGCGAGGGGATAGGCGTCATCGAAGAGGATGGCAATCGGCATGGGCGCTTAGTGTACGTCGAGGTCGTTGTGGTCGTTCGCTTGGTCGCCCAGGGGTTGCAGCGCCGGCGCCATGGAGGGCGCGATCGTGATGCAGTTGAGCAAGAGGCGCATGCCGGCCTTGTTCATGGCCCGATTGGTTGGGTCGGATGCGAAGCAGATGACATTGCCACCACCCACGCGATGGAGGGTGACGGCGGCGGTTGACGCGAGCTTGTCGGTATTCTTGTTGTTGATCGATCCACCCAAGCGCGGTGCGAGGTCGAAGCGTGCGATGACGTAGGCATTGTCTTGCATGTCGAGCGGTTCGGCGTCGAACATGTGCAAGGCCACTTGCTCGCGCAAGCCCGCGGCGATCGGGTTCGTCAGGTCGATCGTCGCGCCGAGCACAGCGCCGGGGATGCGCTCGTCGACATCGCGCGCTTCGCGCTCGGCGTAAGTGAGGGTGTTGAGTTTGGGTTCGGGGTCGGGCTTGTCGTCCGATGTCTTGGTGTCCTTGCCCGCGATGAGTGATTCCCATGCGAAGTTGCACGAGCCGGCGATGGCGACGAGCGTGCCGCCCGAGCGCACCCAGTCGCGCAGGGCGGTGGCGGTGTCATCACCAAGTTCGCGCTTGATGCGGGCGGCGCTGCCACTCGGCAGGACGATGACGTTGTAGTCGTCCAGGCGGAGTCGGCGCAGGGCGTCGATGTTGATGACGTTGTGCGGCACGGGCTGCTGAATGTCGAGCATGTGCCAGGTGTGGCCAAAGGAGAGGGAGCTGAGGGGCGAGCCGCGGAGGAGCGCGATCTTTGGCGCGATGAAGCGGCGGTTTGCGTTGTTGCCGAAGGCGGGTCCTGTGCGGGGAATGCTGTTGGTGACGGGCAGGACGTGGAGGCCAAGCGCTTCGACTTCTTGGACGAAGCTGTCGAGGCGCGGCGTGGCGATCGGGTCGGTGGCGAAGATGTTGCGGGCGGGGTGGATGAGCAGTGAGCCCATGGGAACTCTGTGCTCGCCATCGGGCGCCTCGATTGTCATCGCATCGCCAGTGAGGCGCGCGAAGAGGTTGTGCGAGGTGGCCAGGCCAAGGGCTTGGGGGAAGTTGGTTTGATCGGCGGGAACGAGGAGACCGGCGGTGTTGTTTGGAAGGGGCAGGGCGCTGCGCACGGGCGCTGCACGAAGCGCCAGCGGTTGGAGGGAAAGCACGCCGAGATCACCTGCGTATTCAACGCCATCGAGCCCGAGCATTGAAGGGAGTGACCACGAGGTGATGTCGTAGGTGTCACGGTCTTCGACGAAAGTGTCGCGTTCGAGGATGGTGCGCGCGAGGCGGCCCATGGGCTGGGCTGCGCGGATGACCCAGGCGCCGGCTTCGATGTGGGCGGGCATTTCGCTTGCAAAGGGTGGCCAGTAGCGTTTGGCGGATGGGAGGTCGGTGGGCTGGGTCAGTTGTTCGATTTCGATGCCGTGCATGTCGCAGACGCGGCGCAGTTCGCCAAGCATTCCAGGATCGTTGGACTCTGGAAAGATGTAGGCGGTGGTCGCGCGATCGGGCAGGGTCATGGATTCGCGGTAGAAGCGGGCGAAGCGCTGGAGTTGTTTCTCGCGATTCGATGCGGTGGTCTCGAGGTAGCTCATGGAGGTGAGGAAATGGTTGCGTGCGCGGTCTTGGAGCGTGAGGATGAGGCCCGGGCCATGCTCATCGTCGACGGTGATCGCGAGGCCCGCCATGCCATGGCCAGCTTGTTCGCAGAGCAGGGAGATTGCGCCGTGGTAGATGGGCGTGACCTTGCCGTACCCAGGGTAGAGGTAGTCAAAGCGTTCGCGTGTGGAGAAGACGAGGCCATTGGCGTCGAAGACTTGGCCGTTCGCACGGCCATAGAGATCGAGCCATTGTTTGGTTTCGTCGGGGATGTTGGCGTTGTAGGGCGCTTCGCCAGGGCCGAGGAAATATGGGGAGTCGTGGCCTTGCTCGTGGTAGTCGATGTGGAGTTGGGGCTTGTAGGTGCGGAAGAGGGGCAAGCGGGATTGGGATTCGATCTGTGAGCACCAGGTCCAGTCGCGATTGAGGTCGAAGAGGTAGTGGTTGGCGCGGCCGCCCGGCCAGGGTTCATCGTGTTCGGCGGTGTCGTCGTTGGGGTTGAGTTGTTGACCAACGACATCGTCATAGAAGTTGACGTAGCGCTCGCGGCCATCGGGATTGACGCACGGATCAATGACGATGACGAGGTCGTCGAGGATGCGTGTGATTTGATCGTTTGTGGCGGCGGCGAGGGTGTAGGCGAGTTGGAGCGCGGTTTCGGTGCTGGAGGCTTCATTGCCATGCACATTGTAGCTCAGCCAGATGATGGCGGGGTTGTCGCGGGCGATCTCGTTTGCGTGGGCCTCGGAGGTGTTGCGCGGGTCGGTGAGTTCGAGGTTGCGCGCGAGGATGTCGTTGAGGCGGGCGTGGTTGGCGGGCGAGGTGATGGTGAGGGCGATGAGGGGGCGGCGCGCGTAGGTGCGGCCGTATTGCTGGATGGTGATGCGATCGGAGGCATCGGCGAGGGTTTTGCAGTAGCTGATGGCGTCGGCGTGGCGTGTGAAGTGTTCGCCGATTGCGTAGCCGAGATGTTGCTGCGGCGTTGGGATGGAGCGTTCGAAGCGCAGGCCATTGAAGTAGTCGAAGGCGGGCGCCTGCTGCGGGAGCGCGCGTGGCGCGAACGTGAGTAGTACGGCGGTCGCGAATACGAATTGGCGGATTGCATGGCACATGTGGGTGAGTCTACTGCAAAAATAGAGTCGCCCCGACAGGCACTGCATGCCTGCCGGGGCGACGTGTGCATTGCATCCGCACGAGGCGTGCGTTACATCGATTCAGCGGCTTCTTCGTAGGTCTTGAGCGCTTCTTCGAGCTCTTGCTTCAGACCATCGGGCGCCAGACTGACGGCCTTCTTCTGGGTTTCATAGGCCTTTTGCGCATCGCCCTGGACGTAATAGGCACGGGCGAGCGTGTCGAGGGTGCTTGGGTCCTTGTGCTTGGTGAGGTCATTGGCGCGGTTCGCGGCCTGCACGGCGAGCATCGCGTCCTGTGACCCTTCAGGCAGTTCGGATTCCGGCGAGACGATCATCCATGCAAATGCGTTGAGCGCGCCGGCATCGTCGGCGAAGGTGTTGGCCACGAGTTGATGGCCAAAGGTCTTGGCGGCGGTAGTGTCGCTCTGGACGAGTGCGATGTACTTCAGGATGTTGATGCCGGAGAACTTCTTGGGATTGAGGGCCAGGAGTTCGTCGGCGGCGGCGACCATGGCGGTCCAATCCTCGGCGTCCTTGGCCTGCATGAGGCGCGGATAGATCTGCATCGCGGCCTCTTGCTCGGCCTTGGCCTTGTCGGCGTAGGCGATCGCGTCGAACTTGTCATGCACGATGAGTTCGACGACTTCGTCGAGGCCGTCCATGGGGTGACCGAGCCATTCGAGCTTGCCGGTCTTGCCAATGACCATGACCGTGGGGATGCCGTTCTGTCCGGCGGCGGTCATGAATGCGTTTGCGGTTTTGCCATCGATGTCGGCGGCGATGGTGTAGTTCATGTCTTCGCGCGTGTTGATGAACTTCTCTGTGGGCACCATCTTTTCGTTGGGCCAGATGGCAACGCCAATGACATGGACGTGCTGATCTTTGAAGCCCTGCTGCAGGTCGTTGATATGGGGGATGGAGGCGACGCACGGGCCGCACCAAGTGGCCCAGAAGTCGAGGACATAGACCTCGCCTGACTTCCATTCTTTGACGGCGTCGCCGCGCAGCCAGGTGACGTCGGTGAGGTTGGGCGCTGCGACACCGACCTCGAGGTCGGGACGAGCGATGGCGGAAGCCGCGACGCATGTGATTGCGGCGGCGGTGGTGATCAACTGCTTCAGCATGAATCTGCTCCTTCGATCGGGGCCCATGGGCCTCCGTGCTTGGCCACTCTCATCCACAACCGGCGTGGTGGGTGTACATGCGACAACCGTGGCGGCGAGCCGCAACGTTGCTTCAATGGTACCCGGCGAACGGGCGAGGGCTGCTTTGTGTTCCATCAATCCTGGGTGGGCCCCTGGATCGGCGTGTCAGGCGGCGTTTGGAGGTCCCTGAGGCTTGCGAGGCCCTCGCGAGCCCACTTGGAGAAGAGTCGATAGAGGATGAGGAAGATGATGACGGCGACGGCGATGCCGATGGCCCACTTGAGCCTGCCGCCGGCTTCCGATCGCTTGCTCATTTCGCCGACGGCGGCCCCGATGAGTGCGGCGGCGATGGTGCGGGGTGCGATGCCTACGGCGGAGCCGATGGTGTAGGGGATGAGGCGCACGCCGGAGGCGGACATGACCAGGTTTGTAATGGCGAAGGGCGAGTTGGGCGGAATGCGAATGAGCGTGATGGCGAGGAGTTCATCGCGGAAGGAGCGTTTGACGATGGAGGCGTGGATGGCGGCGGCCTTGGGGTTCGCCTCGACGACCTGCATGACGCGGTTGCGGGCGAGGAGCGCGCCCCAGGCATAGCCGACGAGAGCGCCGAATGCGGCACCTAGGACCGCGACACCCGAGCCCCAGTATTGGCCGAAGTAGACGCCGCAGGCGTAGCTGAGCGCGTATGTGGGCATGAGGGCGCTGCCTGTGGAGAGTGCAAAGACCGCGATGGCGACGAGCGCGGCGATGGGGATGCCCCACTGGTCGATGATTGCGAGGCCCTCAGCCGCATCGGAGGTTGCGCGCACGAGCATTGCGATGCCGAGCGTTGCGGGGAGCACCGCGCTGATGATGACCATGGTGACGACGACGGGGCCAAGCGACTTGATGTGCTTGATCCAGAGGGCGAGGTCGCTGGTGTTGGCGGCGGCTTGTGGTTCGGAGTCGCTCACGGGTGGAGGTTAGCGAAAGTGAGGGGCCAAGTGCGCGGGCAGGGCGTGGCGTGTAGGATCGGAGGGGACAGTTGGATTTGGTGGGGTGGCTGAGCGGCTGAAGGCGCCGGACTTGAAATCCGGTAACGGGCTTGTCCTGTTCATGGGTTCGAATCCCATCCCCACCGCTTACTATTTCTATAGGGGTGCGCGCGCGGAGGTGGCGCGCGCGGAGGCGTGCGGAACGCCGCAGATTCGCGAGCGGTTTGGCGATCTTGGATTGGTCTCTGCGCGCGGGGTTGCCCAACTATGCGAGAAATCTGGCCCCCGGGTGCAAAAGGTCTCCGGCGCGATTTTTCGAGTGCGGAAAAACGATGCTTATGCTCGATAAATCGTCATGGATACACCGCGCTACTGAATCCCTTCCCATGTCAGATCAAACTTCGCGAGATACTTGCGGATGCGGTCCGAGTCATTGGTCGAACTGCGCCGAGCGCGTGACGCGGCGAACAACTTGCGTCCCGCGTCGGACATACTTCGCGACTCGCGGCATATCTTGATCACGCAAGCCAACTGCACCTGATCGAAGAGATCGACACCGGCAAGTCGTTCTGCGCCAAGGACTGCCTCAAGCTCAGTGTCATCGGTGCGCACCACGCCGCGCCAACTTTCAGCAAGGCGTTTCATTTCATCGCTGACGACGTCCTCCGAAATGCGACCCCCCGGTGCGAGCGTTGCCATACGAGTGAGAGCAGCCCCAAGATCGCGGAAGTTACCGGTCCAAGTAGCATCCGAGCCGGTTGCGAAGCGAAGGAACTGCGCGCGCGCTTCCTTACTAAACCGAATGAGTTGGCCTCTTTCTCTCGCGAAACGCTCCAGCTCGTGCTCGATGTTTGGCTCGATGTCTTCCAGGCGATCTCGAAGACCCGGGAGCTTAAATGTCCACAAGTTGATGCGCGCGAAGAGATCTTCTCTGAATGCTCCCCGTTGCACTTGCGCTGCCAGGTCTCGATTCGTACCGGCAATGAGTTGGAACTTGCTCTGTACTTCCGTGTCCGCGCCTAGCGGTAGGAAACGCCCTTCTTCCACTGCCCGCAACAACATGGCCTGCTCATCAAGACCAAGTTCGCCAATCTCATCCAGAAAGAGCAGGCCGCCGTTGGCCGACCGCAATAATCCAGGACGATCCGATGTCGCCCCAGTGAACGCCCCCTTCTTGTGCCCGAAGAGCGTAGACATAGCGCCGTCGCCGCGAAGCGTTGCGCAGTTCACCTCGACCAGGGGACCATCGACCAGCCGCCGGTGCTTGCGCAGCTCGTAGATGCGACCAGCCAGTTTGGACTTACCCGCGCCAGTGGGGCCAGTAATGAGCAAAGGATCCCTCGTGCGCACCGCAACATGTTCGATCTGCTCGATGAGGCGGTTGAACGCTGCGTTGCGCGTCTCGATACCACTCTTGAGCGATGCGATGGCATCGACATGTTCACGCTCGAAACGAGATGCGAGGCGGTCATACTTTGAGAGATCGAGGTCGATAATGCTGTAAGACCCTGGACTTGACGATGAGCGCTTTGGCGGGCTGGTCTGGATGAGCCGAGCTGGAAAGTAGCGCGCTTCGGTCAGCAGAAAGTTGCAGATCTGAACGACGTGAGTGCCCGTCGTGATGTGGATGAGATAGTCCTCGCGATCGGTGTCGAACGGATACTTCGCCGCGAATTCATGCAGGACGCCGTAGACCTCTTCAAAGTCCCACGGATCGGCCAGCTCAATGACATGCCGCACGACGGAGGTCTCCGGCGAGACCGATGCGATGTCCTCGACGATCGTTTCCGCGAGGGCGGTCGCGTTTGCGTCGTGCAGCAGCTCCAAGCGATCGACCACAAAGTCTTCGTGTTGGCAAAGCGAGACGGTCGGGCGCCAGCGCTCCCAGCGGTGGGGCCCCTTGCCGACATCCAATGTGGTCCCGAGCACGCCAATGACGACTGTGGGGGTGCGTTTTGGTAGGCGAGACGCCATGCGATCTCCTTGTATCGATTAGTATCAATCACGATACAACTAAATCATCGTCTGTTGGGTGAGGCGACGCCAGAAGATCAGAAAACAGCGTTGGAGAGCCCTCAGAGCCGATTTCATGGTTTGGTACGCCCTATGCATTGGCTTCCTCTCGTCACAACGACAGGAGGCATACGATGGCGAACAAGTCACTCTTCAAGGCGTTCCGTGGTTCAAAGGCTTCCGGCGCGACCGCGATCAATGAAGCCAGCGGGTCTGCCTATGCAATGACTCCGGAACAGGCACTCGCGCAGTATGCGGCGACGGGCTGCTTGAACGCGACGTTCTATGCATCTGCCGAGGACCAGCTGGACACGGTGCTTTCATTGTGCGGACAGGTGAGCCCGGAGTTCATCGCGCGGACCGCGTTGTACTGTCGGACCGAGGGGCACATGAAGGACCTACCTGCGCTGTTATGTGCAGTGCTCAGCGTGCGCTCGCCTGGTTTGATGGCGGAGGTCTTCGATCGAGTGATCGATTCGCCAAAGATGCTGCGCAACTTTGTGCAGATCGTGCGGTCAGGTGCGGTTGGGCGTAAGTCGTTGGGCTCCCTGCCAAAGCGCATGGTGCTGCAGTGGTTGGAGAATCGGTCGGACGAGGCAATTCTCTTCGGCTCGGTCGGCAACGACCCATCCATTGCGGACATCGTGAAGATGGTGCACCCCGTGCCGACCACGAAGCAACGCGAGGCGCTGTACGGCTACTTGCTTGGTCGCACATACGAGGCGGCGGCGCTTCCGGAGATCGTGCAGCAGTTCGAGGCGTTCAAGAGCGGCACGTCCCACGTGATTCCTGATGTGCCGTTCCAGATGTTGACGTCATTGCCGCTTGACAAAGCTGCTTGGAAGGCGATCGCACGGAATGGCTCGTGGCAGATGGCGCGGATGAACCTGAACACCTTTGCACGCCACGGCGTGTTTGAGGACCCGGAGATGGTGCAGTTGATCGAAGACAAACTGTCAGATCCATCATTGGTTCGGAAGGCGCGGGCGTTTCCGTATCAGTTGATGGCTGCACACTCGATGGCATCGGATGCGCCTCGCCCGATCTTGCAGGCGCTTGAGGATGCTCTTGAGGTGTCCTTGGACAATGTGCCGGCTATGTCAGGCAAGACGTACGTGTTCGTCGATGTGTCAGGTTCGATGCACTCGCCTGTGACGGGCTACCGCAAGGGCGCGACGAGTGCGGTGCGGTGTGTCGATGTAGCGGCCTTGGTTGCAGCTTCCGTCCTTCGAAAGAACCCGGACGCTGAGGTCATTCCGTTCCATGATCGTGTCGAGCGACTGCGCTTGAATCCGAGGGACACGGTGATGACCAACGCGCAGAAGCTCGCATCGCTGCCATCGGGCGGTACGAACTGCTCGGCACCGATGGCAGAGATCAATCGGCGCAAGGCGCATGTCGACACGGTGATCTATGTCTCGGACAACCAGTCGTGGATCGACACAGCGCCAAATTCGTGGCGAAATGGCACGGCCACGATGCGCGAGTGGGAACACGTGAAGACGCGGTTGCCGCAGGCACGGATGGTGTGCATCGATGTGCAACCCTACGGCTCGGCGCAGGCTCCGGATCGTGAAGACATTCTGAATGTCGGCGGGTTCTCTGATGCCGTGTTCAAGGTGATGCGTCAGTTCGCAGAGCATGGCCCGGCGGCGCAGCATTGGGTGAACATCATTAACGACCAAATGATCTAGAACGTATCGGTGGGCCCCGGCAATCGGGCCGGGGCCCCGGAGCCCGCGAACGAAAGGAGTAGTTGAAGGAACTGGACGGATCGGATGCCGCAGTGACTACATCGTTGTTAACCCACAACCGTCTCCGCACACCCTTGCCGATCCACTGGTTCGCTTCTGATTCATGAATCGACGAATGCCTGTGGGACTACATTATGGATGTCGTGGTTGCGGGTTCGAGTCCCGTCCACTCCGCTTTCATCGCTCGGGGTGGTAGCTCAAACGGTAGAGCGCGCGTCTCACACCTCCTTGTCGTCGGTTCATTTCTGGGCGTAGCTCAGCTTGGCAGAGCGCGTGCCTTGGATGCACGAGGCCGAAGGTTCGAATCCTTCCGCCCAGACTTGGAAAGACGGATCAGCGAATGCCGTCGGGAGTACATGGTTCCGCCGCGGGTTCAAATCCCGAGGTCGTTGCAACGCAGCGGCCGGCACCTCTCGGCACCCCTTGTCGCTGGTCCGTTTCTCTGAGCCTCGTAGCTCAGTTGGATAGAGCGCCGCGCTACGAACGCGGAGGTCGCAGGTTCGAATCCCGCCGAGGCTACTTTAGTATGACCCGTAAGGAGCCCCAACAATGACCACGTCTGCAACGCCATTTATCGAGACCGGTGATGCGACCGCAATGCTCCCGCTGCCGAAGGGCCGCAAGCCGGTCACCGTGATTGGTACGCCGGCGATCCGAGCGACATTTGATGAAGGCTGCCTGGAGCAAACCATCAACTCGGCGATGGCGCCGGGCGTATCGCACCTTGTGCTGAACCCCGATGCGCACATTGGGTATGGGACGCCGGTGGGCTGCGTGATGGCAAGCCCGACGCACATCTATCCAGGCCCCGTGGGGGTGGACATCAAGTGTTCGATGAGCCTGCTTGCACTCGACATTGATGAGGATGCCGTGCGCGATGTGCGTACGCGGCGGGCCATCATTGACGCGATCTGTGAGCGTACGCCAACCGGCGCCGGCCGCGGGCAGCGCCACGTGCCCAAGTCGCGCAATGTGCCCGAGGTACTCGGGGCGCAGATCGTGACCGAGGGTGCAACGGTGGATGTATGCAATGCGCTCAGCATTCCACCGGAATGGGCGGATCGCTGCGAGGACAGCCGCCACCTGGGCCATGATGGATCGGTTGATGCATTGCGCGCGCGGCTTGTAATACATCGCCAGAACGAACGGTTCACGAAGAAGTTTCCCGAGAAGATCACGCAGCTCGGTTCGTATGGCGGCGGAAACCACTTTGGCGAATGCGAGGTGGTTCGGCTGCGCGAAGACGACCGAGCACAGGAAGCCGCGATGGTCTTTGGGCTCCGAGAAGGCGGCGTTGCATTCCTTTCGCACTGTGGCTCGCGCGGGCTTGGCCATGCGCTTGCGTCAGGGCAGTTCAAGGCGTTGGAGCAGCACTTCACGACCTGGGGCATCCCGCTTCCTGGCGGTGATCGGCAGTTGGTACATGCACCGCTCGGCACGGAGGAGGCGGATGCCTACCTTGACGACATGGCACTAGGCGCCAACTTTGCAACCGTCAACCACATGTTGATCAATGCGCTCGTACTCGAGGCGTTTCAGGAAGTGTTCCCGGGGATCGATGGGCGGCTGGTGTACTTCATCAGTCACAACATTGCCCGGCAGGAGGTGCTCGATGGCAAGATGCACTGGGTACATCGCAAGGGGGCGACGCGCGCATTCCCAGGTGGTCATCATGCGCTCAAGGGAACGCCGTTCGAATCGACAGGCCATCCGATTCTGTTGCCTGGCAATCCGCAGGCCGGGTCCTCGGTGATGGTGGCGAACGAGGGCGCCGAGGTGTCGTGCTATAGCGTGAATCACGGTGCGGGGCGCATGCTCGGTCGAAAGGCGGCATCGCGCACGCTCGACCAGAAGGAGATTGATGCATCCTTCAAGGAGCATGACATCTTGACCAACTGCAGGAACTATCCGATTGATGAGGCACCGGCCGCGTATAAGGACTTCGACGAGGTGCTGAGGTCGGTCGAACTAGCGGGGCTCGCAAGTGAAGTGGCGCGCCTTGAGGCACGGTTCGTGATCAAGGATGGGGACAAGGCGGATGATTAGCCTCGATGGTGCCATGGGCGAGGGTGGTGGGCAAGTGCTGCGCACTGCGCTTTCGCTATCGATGTGCACGGGGCAGCCTCTTCGCATTCAGAACATCCGTGCCAATCGACCCAAGCCAGGGCTATTGCGTCAACATCTCACCGCCGTGAATGCTGCGTGTGCAGTCTGTGCTGGCAGCGCCACTGGAGCCGAGTTGGGCTCGCACGAACTCACTTTCTTACCTGATGCCATCCGAGCCGGAGACTATGACTTCGCGATTGGTTCGGCTGGCAGCACCACATTGGTGCTGCAGACGATTCTGCCAGCGCTGATGACCGCATCTGGACCGTCCTCCGTTGTCCTTTCCGGTGGAACACACAATACTCATGCGCCGAGCGTGCACTTCTTGCAGCACGCGTTTCTTCCACTCATCGAGCGCATGGGGCCAACGATCCGGCTTGATCTTGAGCGGCATGGGTTCTATCCGGCGGGCGGCGGACAGATTCACGTGCACATCGAGCCAACCGAGCAGCTTAAGCCGACCGAACTGCTTCTCCCATCTCCCATCACTGGCCGTCGTGCGATTGCAAGTGTGGCTGGCCTTTCCGGCTCGATCGCCAAGCGTGAGCTTGCCATCGTGGCGGATCATCTTGGGTGGGAGCCGGACTGCCTGCACATTGAACAGCTTGCCGACGAGGTGGGACCCGGCAACATCCTGAGCATCGAAATTCAGCGCGAAGACGTTACTGAAGTATTCACGGGCTTCGGCGAGCGAGGTGTTTCTGCGGAGCGCGTCGCATCGAACACCGTGCGCGATGTGCAACGCTACCTCGGCAGCAATGTTCCCGTGTGGCACTACCTCGCGGACCAGCTCATGCTTCCGCTTGCCCTGGCAGGTGGGGGGGCCTTTAGGACTGGCCCCCTCAGTAAGCACGCTCAGACCAACGTCCATGTGCTCGAGGCATTCCTCGGCAGCTGCATCCAGGCGGCTGAGATCGATGGCGCAAGTGTGGAGATCCGGGCCCAGCCTCGCCGGTAGGCGGGCACCAGAAGGAGCACTCCACTTCAAGTTTAGTTGCCGAGGGCCTGTGGCCCCTTCTAGTGCCCCGCATTGCAACGGGACGGCCTTGCCAGCGAAGCCGAGGTGACAGCTCCTGGGCCCTTCGCTGCCGGATCGCGAAACCAGCCCTAGGGGTCCAGAAAGGGCGACTAATACTTTGAGCATACAAGTTCGAATCCCATTATCTCCGCTTTCCCGGTCTATCGGGGCTCTAGGGTAGAGACCGTGCGCGCAAGAGCGCCAAAAAGGCTGCAGAACTGCGGCCTTTTTGCGCTTTCCAAATGGTCTCCGGGCACGACGTTGGGCAAGTATGCGAGAAATCTGGTCCCCGGGTGCAAAAGGTCTCCGGTGCGATTTTT
>JAGQOH010000079.1 GCA_020427635.1 Phycisphaerales bacterium
ACCGCCGCGCGAACGCAAACGACCCCCGCCCCTCGACCTGGGGCGCGTTCGTCCTCGACGGCGATTGGCGGTAGGCGTCCGCGTACCCGTCGAGCGAGCACACCGTCTGTCAATCACGGTCGAACTTGCGACGAGCTCCGGACGGAATGCCATCGAGGAGGTACTTAGAAGCGCTCCAGGCATTTTGTATTGGCCCGCTGATCGGCGCCGTCACCCGACTCCACTGAGCGCTTCTGGGAGGAATGACATTCTTGTGGGGCGATTGCGCGAGGCTTCAGCAGGCGACGGCAGATGCTGGTCACTCTGGGTCTGTGGCGATCAATTGCGCAAGGGCGAAGCGCTGAATGTTGTGCAGATCATGGAGTTGTGCAGGCGAGCGCCTCTCCGCGCACAAGTGCCCCCCGAAGGACTCGAACCTTCGACCCGCTGATTAAGAGTCAGCTGCTCTACCAACTGAGCTAGGGAGGCAGGTGGACTCGCCGCCGAAACTCGGCAGCAGCCACTGCAAGGCCAAAGCGTACCCACTTCCAACTGCCCCGTCCACACCGCCTCGCCGCATCCCCGACGCGCCCGCCGCCCCGACGAGGGTAAACTGCATCCAGCCGGGGTCGACGGATTGCCCCCGACGCTCACAGTGCACTTTTGCCTGTCAGAGGAGGGATCCGGTGAGCGATGGACCAACACGCCAGGCGGTGATCCGCGAGGTCGCGTACTACGCGGGCGAGCCCAACACACGCCCCGAGTCTGCCCGCACCATCAGCCCGCTCCAAACGGCCGTTGCAGAGTTTGGCGAAGACGTCTTCTCCTGGCGCGCCATGCGCGAGCGCCTCCCCAAGAGCGTCTGGAAGGCCTTTGAGAAGACCATCGAGCACCACGCGCCGCTCGATCACGCGCTCGCCGACACCATCGCCGCCGCAATGAAAGACTGGGCCATCGAGCGCGGCGCCACACACTACACCCATTGGTTCCAGCCTCTCACGGGCGGCACCGCCGAGAAGCATGACTCATTCATGCACCCAGACGGCCAGGGCGACGCCATCTCCGCCTTCTCAGGCGACCTGCTCGTCCAGGGTGAGCCCGACGCCTCCAGCTTCCCGTCCGGCGGCCTCCGCCAAACCTTCGAAGCGCGGGGGTACACCGCTTGGGATCCCACAAGCCCGGTCTTCATCAATCGCAGCGCAGACAACGCGGTGCTCTGCATCCCCACCGCCTTTGTCTCCTACACGGGCGAAGCGCTCGACCAGAAGACTCCCTTGCTGCGTTCGATGGACGCGCTCTCTGCACAAGCCCTGCGCGTGCTGAAGTTCTTCGGTTCCGACCTTGGCGTCACGCGCGTCTTCACAACCGCAGGCACCGAGCAAGAGTATTTCCTTATCGACCGGCGCTACTACCTGAGCCGCCCCGACCTCATGCTCTGCGGGCGCACACTGCTTGGCGCCGCGTCGCCCAAGGATCAACAGCTTGAAGACCACTACTTTGGGTCCATCCCCGATCGCGTCTTGAGCTTCATGGCCGCCGTCGAGACCGAACTCGCGCGCATGGGCGTCCCGGTCAAGACACGCCACAACGAAGTCGCTCCTGGCCAGTTCGAGCTCGCGCCCGTCTTCGAGAACTCCAACATCGCCTGCGATCACCAGCAGCTCATCATGCATGTGCTGAAGAAGCAGGCACCGCGCTTCGGGCTGCAATGCCTGCTGCATGAAAAACCATTTGCGGGCGTGAACGGCTCGGGCAAGCACAACAACTGGTCCATGGCCACCAACACCGGCATCAACCTGCTCGACCCTCAGGACGAGACCCACTCCAACATGCAGTTCCTCGTCTTTCTCTGCGCGGTCATTCAGGCTGTTGACATGCATGGCGATGTCCTTCGCGCCTCGATCGCCTCGGCAAACAACGACCACCGGCTCGGCGCCAACGAAGCCCCGCCCGCGATCATCAGCATCTTCCTGGGCGAAATGCTCTCTGACATCATCGAGCAGCTTGAAACAGGCGCGCCCGGGCACACCAAGAAGGTTGGCAAGCTCGACCTCGGCGCTATGACCCTCCCCATGATTCCCCGCCACTCGGGCGATCGCAATCGCACCAGTCCCTTCGCCTTCACGGGCAACAAGTTCGAGGTGCGCGCCGTCGGCTCCTCACAGTCTGTCGCCTGGCCCAACACGGTCCTCAACACCATCGTCGCCGAATCACTGAACGACATCGTGGGCCAACTCGAGCACGAAGCCGGCCCCAAGCCCACGCGCGACAAGATGGAAGCCGCCGTGCGCAAGGTCCTCAAGCAAGTCATCAAGAAGCACAAGCGCATCGTCTTCGATGGCGACAACTACTCTGCAGATTGGCACAAGGAAGCGGAGTCGCGAGGCCTGCCCAATCTCAAGAACACCGTTGAAGCGCTCGAGGCGCTGAATACCGAGTCAACGCGGGCGCTCTTCAATCGCCACAACGTCCTCACGCCCATCGAGCTCGAATCGCGTTTCGACACATACCGCGAGCAGTACACAAAGCACATCACGATCGAGGCCCGCACCCTCCTCCAATTGGCGCGCACGCTTGTCAATCCCGCGGCCCTGCGCCACCAGAGCGACCTCGCAGAAGCGGTCGCGGGCGCCGAAGCCGCGGGCGTCGCGTGCGAAACCCTGCGCCAGGTCCTCGAGGAGTTCTGCGACCTTGCCGATCGCTTCCACGAATCAATCGCGGATCTCGACGCGAAACTGGTGGAAGCGCTCTCCGCCCCGCATGCCGAGCAACACAAGCGCATCCACGCGCTGGTCATCCCAGCAATGGCCGACCTGCGCGAGCTTGCTGACGAGCTGGAAGCACACGTCGCAGATGACCTCTGGCCACTGCCCAAATACCGCGAGATGCTGTTCGTTCGGTGACGCTTCGAGTCACGCCGCCAGCTCGTCCGCGGGGGCGCCTTGCCCGGCCTGCACCACGCGCAGCTGGTCATACCGCGCTCGCATCTCGGGATCGATCAGCACCTTGTAGGCTTTCGCCAAGTCCGCGAAGAGTTGCTCGGCATTCGGATCATCCGATGCATCAGGATGTGACAACCGCGCCTTCACTCGAAAGGCCGCCCGGATCTCTTCATCAGACGCATCCTGCGACACCCCAAGCATCGCATACAAGTCGCCGACTTCTACCGATGCGCTCAACTGTGTTGGTGGTGGCGGCGGCGGCTGTTCCGACGCGGAGGGTGCTCCAGCGGACTCCCGCACCGGCGCCGACTTAAAACCCGTGCCGTGCTTGCCGCCCTGGATGAACCCGTACTTCCCGAGCTGCTCCAGCGCCGCGCGCACACTTGCGCTCGCATCCAGAAACCGCACACCAACATCACATGGCGCCGTGGGCCACAGGGGCTTGCGCGCCCGCACGATCTGTCCCTTGATTGCCAATCGCTGCGTGCCGTTCGACAGGACGAATCGCTCCACCGCCCCGACCTGCGGCGCCTCCTTGCGCGGACACGACAACCGCATCCCCGTTGCCGAGAGATCCAGCACCTTGCCGAGCGGCACCGAGATGTTATTGGCCGCATATCGATGGGCGCGGCGCAGATCGATGCTGCCCGTTCCCCCCGACGCGACTTGGTCCTTGGAGCGCGATTTCACTGATCGCTGATCGGACGCCGCTGGCTCCTGATTGAAGCGCTCGGCCCCCACCACCCACACCCCCTGGCACTCTGGAACGGGTGCCCGGATTAGGGCACAGGATTCTGCTTCTACCGGGCCTCTCGCCTCGCTAGAGTGTGCCCATGACTCGCCCGAGCGACCTGCGTTATCGGTATGCCCCGGCATTCACGCTCATTGAGCTCCTCGTCGTCGTTGCCGTCGTAGCGCTGCTCGTCGGCATCCTCATCCCCGTGCTGAGCAGCGCCCGACGCTCCGCTTGGCGCGTCCAGAGCCTTTCGCAAATGCGTCAGCTCGAAATGGGCTGGGTCGTTTACGCCACCGACGCGGACGGCGTCTGCGTGCCCGGACAACCAGGTCGCCACGCCGACGAATCGAAGAACCTCTACGACGTGGGCAATGGCTTGCACTACCGTCCTCGTTGGTTCGCCTTGCTCGGCGCCAAGAGCGGCATGTTCGCCTACAACAACCCAAGCATCCGCCGACAGGACGAGCATTCCAAACCCGTCGACAACCCTGCGCTCCTCTGCCCCGCGGTCCCCGACTGGGTGAGCACGCGCAACTTCCCCTACGGCTACAACTATCAATTCCTGGGCAACACTCGTTTCCTGGGTGACAGTGACGGCGCTGGCTTCGTGAACTACCCCGTGCGCATCACAAAGATCCGCCACACATCACAGACCGTCATGTTTGCGAGTTCCATGGGCACCGCCGCCGGCAAGCCCGCCGCCCTGCGCACACCAAATCGCCCCGATGGATCGCGCGATCCCGAGCTGCGCGCCATGGGCGGACATGGCTACGCACTCGATCCGCCTCGCCTTGATGACACGTCCGACTTCGCCGACACACAGAATCCTGGCCCCGAGCACCGCTCCGCGCCAGACCCGCGTTATGGCGGCAAGGCGAACGTCGCCTTCTGCGATGGCCATGCTGACTCACTGACGCTCCAACAACTCGGCTACGAGGTCTCCCCGGATGGCCGCGTCCTCACCGAGGGCCCAAACGCCACCAACAAGTTCTTCTCAGGCACCGCCACCGACATCCTCCCGCCGGCAGCGCAGTAGACAAGGCCAGTGACCCTCGCTTGCTACCCTACGCCCCATGAGCGTCACCCTTCGTGCATTCCAAGACTTGATCCGCGAACGCTACTACGCCACCGATTCCGCGCGCGGCACTCCAGGAACGTTCATGTGGCTTATGGAGGAAGTGGGCGAACTCGCCACGTCTCTGCATGAGTGCGCCGACGGTGCGTCCCCAACACCCGAGCAACGCGCCAACCTCGCTGAAGAGTTTGCCGACGTCCTGGCCTGGCTCACGACGCTCGCCAATATCAATGGCGTCGATCTCGAACGCGCCGTCGAGAAGTACACCGATCGCGAACGCGTCAAGGGAGTCAAGCCTTGACCACGACGCGAAGCGGCGCGCTGCGCCTCGAATCCATCTTCAGTGACTTGCGCGCCCACGGGCGCAAGGCTTTGATGCCCTTTATCGTTGGCGGGCACCCCACTATCGAATGCATGCCTGATCTCCTCTGTGCTCTTGACGCCAACGGCGCCAGCGCCATCGAAGTCGGCATCCCCTTCTCCGACCCCATCGCTGACGGGCCCGTCATCGCCAGCGCCATGCATGACGCTATCGAGTGCGGTGTGACACCTGCCAAGGTCTTGGATGCCATCGCTCGTGCTCGCCCGCGCCTCTCCTGTGCGATCATCGCCATGGTCAGCGTCTCTATTGTCCAACGCCTTGGCACGCACAAGTTCATCGCTCTCGCCCGCGACGCCGGTGTCGATGGCTTCATCTTCCCCGACGCGCCCCTTGAAGAAGCAGACGAGCTGTCTGCCGCTGCCGCCGCCGCGGGCCTCTCATCAAGCCTGTTGATTGCGCCCACCACGCCTCCCGATCGGGCGGCCCGCATCGCACAAGCGTGTACAGGTTTCGTCTATATGCTCGCCCGCCGCGGCATCACTGGCGCAACCGGCGCAGCGCAACACACTAATCTCGCACAACGCATTGCCCACATTCGCTCGGCAACACCGCTCCCCATCGCCTGCGGCTTTGGCATCGCCACCGCAGCAGATGTGCGCAACGTCGTCCACGCTGCCGGCGCCGATGCTGCCATCGTGGGCACCGCGCTTGTCGATGCATTGCGCGACACTGCGTCTCCGATCTCCGCCGCCGAGACACTCATGCGCCAACTCAGCGCCGGCCTTCATCCCTAGCCGTGTTCGACGGCCACGATCAACTCGTCGGCGCCATCGCGGGCCTCAACGCCTCGGTCTTCTGGGTTTTCACGACCCTCTGCTTCACCGCCGCGGGTCGACGCATCGGCGCCACACGCGTCAACACCTTCCGCATCATCGTCGCCCTCTTTCTGCACGCCATCACACTCTCCATCACGTCACACACGCTTTGGCCCGACGTCAATCGCCAACAGATCATCTACCTCGCGCTTTCGGGCGTCATTGGCCTGGCCATCTGCGATCAAGCTCTCTTCTCCGCCTTTATCGTCATGGGCCCGCGGCGCACGCTCCTCATCTCCACCACCACCCCACTCTTCACGCTCGTGCTCGGCGCACTCTTCCTCGATGAACACCCGCCGCTCCTCGCACTGCTTGGCATCGCCCTCACACTCCTTGGCATTGCGTGGGTGGTCCTTGAGCGCGCCCCAACAAGCGATACCGGCGCCGCAGGCCGTCGCGCGCATGGCTTCACCCGTGCGGGCGTTACCCTCGCGCTCATCGCCTCCATCGCCCAAGCCACCGGCACCCTCTTCTCAAAGCTCGGCATGGGCCACGGCTGGCTCGACGAAGCGCAACACCTCCCCCCACAACCTGCGACCTACGTCCGCATGATCTTTGGCCTCGCCGGCATGACACCGATCGTCCTCATGCAAATCAAACTCAGTGCAAGTCGTCGCACACCAACGACACGCATCGGCAAACCCGCGCACGGCTACGCCCTCGCCGCCATGGGCGCCGTCGTTGGCCCCTACCTGGGCGTCTGGTCATCCCTCGTTGCCTTCGACAAGACCGACATAGGCGTCGCACAAACACTCTGCGGCCTTTCGCCAGTACTCATCCTCCCCGTTGCATTCCTCGTCGAGCATGAACGGATCTCGCCAAAGGCCATCGCAGGCGCACTTGTCGCCGTCGCCGGCTCCGCCATACTCTTCCTGCAATGACGCACGACGATCTCGACCACAACCTCGCGCACCTGCGCCCGACCACACCGCTCCCCGCAACCGGCGAACTGCATCTTCGCGTGCGCTACAACGAGTGCGATCCACAGGGCGTCGCGCACCATACGTCCTATCCCCAGTGGCTCGAAATGGCGCGCATCGAAATGCTCCGAGGCGTCGACGCCACGGGCATCAGCTACCGCGACCTCGAAGCCGCCGGACTCTTCCTCGTTGTGGCACGCCTCGAACTGCGCTATCGCGCTTCCGCACGTTTCGATGATTCCATTGTTGTGCTCACGCGCGTCACGGGTGGCGGCCGCGCTCGCCTCGACCACACCTACGAAGTGTGGCGCGATGATGGCCCACCAAGAGGTCGATCACAACTGCTCGTTGAAGCATCGACTACGCTTGCCTGCATCGATCGCACGGGCCGGCCGCGCCCCCTGCCCGATTGGCTTCGCGCAGACGCCCACGCGCTCCCCGGCTCACCCGCCGCGCCGATAGAGCTCGCGTAACGCATCCACCGTAAACAAGC
>JAGQOH010000080.1 GCA_020427635.1 Phycisphaerales bacterium
TTGGGCGTGTTGTGCGCACCAGAGGTGTCGATGCGCTTGATGCCGCGGGTGGAGACGAGCTCGGTCAGGAAGGTCTTGACGGCGGCTTCGATCGGGGCAGCGTCACCCAGGTCGATGCGGATGGGCGCGGTGTTGTCCTTGCGCGTGATCCAGACCTGCACATGCGGCGCGGTCCACTTGCCTTTCTCGGCCAACATCTCGCCATTCCATTGCGCGGGGATGTACTGCTTCTCGATGAAGAAGTCGATGGTGGCACAATCATCGGGTAACGCGGCCGCGAGTTGCGCGAAGGTGACATCGTCGTCGGCTGCACCGGATACGCTGAGTGAGCGGTTCAGCTCGACCTCGATCTGATTGCGCCGCTCGCGCAACGCGGCGAGCTTGGCATCGCGTTCTTCGGAGGGCTTCTGCTCGTAGACCAGTTTGGAGACTTGCGCCTGGACCGTGCGGAGCTCGTCGATCGATGCCATTTGTTCGGAGGACAGTGATGCGCGCAGGCGATCGCGGTTGTCCGTCATGGTGCGAGCGGCCAGGCCCTGCCAGGCGAGGAGCGCGTCGTAGGCTTGGGCGGCGATGGCGGGGTTGTCATCGATCAGTGCGCTGATGGCAAGAACGTTCTCCAACCCATCGCGCGACAGTGCCAGGAACGCAAAGCGTTCGCGCTCGCTTTGCGATGACAATGTGCGCCGAATGGCATCGGCCCGGCCAGACACCGCGCGCGTCGCCAAGTTCCATGCATCGTTGCGCTCGCCGAGATCAACCTGGAGCATCGTAACGTTACTGAGGCATGTGGCAGTACGGGGATGCTCTGGACCGTAAGAACGCTCGATGATCGCCAGGCTGCGCTCGGCGAGCGGCTTTGCGGCGACGTAGTTCCCCATCAGGTGGTGCAAGGACGCAAGATTGTTGAGACTCTCCGCGGTCTCGGGATGCTCCGGGCCAAGGGTCTTTTCACGGATCGCCAGGGAACGTTCTTGCAAGGGCAGCGCGCTCTCGTAGTCGCGCATGTCTTTGAGCAGCACCGCGAGGTTATTGAGGCACGTGGCGGTGCGCGCATGTTCCGGGCCAAGGGCTTTCTCCCAGATCTCCAGAACACGTTCGAGCAGAGGCAGCGCAGCTTCCTGATCGCCCATGGCTTGGTGAAGCAGGGCCAGGTTGTTGAGGTCGAGGGCGGTGCCGGAGTGTTCCGGGCCAAGGGCCTTCTCGTCGATCGCGAGGGCGCGCTCGTAGAGCGGACGTGCGCTCTCATAGTCGCCCATGTCCTTGAGCAACAGGGCCAGATTGCTGAGGCTTGTCGAAGTCTGTGGATGGTCGGGTCCATGGACCATCTCGTCGATCGCAAGGGCGCGCTCGAGAAGCGGACGCGCCTGCTCGTAGCCGTCCATGTTCTTGAGCAGCAGCGCCAGGTTGTTGAGGCTGGTGGCGGTGCTCGGGTGCTCCGGGCCAAGTGCCTTCTCGCGTATCGCCAATGCTCGCTCGTAAAGCGGACGAGCGCTCTCGTAGTCCCCCATTTTGAAGAGGAGGGCCGCCAGATTGTTCAATCCGTCAGCAGTCCTTGGGTGCTCAGGTCCAAATGTCTGTTGGCGGATCGACAGGGCGCGTTCGTAGAGCGGCTTTGCGCTGTTGTAATCGCCCATGGCGTTGACAAGCAGCGCGAGGTTGTTGAGGCTTTGCGCCGTGTCTGCGTGGTTGGGGCCAAGGGTCTTTTCGCGAATCGCGAGGGCACGTTCATGGAGCGGTCGCGCGCTCTCATAGTCGCCCATTACATAGAGGATGTATGCCAGGTTGTTGAGGCCCAGCGCGACGTCCGGATGCTCAGGGCCACGCACCTGCTCCTTGATTGCAAGAGCGCGCTCGAGCGCCGTCCGAGCGCTGCCGTAATCACCCATCCGGTAGTACGGCATGGCCGAATTGTTGAGGGCATCTGCTGTTCGCGGGTCTTCCGTGCCGTAGGCTCGCTCTGCCGCTGCGACGCGCGCCTCGGCGTCAGCGACGTCGGCCGCACGGCGTTGCTCGGGAGTCAGTTCGGGCGCCGGGCCGGGCGTGCACGAGAGGGAGAAGGCGCCGCGCTCGCGTGGCAGTGCACACGCGTCGACGGTGTAGGTGATGGCGGGGTCGAGGGTGACTTGCAGGCGGCTGTCGGTGGCGATGAGCCCGTCGTCGTCTTCAGCGATGACGCTGCCATCTGCGCCCCGGAGGATGAGATAGCTGTCGAAGAGTGGCGCGTGCAGGTCGATGTGATAGACGCCACCCTCGTTCACGCGCAGTGTGAAGGACTTACCGACGACAGGCTTGTCCGGGCCATTGCGATCAAGGCCCGGTGCGTGGACCTGCGGGTCGCCGTCGTTGATGACGGCTTCGATTGTCTCGCCGACGGTGAGGGCGGGAAGGTCTGCTTGGGCCTGCGCAGCGACCGTGCCGCAGAGCATCAGTGCGCATGGCATGACCAAGAACGAGCTTCTCCGATGTGTCATTTCACTATTATGCGGAATTCGCGGGGGCCCTTGCAAGAGTTTTTGCCATGTCAGTCTTCTACTGGCACGACCAGCGCGTCGACCCATGCGACATGCTTCTCGCGGGATATTGAGGCGAGCATGTCGCGAAGTGGCTGATCGGCAACGGCGCGCTGGGAAGCGCCGCGCGACGTTCCTGCGTCCGTCTGCTTGCCTTGAGCGAATCGCAATTTGTAGGGCTGCGGCGGGAGCGGCAATTGATCGAGCGCGCGTTGCCAGGTCGACGCGAGGCTCGTGCTGTTCTGGTCTGCAAGCTGCGCCTGCCAGGCGTCAAAGGCGGGAAGATCGGCGGTTCCGGTCACGAGGACAAAGAGGTAGGCTCCGGTTCCTTCGTCGAGCCAGTAGGCGGTGACGCCTTCATCAGACTGTTCCGGATAGATCAATGTAGAAGTTCGCATTGGCGCTGTGGCCGATGTGTCGGGCGCGCACAGGACGATCTGCCCGTTCGCGAGGCAGGCGAAGAGGTATGCATGCCGGGACTTGTCAAAGCGAACGTCGAAGCACAGGCCATCGCCTGGGCTGGCGGGACCTGGCAACTCGGCGGGACGGCCTCGGTCGATGGCAGGGTTGCCCCGAAACAAGTGAGCGGTGAAGGATGGTGGCTCGACTATGGTCGGCGCGATGATCATGCGTCCGATTGCAAGCAATGCGATCAGAGCTGCACAGGACAGGACGAGTGTGCGTGTGTGGCGTCGGCTCGTTGCGTGCTTCACGCGCTTCAGGTCTTGCAACGCCTGTGTTGCAGTCCCTCGGGCCGAGGGATCAGTCGAGCACATTCGCTCGACGGCACGTCGCAGTTCGCTGCGCATCGGCGTCGACTGGCAGGGGTCAGTGGGGGCCTTGCCCGTGCTGGCAAAGGCAAGTGTTTTGCCAAGTGCATAGACATCTGCGCCAGGTGATCCACCGCCCTCGGTGGGTGTGTATCCGGCCGAGCGCCCACGGGGCGCATCTGCATCTGCGCTGCCAACCAGGCTGTAGTCGGCAAGCGTCCAGCGTCCATCGACGCGCAACACATTTGGAGGTTTGACGTCGCCATGCACCAATCCGCTCTGGTGCAATGATTGCAGCGCGTCGGCAAGGCCAACGCCGAGGTCAGCGATGGCACTCTCGGTCCACGGTCCTTTGCGTTTGACTTCTGTTTCGAGCGAGCATGGCACGTATTCGCTTGGTGAGGTTACTTTGCCGGCAGTTGCCGCGTTGTCGGCCAAGGGCATGATGCAAAACAGACGTGCGTCCGACACGCCCACATGGTCGATGGGCAAGAGATGTGGGTGGCGTTCGGTGCAATGCTGCAAGTGGCGAATGCCTTCCAACTCTGCATCGAAGAAGTAGTCCACGATCTTGATCGCGCAGTATCGGTCGGTGTGTCGATTGCGCGCAAGCCAGACATGACCAAAGCCACCGCGCGCAAGAGGGCGAATCAGCTCGTGGTCGGGAATGTCGAGCGGTTGGTCGAGGGGCTCTTCTGGAATTGCTTTTGTCGGCGCTGTGATTGCGGTGGGGTCGGGCACGGCGAGAAAGCCGGCGCGCTGGGCCTCTTCATGTGCTCGAAGCAAAGCAAGGCACTTCCTTTCGAGCACTAGATCGCCTGCACACTGTTCTGTGAGCCATGATTCGCGGTCGGCATCGACAACTGCGATCGACTCGCCGAACAGCATCTTGAGGTGGCTTGAATCCATGCGTCTGTTGTCCCATCGACTTCCGTGAGGGTACACTGCGAAGGGTCATGCGTGCTCCGCGGGGCGTGCTCGCACCCGATCGCAAGAGGGTTTGATGAGCGATACCTCACGTCTGCTGGATGACGTTGGCAACCGTGTGGCGGGTGCCGAAGAGCGGCTTTTTGCGCACGTCTACGATGAACTGTTGGCCCTGGCGCGCGGGAAGATGGCCCGAGAAGCGGCTCGAGCGGATCTTAATCCATCGGACATTGTGGGAGAGGCGTTTCTCAAGTTGTGTGGTCGTGAGGCGGCGTGGGAGAATCGACGTCATTTTTTCGGTGCAGCGGCTCGAGCGATGCACCAAGTGCTTGTCGATCAAGCCCGAGCACGAAACGCGGCGAAGCGGGGCGGTGGTCAGGCGGCCCTGCCGCTCGACGATCGGGATGGCGCCGTCGCGCCGGCCTCGCACACGGATACGCTCGATATCGCCCTGGCGCTCGTCGAGCTTGAGCAAGCCGACCCGCGAGCGGCTCGGGTTGTTCGTCTTCGCGTGTACGCGGGCCTGACGCTGCCAGAGATCGCCCAGGACCTCGGGGTGTCCGAGCGAACGGTGAGCAATGATTGGGCCTTCGCGCGGGCGTGGCTGTTTGATCGGCTGAAGTCGACCAATGAGTGATCGGAAGTGCTCTGCATCAATGCGAATCGAGTCATTGCAAGGCCTTCCCCCAACTTGCGCATGGAGTCCATGGCCCGGCCGCTAAGATTGGCGTTTGCGGCTTGCGCAGAAAGGTGGCGGCAATCGATCGACTTACGCTCCAAATCGCTGCGGGTGTCTTATGGGCGGCGGCCTTGCCGTGGCCAACGGTGGCTCTCGCGCAACCGGCGAGCGATGCGATTGTCCGGGGAGCTCGGTTGGGGTTATTCATCGGCATCGATCACTACGGGCGCATGGATGGCAAGGATCTTGAAGGTGCAGTGCATGATGCGACTCGGATGCAAGCACTGTTCCGAGACCGTTTCGGGTTCACCGATTCTGTACTCCTGACCAACGATGCAGCCACGCGCGATGGCGTCAGGGCGGCCTTTGATGGGCTTCTTTCGCAGGCGGATGAACTGCAGGCTCAGCCA
Source organism: Phycisphaerales bacterium (assembly GCA_020427635.1). Taxonomy (GTDB): domain Bacteria; phylum Planctomycetota; class Phycisphaerae; order Phycisphaerales; family UBA1924; genus JAGQOH01. The sequence continues at coordinate 5,300 of JAGQOH010000080.1, forward strand.
GGCGGATTACAGATTGTGCTCTACTACGCTGGTCATGGTTCGCGCGTGCGCGATCAGGCAACGCCCCAAGAAGGCAAGGACGAACCGGACGGTTTCGATGAGACATGGGTGCCGGCCGACGGCACGTTCGAGGGCGAAGCCGACATTCGCGATGACGACATTCAGGCCCTTGTGGGTGGGCTTGTTGCCCGCGGCGCGCATGTGCTGTTCATCTCGGATTCGTGCCACTCGGGTACAGTGCATCGCGGGGCATCGGTGCATGCGTCGCGCATGATTGATCGTGTGAACCCTGGCGAAGGGCCACGTGTGCCCTTGCTTCAGTGCGACGCTGTCGGTGTGCAAGCGGATGGCGAAGCCGGCGTTGGTGTGGTCGATGCGCTGCCGTCGGGTTCATTCGTTGCGCTGACGGCATGCAATGACCATCAACGTGCTTGGGAAGCGACGGATGAAACCGGTGCGCCGGCCGGGCGGTTTTCGTTGGCTTTGCAAGATGCATTGCTGGCCACGGATGCTCAGGTGACGAACCAACAGCTCTTCGAGACCGTTGAACGAGCGATGCGCACAACCTGGCCTGATGGATTGCAAACACCGATGCTGGCGGCGAGCGGCGGGGAGCGTTCGGCGCTGTTCCTTCACGGTGAGCATCCACCACTTCATGCATCGATCATAGAGGGCACTGTTGCCGGTCAGCGCTGCCAGATCGGTCTCGGCGAACTGCACGGGCTCACTGTTGATGGCCAAGTGTACTTCTTCGAAGACGTGCGCAGCATGGTTGGTGAGGAGGCGCCTGTTGCAGTGGGGCGCATCGTGAGTCTGCAACCTGTGCATTGCACGGTTGAATTGGACGATGTTGAAGCCCAGCCGCACTGGATCGCCCGTCCGCGCGCACTGAGCAATCCGGCGATTCGGGTGTACGCGGCGCCAGGCCTGGCAGTGGCGATTGAATCGGACGAAGCGCTTTGCCGATTCGTTGGATCGCCAGCTCAGGCCGACGTCATCCTTTGTCCGTTGGAAGGCGGAGACTTCGGGGTCTATTCGACGGAGGCATTTCCCGATGGCAAGGAGTCCGTTGCTGCGGAGCCTCTCTGCCGATTGGATCGGGCGCAGGTAGGCGCAGCGCTCTCGCGAATCGGCGGCGCGATGCGGATGATCGCCTTGGAGCATCAAGCCAACACGCTCCGGGCTACGATCGATCGCGTCGAACACGATGGGCGCGGTGCGAGCGGCGGTTCATTGGAGCTGCGCGAAGGGGAGCGCTTTGCGATTCGCCTGGTGAATCAAGGGCCGGTCCAGATGTATGCGGCACTCTTCGCGGTCACCCTCACAGGTGGTGTCGAACTTGTGTCGCCCCTTCCAGGGGAACCGGAAGTCGTGCTCGAGCGAGGGCAGGCG
>JAGQOH010000081.1 GCA_020427635.1 Phycisphaerales bacterium
GGCGGCAAGACCCGAACCGAACACCGCCTTCGTCCACAGGCCGGGGGTCATCCGTGCCATCCAAGTGCGCGGCTCGGCTGGTGATTTCATGACGTACATCATGATCGCCCAGGCGAGCGCAATGGCGGGCATTGCGACGAGTGAGCGAAGGAACAACAGGGTCATCGGGCCAATGGCCTTGGCGTGCAGGATGCTGCGGGCCGCGACCTCGCCGACGCCCCAGAAGAGCCCGGCCGCGATGGCAAAGAGAATGGGTTTCATGGTCAGCAAGGTACCGATGGGGACGTTCGGGCGGTGGCATGCGGTGTTGTCGTGGGGTTGGGTGTCGAATCAGGCAGGAGCAAGGTATGCTGCGCGCGATTCGTACTCTCACAGGAGGTGACACGCTATGGGATTCATTGGCGAGTTTCGCGACTTCGCGATGAAGGGCAATGTGGTTGACATGGCCGTCGGCATCATCATCGGCGGCGCGTTCGGCACGATCGTCAAGTCGATGGTGAATGACGTGATCATGCCGCCTATTGGTATGGCCATGGGCAAAGTTGACTTCTCGCAGCTCAAGATTGTCTTGCAGAAGGCGGACGAAGCAAACGACGTAGCGGAGGTCGCCATCAGCTATGGCCTGTTCATCAATTCGGTGATCAGCTTCCTCATCGTGGCCTTCTGTTTGTTCCTGGTGATCAAAGCCATGAACAATGCCAAGAAGCGCTTTGAGAAGGAACAGGAAGCGGCACCACCGCCCGCCCCGCCCGCGGACGTCGTGTTGCTGACAGAGATCCGCGACCTGATGAAGGCCAAGGGCTAAGACGCGCGCAACTCACCAGGACTGTGAGACGTAAAAACACAAAGCCCGCTGCGCATGCTCCGATGCGTGGCGGGTTTCTTTGTGCGCTCAATTGGCGGGGTCAATCAGTCCTTCAGCACGAACGTGACCTTCATATTCACGCGGTAGCGCGAGACCTTGCCATCTTCGACATCGATCTTCATGTCCTGCATCCACGCGCCGGTGACATTGTCGAGTGTCTTGCAAGCGCGATCGATGCCCTTCTCGATGGCGTCTTCGAAGCTCTTCTTTGACGTGGCGGTGATTTCCGTGACTCTTGCGACTGACATGGCGATACTCCTTTGCCTGGAGGTTTGACAAATCAGCACACATGATAACGGGGCAGGCGAAGCTACCGCAGGCCATATTCCTTGAGCTTGCGATAGAGCGTGCGCTCGCCAATACCAAGCAGCTTGGCGGTTTGTTCACGGTTGCCGGCGGTGAGGCGCAACGTCTCGCGGATGGCGCGCTTTTCGAGTTGCTCGAGTGATGCGCCTGCGAGCGAGCCAGCCGAGGTGACGCCAGCTTCCGCCTCGTCGCCTTCGTCTTCGATACGAATGTCTTGCGGGATGTGCCGCACATCGATCGTGAACGCACCGGTTGACGCTTCTCCTGCAGCCATGACGGTCGCCGTCTGCACGGTGTTGAGCAGCTGACGCACGTTGCCAGGCCATGCGAACGCAGTGAGTCGCAGGAGAGCGGCATCGGTGATGTCAGGCGCGGGGCGATTGAGTTCGCTTGCGTACTTGGCGGCCGCGTGGCGCACGATGCGCGGAATGTCTTCACGTCGATCGCGCAGAGGTGGCAAGTGAATGTGCGCGCCTTTGATGCGGAAGTAGAGGTCCTCACGGAACTGCTTATCCTTCGACGCCTGTTCGAGGTTCTTGTTCGTTGCGCTGACAAACCGCACATCGACCTTGCGCGGTGCGTTTGATCCGACCGGCACGATCTCGCCATTCTCTAGTACGCGCAACAGCTTTGCTTGCATGGGCAAAGGCATGTCGCCCAGCTCGTCGAGGAAGAGCGTGCCCTTGTCTGCGTATTCGAAGACGCCTTTGCGGTCCTTATCGGCGCCGGTAAAGGCGCCCTTCACATGGCCAAACAGTTCGCTTTCGAGGAGCGATTCCGATTGCCCGGCGCAGTTGAAGGGTACGAATTTCTGCTGAGCGCGGTTTGAGTTGGCGTGCAGCGCTTTGGCGATGAGTTCCTTGCCTGTGCCCGACTCTCCCGTGATGAGTACAGGCAGGTTGGAAGGGGCAACCGTCTTCACAGTCGACAGAATCTTGCGCATGGGCTCCGAGCCCGCGATGATGCCCTCGAAGCCGTCGTGCTGAACGAGTTCTTCGGTGCCGGGCGCTTCTTTGGCTGCATAGTGGCGCGTCAGCACGGCCTCGGCGGCACGATTGATGAGCGAACGGAACAGCGCGAGATCGAGCGGCTTCTCGATGAAGTCGAACACACCATGTTTGAAGGCAGTGCGCGCAGTTGGCACATCGCCATGCGCGGTGACCATGACTGTCTCGGCGTCGGGCTGCAACTGTTGAGCGGCTTGGAGAATGCACATGCCTGCATCGCCCCCATCCGGCGCGACTTTGGCGCCACTGACGCCCGTCATCACGCCTGCAGAGTTGGGCATGCGGAGGTCGGTGACGATGACATCGAAGGCGCCGCCACGCAGTTCTTCGAGCGCGCCCGCGACATCATTGGCGATCGTGCAGACGTGTCCCGGTTTGCGCAGCGCATCGGCCATGACGTCGGCGTGCTCCGATTCGTCCTCGACGATCAACACTTGGGCGCGTAGTTCAGGGGGGAGGTCGGCCATGGCGCGACTAGTGTAGCCCGTGCCACCTGTGCAGCGTGTCGAGCGTCGCCTGGCGGTAAAGCGCGACGAGTTCGTCCTTTGGCAGCGCTTTGCCTGCAAGCGGCGGCGCATCCATATCCGTGTAGCGATCCGGCGCCACCAAATGCAGGTCCGGGTCGGCGATGGGGGACTCGCCCACGTAGTCAGTCTCGAACAGCGTGCGCAGGGCCCAATAGCGGCTGGCGTACAACTCGAAGGCTTCGTCTTGCGAACTCGCCTGCACGCCCATCGCCCGGGGGCCGGTGTCGCTGCTCAGGTGCGCATCCATCGTGACGATGTCGGATCCAAAGAGGATGCGTCCGCGGAAGCGATGCAGGAAAGTCAGCAACTCGGTGCGCGGGTGCTTGGAGAGTTCTCGCACCATCCACTTCGTTGCGCTGGTGTCGAGGATCAGGTTTGCGTGGCGCTCGAGGAGGCCCGTGAGGAAGCTCAAGTCTTCAGGCCAGCCGCCCATATGTGCGATCAGCCAGGGCACGTCGTATTCGTCAGCCAACTTCTCAAGCGCCGTGTACTGCGAAGCCTTGGTGCCGTAGATCGAGGCATCGGCATACTTGGTTTGGAACCAGGTGTCGGGGTCGGCGATGTGCGCCATGAACATGAAGCCGAGCTTGGCGGCGTGGTCCATCTGCTTGCGCCGCCAAGGCGACTCAAGCGTGAGCGTGAGCGGGTCGTTTCCAACTTCCCTGGCGTAATCGCGTCCGCGCGGGGCGCACCAGAACTTCAGCATGCGCACACCGAATGCCTCGTGCCATTCAGTGATGCGATCGAGATAGCCTTGCCCGTGTGCATGACCTGGATCTTGCGACATGTAGTCGGGGACGGCGACGAAATGAATCGAGTCTCCCAAGACATTCTTGATTGCTTTGGCCTGCGGAAACTGCGTCTGCGACCAGGTTTCTGTGACGCCGAACAGTTCGCGGACCTCTGCATAGATCACGGCGGCGCGCTCACCATTGATGTGTGTGTGCGCATCGATGATGGGCACGGGCGGAGCGCCTAGGCGCCTGGCTTCGGCGCGGTAGTCCAGGTACAGGCGGTTCGCGGGACGAGGTGTTCGACAGGCGCAGCCGCATGAACTCATGTTGCCCAATCTCCGGTGCGCTGGGTCCATTCGCCGCCCGCGCCCAGGACAATAGGCGCGCCGTTGCCCCGCGCGGCTGCGACGACCTCCGCCACGAACAATTCATGATCGGCATCGAAGTCAATGTGCATGCTGATGCGGCAATCCAGGCAGGCTGCGGCGCGCCGCAGCATCGGGGCGCCTGTTTCAAGGCGAAAGACGTCGAGCGCGTCAAAGGGATCGATCTCGGGCTTGGGCTCATCGGCAAAGCGTCGATCAAGCATGCGGTCGTCGCTTGCAATCTGGCACAGGCCAAAGGCGCGCGCATCACGAACGATGGGTGAAATGATGTGACCTTTGGGCAGCGCAAGTGAGACTGAGTGTGGCGCGAGCGCGGCGCGCTGCACCCAACGCACCGTCATGCCGGCGCGTCGGTCCTCAAACGCGGCGGTCATGACGAACAGGCCGCTCGGGATGGCGTCGAGCGCGGCGGGGTCGATCGGTGGGCCGGGTGGCAGTGGGGGCATTGGCAGCTGAGGTTCGCGCAGGGTGCGCAGGATCGGTGATCGTTTGGGTCGACCATCAGAGTATCGCCCGTTTGGAGGGGTTCCCGGGAGGAAAGGGCATGGACAATCGGTGGATAGTGATGAATTGTGTTGCGTCGTGTAGCGATGTGGGGTATCTTCCCGCTCTCGGGTGGAGGGTGGCTGGAGCTGATGCGTGCTGTTTATCGGGCAATACGACCACACGATCGATGCGAAGGGGCGGCTGGCGATTCCCGCCGACGTTCGCTCGCGTTGGAGCCCGAAGGCGCATGGGGGGGCGTGGTATGCCGTGCCCTGGCCGGACGGAGCAGTTCGGCTGTACACAGAAACGCAGTTCGAGGCGCGGGCTGCAGGGGCGCTGCCGCAGACACTGACCCCCAGCGATGCCCAAGCGAAGCTGCAGGCGTTGTTGTTCGGGGCGGCGGCCCGGATGGAAATGGACTCGGCCGGTCGCATTCGGATTCCCGACGCGGTCATCGAGGTGGTCGGGCTCGGCTCGGAAGTGGTGATTGTCGGGTGCGGCGATCGGTTCGAGGTGCGCGATCGGGCGCAGTGGAAGAAGGACTTCAAGGAACGTCTTGCGGGGCTGCCCGAGTTGTTGCGGGCCACGGAAGCGGAACGTGGACGCGGGGCGTGAGTTTGCCGCCTCGCGCTCCTTCGGGCACCTGGAGAGAAGTGAAAGGGCTGCCTGGAGGGTGAGAGGGAGAGATCCGGTCGCGGCGGAAACGACGCGGCTCGGATGTGCTCGGCGCGCCAACCGACGACGCACCGAGCGACAAGACGAACGGACTCGTCAGCAGCTTGTGAGCAGTTTGCAAGTGTGCTGCGCGGGGGGCGTCGCGGGCGGAAGGAATCGCCCAGGCGCAGTGTGACGGCATGTGCTCGGAACGCAAGGATGCGGGACGGGCGCGGGGCATTCGCGATCGGATGCCTTGCAAGCGGTCACAGTTGGGCCAGCGCCCGCCCGTGTCTCGTCCTTTCCAAACGGAGCCGCCCGGGTGATGACCTTGTTGTCACCCGGGCGTTTTTGTCTTGAGCGTCGTTGCTACAGAAAGACGGTGGCGAGTTCGTCGGGCATCCCCGCGGCGGCTCCCTCATCAAGGCAGGCTTCGATGGTGTGGTGCGCGCCTGTCTTGGGGAATCGCAACGTGGCACCGCCAGCGAGTTCCGATCGCGCGAATCCGGCGATGAGCTCGGTTCCAAGGCCCGGTCCTGGGTTTGGGTGCGGCGATGGGCCGCCAGATTCAATCCACTGCATCACCAGGCGCGACGCACACTCGCCCGCCAACTGCCCCTGTTGAAGCTGCCACGTCACGCGCGCCGTGCCAGATGGTGCGCCCAAGGCGCCGTACTTGAGGCTGTTGGCCATGAGTTCATTGACGATCATGGCGAAGGCGGTGGCTTGGCGCGCGGGGATGCGAGCGGGCACGCCGTCGACGACGAGGGTACCCGGGGCCCCCGCAGGCAACAGACGCTGCACAAGTTCAGTCAATTCGATGGGGCGCCAGCGTGTTGCAGACATCAGGTCGTATGCGGTGACCATGGAGCGCACTCGACTGGACAAGGTCGCAGCACATGCCTGTGCACCCTCCGATGTGCTTGCGGTGAGATCGATCAGCGACAAGAGCCCCCCAAGGGCATTGCGCACGCGGTGATCGAGCTCGGCCACAAGAAAACGCTCGCGCTCGAGAAGTTCACGCATGCGCTGCTCAGATTCCTTTCGGGCGGTCACGTCGCGATGCACGCCAATGAATGCGATCGTGGCGCCATCGGAGTCTTTCACGGGGCCACCAACGGACTCACTTGGCACCGTGCTGCCATCGGCGCGCACGTACTCAGTTTCGTAGGGCTCGATGGTGATTGGAGCGTTGATGTTGTAGCGCAGGTGGCCCTGCCTGACGAATTCACCTTTGTCGGCGTAGAGGAACTGTGCCGTCCGGCCCAGCGCCTCTTGCTCGGAGTAGCCGTACATGTGTGTGAACGCGTGGTTAGCCGCGATGATTCTGCGGTCGGTCGACGTGATGATGATCGCTTCTGGAATGGAACGCACGACGGCCTGGAAGAAGGCGCTCTGACGGCGAAGCTCTTCCTCGACGCGTTTCTGCTCAGTGATGTCCAGCATGAATGACATGGAATACACTGGGCGCCCTT
>JAGQOH010000082.1 GCA_020427635.1 Phycisphaerales bacterium
GTGGCAAACTTGCTTCTGGTCCGGGTGGCCCGACTTGCTTGCCAAGTCGGGTTTGCTTGTGTGCCCCGGCTTGCTTGTCAAGCCGGGCCGGAGCGATGTGCTTGCACCGGCCTCCGCCAACAACGCGTCAACCGTCCGCACATCTCCCTCAGGCCCCCAACTCGCATATGGCGTGTCGCACCATGTGCATCGCAAATTGCACCCACTCACGCGGCAGAACCAGCTGGGTGTCCCCGTCAGCTTCCCCTCGCCCTGAATGCTGACGAACGTCTCAGCGATCTTGAGCGTGTCCGCGCTCATGTCGCAACGCTCGCATACACCGTCGGGTCTGCGACGCCTGCCTGCTCAAACCCGCGGCGCCGAAGAATGCACGAATCGCACGCGCCGCAGGCCCGCCCATCCGCATCCGGGTCATAGCACGAATGCGTGAGCGCATAGTCGACGCCAAGCTCTTGGCCGCGTTGAATGATCTGCGCCTTACTCATCTGGATGATGGGCGTTTCGATCTGCACCGGCGCCGTGCCCTCAACCCCCGCGCGCGTCGCAAGGTTCGCCGCACGTTGGAATGCCTCGATGAACTGCGGCCGGCAATCGGGATACCCCGAGAAGTCCACCGCATTCACGCCGATATACAATTGCGTCGCGCTCAACACCTCGCACCACGCCATTGCCATCGACAGAAAGATCAGGTTCCGCGCCGGCACATAGGTGATCGGAATCCCATGCTCCATTTCCGACGCGCCGCGCCCCTTCGGCACCGCGATGTCGCTCGTTAGCGCACTCCCACCAGTCGCCCGCAGATCGATCGTCATCACGCGCTGGCTCGCCGCGCCAAGCTGCCTGGCGACTCGTTCCGCCGCCGCAAGCTCAAAGCGATGCCGCTGCCCATAGTCAAAGGTCAGGCAATGGCACGTGTGGCCGGCGGCCCGGGCGATCGCCAGGACTGTCGCGCTGTCCAGCCCGCCCGAGAGCAGGACGACCGCCTTGGAATCATCTTGTGCGCCTTTGCCTGCCATCTTCAATAGAGTAGTCGCCGAAAGGAGCATGCATGAGTTTCGGGTTGGCACGAGGCAAGCAGTTGGACACGTCGGGTGTCGGGTTCACGCGCGAGGATCTGCCGCCCATACCAGGCCCCGGCGCGCCTGCGCACGCCCAATGGATCGACCCGCGTGCGTGGTTCGAGCACCCCGAACGCCCCTTCGAACTCGAAGTCGGCTCGGGCAAGGGCACCTTCCTCGTGCAACAAGCTCAGCTTCAACCCGAGACCAACTTCCTGGGCATCGAATACGCCGGCGAATTCTTCCGCTACGCCGCCGATCGCATCCGCCGCAACGCAATTCCGAACGTCAAGCTGCTCTATCACGACGCGACGGAGTTCATTCGGCGCGTGCCCGACGAAGTCGTCACCGTGCTGCACCTCTATTTCCCTGACCCCTGGCCCAAGGCGAAGCACCACAAGCGCCGATCACTGAACGATGCGTTTCTTGAGCAGGCCCATCGCATCCTCGTGCCGCGCGGTGAGCTGCGCATCGTCACCGATCATCCGGACTATTGGGCGTGGATGGAAGAGCACTTTGCGCGCTGGACAGTGGGGGAGGATGCCCGCTTTGAGCGCCTGCCCTTCACCTCACCTGATTCCGCCAGCGAAGGCGAAGTTGTCGGCACCAACTTCGAGCGCAAGTACGTCCGCGAAGGGCGGGAGTTCAACTCGGCGGTGCTGAAGAAGCGGTAGACGCCAAGTGCGGCCAAGGGCCTCACTCCATCTCAATGTTCTTTGCGCCCTTGCGGTGATGCCCCCGCACCTTGATGTTCAGCATCTCGACTCCAAATGCGAAAGCCATGGCGAAGTACAGGTAGCCACGGGGCACCTCGATGCCGAAGCCCTCAGCGAGCAGCAGCACGCCGATCGTCAGGAGGATCGCAAGCGCCAGCATCTTCATCGTTGGATGCTTTTCGACGAAGCGCGCCACCGCGCCGGAGAACGCGATCATGATGATCACGGAGATCACCACTGCCGCGATCATGATCTCAATGTGCTTAGTCAGGCCGACCGCCGTGAGCACCGAATCGATCGAAAACACGATGTCGAGCAACATGATTTGCACCAGCACGGCGCCGAACGTGGCTGCCGCGCGGCGCGCGGTGGTCTGGGCAGGCTCCGGCCCTTCTAGCTTGTCGTGAATCTCGCGTGTCGCCTTGAAGATCAGAAACAAGCCACCAAGCGCAATGATCAAATCCTTGATCGACACCGGTGTGCCATTGGTGGCTGCCTGCTCGATCTCGTGCGCCGGTCCGTGCGACTCACCCCATGGCACATGGAACAGCACGATCCGCTCCAGCCGCAGCAGCCATGTGATCACCAAAAGCAGCAGAATCCGCTGCACCATGGCGAGAAGCAGTCCGATCGTGCGCGCCCGCCTCTGCTGCGACTCCGGCAGCTTGCCAGCCAGGATCGCAATGAAGATCACGTTGTCGATGCCGAGCACGATCTCAAGGATCGTCAGCGTGACGAGCGCGACCGCCGCGGTCGGAGTGAATAGGGTCGGGTCCATAGAGGCTGGCTAGTCGTTGTCAGCGTCGTCATCTGCGGGGAGCGCAGGCTCGCCAAAGATCGCCGAACCAATGCGCACCATGTTGGCGCCGCACTCGATCGCCAACTCAAAATCCTCGCTCATGCCCATCGACAGGATGTTGAACCGACCGTCCGCCAAGTTGTGCGGACGGATGTCACCGAACACCTCGCGGCACCGATTGAACGCCTCGCGCGTCTCGTCCGGGTCCATGCTCGTTGGCCCCATCGTCATGAGCCCGCGCACGCGCAGATGCACAAGGGAATCGATCTGCTCGCACATGTGCAGCGCCGCCGGGACGGCGCAGCCGCCCTTTTGCAACTCGCCCGTGCAGTTCACTTGCACAAGCACTTCCACCACGCGATCGAGCTTGAACGCGACAGACTGCACCTCTTCGATCAAGCGAAGCGAATCAATCGAGTGAATGAGTCTTGCGGTCTCGATGCACTTGCGCGTCTTGTTGCGCTGCAAGCTCCCGATCATGTGCCAGCGCACGCTTGGCATCTCGCCGGGCTTCAGAGGCGTGTCGTTCGGAAACAACGGCGACTCGTCATCCAAGCCAATGCTGGGCAACTCGCGCTTGCGCCCCATCATCTCCTCGACGATCGCTGCCCGTTGCTCCATCTGCTGCACCCGGCTCTCGCCAAAGTCGCGATGACCAAGCTCGATCAACTCGCGAATCTGCTCCAGCTCGGCATACTTGCTCACCGCGACGACCAGGATGTCCCTGGCGGTGCGCCCCGATCGCTCTGCGGCAAGGGCCACGCGCTCCATCACGGCTTTGTAGCGAGCTTCCAGCGACACGGCTGTGGACATCGTCATCCTTCTCCCCCTCGGCTCCATCCGACGCGAGCGTGACACAGACGCCTACTACCATAGGATAGCGTCACAACCAACTTGGATCGAAAGGAGCCGCTCAATGACTGCCACCGCAACACTCACGCCTCGGACCAACCCCATCGCCGCCGGCGAGATCGCCCCCGATTTCACGCTCAAGGATCAAGACAAGAACGAATGGACGCTCAGCGCCGCGCTCGAAGAGGGCGACGTCGTCCTCTGCTTCTATCCCATGGCCTTTTCTGGCGTCTGCTCCACCGAAATGAAGTGCGTCACAGATGATTTCGCGAAGTTCGAAAAAGCCGGCGCCACTGTCGTTGGCATCTCCACCGACAGCTTCTTTGCCAATAAGGCCTGGCGTGAGCAGTTGGGCCTCAAGCAGACCCTTCTCGCTGATATGCACCGTCAGGTCTGCAAGGCCTATGGCTTCTACTTCCCAGACCTGAATGTCTCGTCCCGCGGCACCGTCATCATCTCAGGTGACCCTGCGAACCGCGGCAAGGTGAAGTGGGTCCAGGCCCGCGAACTGCCCAATGCCATGGCCCTCGACGACGTCCTGGCCGCCATCAGCTAGCTTCTCGGACCGCCAGCCACAGATTTGTGTATTGCTGTTGCTTTCTGTTGCTTTGAATGCTATCATGGAGCCGATGAGTGGCCAAGACGCCCAGCGTGCCCGATCTCCCTCCGCCCCCGCCCCCTTGGAACGTCAGGGTGCATCCGGAGCTGGATCGGGTGTGCAGGGCGGCGGCAGTCGAGCGCATCCACGAGGTCGCCTGGTTTGTGCACCAGCTCGCCCAAATGGCATGCCAGGTCGAACTCACCCTCGAACAGCGGGCGTCGCTCGGGGCGACGCTCGAAATCGTCCGGATCGAGGTGGCAGGCGAGGCGTTTTTCGCGATGGCGATTGAGGCCACAGAACCAATGCACGCCGCGATGGCCTATTGCTGGGCGGACCGAACCGGGCGCACCCTGTGGGTCGTCGACGCGACGCCAATCACGCGTGGATTCAAGCTCATTCAAGGCAGCGTGCATCGTCGCGTCGCGCGGCGCATTCGCGACATTCGAGGGAGTATGCAAGATGGCAACCGCTGAGAAAAACGTGCCCGCTGGCGTGGCCAAGTTGCGCGATGCGCTGGACACCGAATCCACCGCCATGCACGCTGCGATCGCCATTGCCCAGCTAGATCCACACAGTTGGCAAGACCTCGAGCAATACCGCAAGGACTACGTCAAGGCGTCCAAGGCGGGCGATACCGAAGTCCAGGAATTCCTGATCCAGGCAATGGCCGAGGTCTTCCACGCCCCCGATCCCGCCAAGGCGCGCACGCTCGACGCCATCGAAGCCGAGCTGCGCTCAAGCGAAGCTGGCGCCAAAGCCTTTGCCGCGCTCGATGAACGCGATCGCATCTTCATGGACAACCTGGCAACGCTCCGCTCAAAGCACGGCCTCGACACGCAGAAGAAGCTTGCCGATGCCGCAGGTGTGCATGTCAATACCATCCGCTCCATCGAGCACAAGCGCCGTTGCCCCCAGTTCGCCACGCTCAAGAAGCTCGCCAAGGCACTCGGGGTCCCCGTCACCAAGCTCGCCCCCGCCTAATTGCCCCGGCATAATCAGGCGTGCCCAAGACAAGCCTCCAAGGCAAGCCCATCTGCATCACCGGCGCCTCGAGCGGCATCGGTGCCGCCACCGCCATCGCCTGTGCGCGCGCTGGCATGCCCGTCGTCCTCGCTGCACGACGCACCGATCGCCTTGAAGCCCTCGCGGATCAGATCCGCGCTTCGGGCGGCCAAGCCCTGCCCATCGCATGCGATGTCACCGACCCCGACGCCTGCCGCGCAATGGTCGACGCCTGCATCGCACAATTCGGATCGATCTTCAGTGTCTTCGCAAACGCGGGATATGGATTCATCCAGCCATTCCACAAGTCCACCGACGACGAATGGCGCGGCATCTTTGAGACCAACCTCTGGGGCACCACCAACGCGATCCGCGCTGCGCTTCCACACCTGTTGCACGCGCGATCAGGGCACATCCTCATCTGCTCCAGCTGTCTTGCTCGCTTCGCCATCCCGAACTACGGGCACTACTGCGCAACCAAGGCCGCCCAGGCCCAACTCGCCACCTCGATGCGCCACGAGTTGCGCCCCTTGGGCGTCCACGTCTCCTCCGTCCATCCGGTGGGCACCGCGACCGAGTTCTTCGAAGTCTCGCAAGCCATTGGCGGCCGTCCCGATCCGGTGATCCAACAGACGCGCCGGTTCATCCAACCACCCGAGCGCGTCGCCAAGGCCATCGTCCGCTGCCTCCAACGCCCACGCCCAGAGGTCTGGACCAGCCTTCCGATGCGCGCGATCGCCGCAGGGATCACCCTGTGCCCGACCTGGGCCGATTGGGCCATGCGCCGGGCCCGCCCTGTCGAGCCCGAATCCGAAGGTGCGCCCGGTCTGGATGTTGACCGCGAACCGCCCGCCTGATAGTCTCCTGCCCCCCGTCACGGGCCCGCATGGCCCGCGCGACGTTGTCTTCAGGAGTGGTTTGCATGCAACCGACCCATCGCAAGAGCTACGGCAGGACCCGCCGCGGGCGCAGTCACGAGGCCCTCGAGGCCCAAGTGCCGACCACATGTCCCATCACGGGCACACCAAAGCAGCACCATCGTGCCGCCGCATCATCGGGCTATGTCCGTCCGGGCCTCACGGTGCGCGTGCCCAAGCTCAAGATTGGCACTGAAACCGGCTGAACAACGAAGCCTTCGTGGGGGGAGGCGGTCGGCACATGCGGATCGCAATTGACACGATGGGCGGGGACCATGCCCCGGACGCCATCGTCAAAGGATGCATCGAAGGCCTTGCGTTTCTCGACGCTGATGATCGACTC
>JAGQOH010000083.1 GCA_020427635.1 Phycisphaerales bacterium
GTAGAGGCCTATCGGCACTTGTTCACGCTGGCAGTCGAGCTTGCCGTCGCGCCGCGCATGCTTGCCGTCGACGCATATGCAGCACATGTCGAACTGGGTGACCTGCGCGATGGGCTGCAGCGCCTGCTCACCGGGCGTCCCGCGGTGCTCGTGACGGGGCACTGCGGCAACTGGGAACTCCTTGGCACAGTGCTCGCAACACTCGGCTTTCCGATGTATGCGCTCTATCGTCCGCTTGATGTCAAGGCGCTTGATCGGTGGGTGTTGCGCACGCGATCCGCAACGGGCATGACACTCGTCGACAAGTTTGGCGGCATGAGCGCCATGCCCCGCATCATGGGCGAAGGTGGCGCTGTCGGATTCATTGCCGATCAAAACGCGGGTGATCGTGGCATGTTCGTGCCGTTCTTCGACCGCTTGGCCTCGGCGTACAAGAGCGTTGGCGTCATGGCGATGCACTACAACGCGCCCGTGATCTGCGGGCGTGCTCGTCGGCTCACGGGCTCCTTCGATCCCGAGACCTCGGATGATGCGCTCGACGAGCTCTTGCGCGCCGATGCGCCGCTCTTTCGTTATCGCGTTGACATTACGGAGATCATCACGCCTGAGGAGTGGTCTCAACAACCTGACCCGTTGTTCTACATCACGGCGCGCTACCGCCGGGCGATTGAGCAGATGGTGCGCGACGCACCGGAGCAATACCTTTGGATGCACCGATATTGGAAGAGTCGCCCGCGCCATGAGCGCTTTGGGGAACCTTTCCCCCCGCGGTTGCGTGACAAGATTGCGGCCCTCCCTTGGATGACGCCTGACGAACTGGACCGCATCGTGGAGCGCTCGGCACGCGATGCCCATGACCATGCCCATTCCAAGCGACGTTGATCGCAGGTCCCGCCGCGGCGATACTCCGCGTTCTGTCCCCTTTCAGGAGCCCTTGTTGGCTGGCGCTCGATCAATCCTGCTCATCAAGCTCGCGGACGCCGACCGTGAGGGCGATCCTGCCGCCTCAGCTGGGCCGCCCATGCTGCGCATGGCGATGCTGGGCACCCGCCGCGAGATTATCGACCAGTTGCGTCCCTTCAATACCGCGCCTGATGGCTCTGCGGGGACTGCGGGGGCGGTGCTGCACGGGCCCGGCATCATTGTGCAGTTGCCCATGGTGGGCGAGGACGATGCGGTCAACCAGTTGCTCGTGACACTGAACGACGAGTCGGCAGCGTGGCCTGTGCTCGAGCGCTTGTGCCGAATGCTCCAATGGAAAATGATGGATCCGCAGTCCGGACGCACATTTGGATGACGCTCGCCGTCCTGGGTTGCGTACACTGACAGCATGGAACCGCTTGCGTCCACCGGCCTCCAAGTGCGCACCGCGCTCTCGATGCATGTCGAACCGGCGATGGCCGCCGAGGCAGTCTGCGAAGAAATCCTGCGTGGCGATGCGAGCGGATGGATCGACCTCGCGCTGATCTTCGTGTCAGGTGCTCACGCTCAGCACATGCAAACGATCACGCATCTTGTTGGCGAAGCGCTTGGCGCCAACGTGTTGATTGGCGTGACCGCTGCAGGCGTGATTGGCGATGACCAGGAAGTTGAACAGCACGCCGCGGTTTCCCTGTGGTGCGCGGCATTGCCGGGCGTGAAGCTGCGCACGTTCACCGCATCGGACATCCCGACGTCGACCGAGCCCGATGCGCTTCGGCAGTTTGCCGACGACCTTGACATCGGCGCCGATCTGCGCGCGATGCTGTTCTTTGCGGATCCATTTAGTGTGCCGGTGGCGTCGGCGCTCGAAGCATTGTCGGCACTGCCGAGCGTGGTTGATGGGCTGCGAGCGTCTCCGGTGCTTGGTGGGATGGCCTCTGTGGGCCGCGTGCCGGGCCAGAACGCGCTCGTGCTCAACGAGACGTTGACGCGCAAGGGAGGCGTTGGCGTCGCGCTAAGTGGCAAGGTCACGGTTGACACGCTCGTGAGCCAAGGCTGCCGCCCGATCGGCACGCCGCTCGTGGTCACGAAGGCCAAGCGGAACATCATTATTGAGCTTGCCGGTCGTCCGCCTTTGGAAGTGGTCCGCGAGCTGGTCGATGGATTGCCCGAGGCGGATCGCATGCTGCTCAATGGTGGCCTGCACATTGGGCGCGTGATCAATGAGTACAAGTCGCGGTTCGGACGAGGCGACTTCCTGATCCGTGGGCTGATGGGCTATGACCCCAAGAGCGGGGCGATCGCGATCGCCGATGCCGCCCGTGTCGGCCAGACGGTGCAATTCCATCTGCGCGACGCCCAGACCGCAACAGAGGACCTGGCGTTGCTGCTTGATGCGCAGCGACTGCGCCCGCCGGCGGCGGGGGGGCTGCTCTTCACCTGCAATGGGCGCGGGCGCATGCTCTTTGGCAAGCCAGATCACGATGCGCAGTGTGTGCGCGATGCACTGTCCGTCGCGGAGGGCGTTGAGGTCCCTGCGCCGCCGCTGGCGGGGTTCTTTGCCGCAGGCGAGATCGGACCGGTGGGCGATCGGTCATTTGTGCATGGGCACACAGCGTGTCTTGCGCTGCTGCGCCCCTGGCAGCCTCGGGAATGAACTGGGGCAAGCGCTTCTGACAGGCCGATACATGGTGCGACGCCCATGCTGCGCGCTTGCACCAGAACTCTTGTCATGTTGGCCTTTGCGGTGTTTACCGTTTTGCTGTGCTCGCGCGGTGCGATGGCACAGTGGGATCGGCCAACCGCTGCGAAGCGCCTGGTCGAGCAGTGGGACTTCGAAGATCGAGCGTTCTACCTCGAGGATCTGCCGCCACACTGGTTTCGCACGAACCCGGCCCCACGCGATCCGCCCAAGCCAGGGTTCCCGCATTACAACCGGGCGCTGTTGAGCGACGAGTTCGCTGCGGATGGGGCCTGGAGCTTCAAGCTGCCGACGCGGGGCGGATCGACCGGCATCGCCCTCGCGCGCGGTGTGCTGCCCGCGATGCCTGGCAGCGACTATCTCATCACGGCCCAGGTGCGCACCGAGGGCCTGCAATCTGCTCGTGCTCGGCTGGTTGTCCGGCTATCGCGCGCGGCCCTTGAAGATCCCCTTCGCCCCGGACCCGCAGGCTATGAGAACATCGAAGGCGCAGAACGCGCCAGCGTCCCAGTGATCTCAGAAGGCGCCTGGACGCCCATCGCAGTGCACCTTCCGGGTCATCCAGATGCCGAGTTTCTGCAGATCGAGTTGGAGTTGTTGCAACCCGATCAATTGCGCACAGGACAGGCCCCGGATCATGAGGTGGAGAGCCAGGACTTCTCCGGCGCCGCCTACTTCGACAGCATCGCAGTGTTTCAGGCGCCGCGCTTGCGCGTGACGACGCAAAACACGAGCAACATCATCGAGTTCCCCGAAGAGCCCGTGCTGTCGATGGATGTGCGCGACCTGACGGGCGAGCCCCTGGAGGTGGAGGCCGCGGTGTGGGACATGGACGGTGCGCCCGTGGATCGGGCGCACTTCAATGCCAACACTGCGGGCGAAGCGATCGTTTGGACGCCGCACATCGAACAGTTCGGGTGGTATCGCGCGGTCGTGCGCGCACACGGGCCTCGCGGGGATGTGGGCGTTGCAGTGACGGATCTCCTCTTCGTCGAGCCCATGCCAGTGCGCAAGCAACTCGATGACGATCACTTCGGCATGATTGCTGAGCACTTGGAGGCGGATGAGCTGTCCGCGCTTCCCGACATGGCGCGCAAACTTGGTGTCGGAGCGGTACAGGTGGCGGCGTGGGGTGACATTCAGGACGATGCGACGTCCACCCGCCTTGATGCGTTCGAACAGGCCATGGAAGAGCTGCTCGAACGTGGGCAGCATGTGTCCTTTGTGCTGGGGCGCGTGCCATTTGCCTTGGCGCAGGCGGCCCGCGTGGACGCCGAGCGACCGGGCGAGTTCATCGTGCAGGACGAAACGGACTGGATCGGATCTTTGGAGTCGACGCTCACGCGCTTTGGCGAGCGCGTGACACGCTGGCAACTCGGGCCTACCGAACCTGACGCAGGGTTCTGGGAAACACGTTCGCTTGAAGCAGCGACCAAGATGCGCACCCAGTTGAGCACGCTAGTACCCCGGCCTGTGGTAACGTTGCCCTGGAGCGCGGTGTTGCACCCGCCAAGCGATCCCGTTGCCGAGTTGCCCGATGCCCTCACGCTCAGCGTGCCGCCCGAGACCAGCGCAGAAGCGTTGCCCGAATACATCAAGCTCTGGCGCGAACTTGGGGTCGAAGTGATTACTGCAATCGAGCTGCCCGATGACGACCTCTACGGTCGGCGGGCGATGCTGCTCGACCTTGCGCGCAAGGCCTGCAGCGCATGGCACGCGGGCGCCGCGACTGTCGCGGTGCGTGCGCCGTGGTCACGCAGTGTGCTCGAAGACGGCACGCCCGTGATTGCCCCGCGAGCCGAAGGGCTGGTGCTGCGCACGCTGTCATCTGTGCTTGGGCCATTGCGTCCAGCTGGACGATTGCCTGCGCCGCAAGGGGTCACGCTGCTCATCGCAGAGGGTTCGGAGTCCGGCGCGATCATTGGCTGGAGCGATACGCCCGAGCCCTACAAGCTGAACGCATACTTGGGCGATCAGGTGATCACGGTGCGCGACGCGATCGGCTCAACGCATCGCCTGCCGCCCGTCGAGCGCGAGCACGAAATCACTTTCGGGGCAATGCCGCAGATCATCGAAGGTGTCAACACCGACTTGGTGCGCTTCCGTGCCGCGTTGACCATTGAGCCGCAATTCATCGAGGCGGAGTCCCGACGCCACGAGTTGAAGGTCCACCTGCACAATCCCTTCCAGCGCTCGCTCTCGGGGCGAATTCGGTTTGCCGAGCCCAATGGCTGGAGCTTCCAGCCGCGCGTGCTGGCGTTTTCGATTCCCGCGGGCGAAGACGCAACGGTGACCACGTCGATCGCACTCGGCGTGGGTGAAGAGGCGGGCGTGCGCGATGTCCTTGCGGAGATCGACCTCACGGGCGATCGGCGCTATCCGACGATGGTCGTGCCCGTCGCGCTCGAGCTCGGGCTCAAGGGCGTCGAACTGTCGGCGTCCTATCGCTTTGCACGCGGGCGCGATGGCAAACAATCGCGCCTCGTCGTTACGGCGGCGGTGACGAACGTTGGCACAGCACCCCTGTCCATCGAAGCCTTCATCCAGGCGCCGGGCTTCCGCGGACAGTCCGCGCCGATCAGCGCCCTCCCGCCCGGTGATTCAACCGCGAAAGTGTTTCTGTTCGACGACGCCCAGCGCTTGATCGGCCAGAGTGTGCGCGTGGGCCTGCGCGAGACCAACGGCAGCGCACGCCTCAACAAGACGATCAGGATTCAGTAGTTCACAAAGTTGTCAACTGGACAATGATGATGACCAGTGCAATGAAGACAAATGCTCGAAACAGGAACGTGCCAAGTGACCCGCGCTCCCGGCTCTTCTCAAAGCGCCCAAGGTTCTCGTCGATAGACTTGAGCTTCTCAAGGATCTGCCAGTCGTATTCGCTGTCGCTCATCCTCAGGACTCGCTTGTCGCCTTTGACTTCCGCAAGCGCAGCTTGAGTTTGCCGCCCTTGGCGGACTTATCATCCGCCTCGGCCTTGGGCGCCTTGGGCTCTTTGGTCTTCTTCACCTTTTGCGGCTTGAGTGGCACGCTCGACACGATCTGCACGTTCAGCGTCTCAGCATCGCCATCCTCATCAACGCTGCCAAACTCGTCGGCAATCTCGTCGTTGATTTCCTGCCCGATGCGCTCTGCTAGGTCATCGAAGCGCAGGGTCGCCGGGCCGATATTCACCTCGACGCCCTCCTCGCACTCGAGGGCGCTGACGCGCTTGCCATCGACGAAGACGCCGTGGGTTGAGTTCAGATCGCGCAGCACCCATCCGCCGTCACCCTTGGCGGGGCGCAGCTCGGCGTGCTGGCGCGACACCGTGGCCGCAGTAATGCGGACGTCGCAGTCGAGCCCGCGCCCGATCTTGATGGGGCGTGCGCCCGTCAGTTCGACGCGCTGCAGCACGTTGCCGCTCTTGTCGACGATCGAGACTTCCAGCATCGACGCACCTCCGCCCGGTCCAAGACCCTCCGCAGACCCCGACCCGAGGGTTCCATCCTACGCACTTCGCATCGCTTCGGGAACCTTTCTCCGGCGTCCACGGGTACTTACATCGCCCCAAGGGGTCCGCGAACACCAGGGAATGCCCCCTCCGCGTCCGCCCGCGCGCGCGAATCTGGGTCGGGTGAGGCGACCCGCCGGGTCGTGCAG
>JAGQOH010000084.1 GCA_020427635.1 Phycisphaerales bacterium
GCACCGTCGACCTGGGCGACGTCAACCTCGTGCTGTTCAACTTTGGCAACGTCGGCGCGCCGGGCATCCCCGGTGACGGCGATGGCAGCGGCACCGTCGACCTCACTGATCTGAACGGCGTGCTGTTCAACTTCGGGATGGTCTGCCCCTGATCGACTGAACCGCACGGTTCACTGCAAATGACAAGCGCCGCGTCGGACCTACTCCGGCGCGGCGCTTTTTCATTGCAACTGCTTGTCTCACGACCGATCAGTCGTCCGTGACCGGCACATCCGCAACGCGCGTTGCGCCCTGCGGCATCTTGCCCATCGCGATTACATAGTCGTTCTGGCGCACCTGCCGGCCCAGGCGATCACCGGCGCCCAGCGCCAAGAACGTCGCAGGCGCGCTCGTGCTCGCAGCACTGGCCCAGCCAGAGCCCAATGGATGCGCCGAAGCAACCGTCGTCGTGGCTGGCTGGTCGCTGACAAACGTGATGCGGCTCTTCGCCGGCGTCCCCGCACAGCCGACCATGGTCAGCCCGAGAGAAAGCGCAAGAGCGCCCGTGATGGTGCGGCAGGTGGTTCGTGCGTGCGGCATGAATGGCCTCCTCAGACCGGGTTCAGATTCCAACTGCCACAGGTATCGGTCGCGCATTGACCCCGCTGAACGCCGATCCCGTCGAACTCCAATGTTCTCGGGCTGCTGCCCAAGCAGGCCGCCCCGTTCGACCGAATATGAAGGACAGGGGCCGCCCGCACCCGAGAGCGGTGGGGTCCCGTTACACTCTGCGAGACCGCCCGGTTATCGGGCATCCGCTCGCGCCAAGGAGGGGCCGTGGCATGGTGTCGACACTGCACAGAGGCGAAGTCCGTTCCGCAGCCGTACTTGCATCAACGCTCGCGTTGATCGCAGGTGCCGCAACTGGCCAAACCGAGGTCTTCTCCAACGCAACCCAGGCCGCCCCAATGGCGCCCGTTCTGCCGGAGCCCGCGCCCGAGGATGGCGAGCCCCGCCAGATCACCTCCATCGCAATCCAATATGAGCGCACCAACGCCGCACATCCTTCCATGGATGCCGTGCTCGCGGGAACGGTCCGCTTGACGCCAACGGCACAGGGCTACGTCGCCCCGCGCCCCGAAGGCCCGACAGAACTCGTGCGCATGGACAGCCTGGGCGAACTTGCAAACCCGGTTTTCTATGACTCCGCGCTCCCCGCAATCTCTGCTGCAGTCGTCCAGCGCTTGCAGGACCTCGGCCTGATTGGCGTCTACGCCGAACCCGACCCCGGTCAGTTCCGCGTCGAAGGCGGGCGCGTCGTTGACGGGCGAGGTCCGGGCGACCACTCCCTCGTCATGCGCATCACCACGGGCCAGGTCACGCAAGTGCGCACCGTTGGCCTTGGCAACCGCCTCCCCGAAGACCAAACCGTCAACAACCCCGTCCACGATCGCATTCGCACCCGTTCGCCCATCGAGCCAGGCACGGGCGTGACCGAGCAAACCACCGACCTGCTGCGCGGCGATGCCATCGACGACTATGTCTTCCGACTGAATCGCCATCCCGGTCGCCGTGTCGACGTCGCAGTCGCCGCAAGCGGTGCCGAGCCCGGCGCAGTCACGCTCGACTACCTGGTCACTGAGAATCGCCCGTGGCTCATCTTTGGCCAGGTGTCCAACACCGGCACCGAATCAACCAGCGAGTGGCGCGAACGCTTCGGCTTCATCCACAACCAGTTGACCAACGACGACGACATCTTCAGCATCGAATACGTCACCGCCGGCTTCTCGGATTCGAACGCGATCATCTCCTCCTACCAATGGCCGCTGCACTGGGACTTCTTGAAGGCCCGTGTCTTCGGCATGTGGTACGAGTACAGCGCCTCCGATGTGGGTCAACTCGACGCCAAGTTCAACGGTGAGGGCTGGGGCCTTGGCGGCGAACTCATCTGGACCGTCCAACAGTGGCGCGAAGCTTTTCTCGACCTGGTCGGCGGTGTGCGCCTCGAGCGCATCGATGTCCAAAACCCAGGTCTCAGCGACGCCCAAGACACCATCATCCTGGGCTACATCGGCGCCCGCTACGAGCGCGAACGCGACGCCAGCCGAACAAACGCCTGGCTCACCTATGAAGGTTCAATGCAGGGCGTTCGCGACAGCAATGTCAACACACTCGGACGCTTCGATGCCTCCGAGACCTTCTCATACCTGACCATGGGCATCAATCACTCCTTCTACCTGGAGCAATTGCTGCGTCCGGATATTTCCGACAACGCCGCCCTCGCCCACGAAATCGCGCTCTCCGCCAGAGCCCAAATTTCGTTCAATGACCGCCTCATCCCGAACTTCCAGGAAACCGCAGGCGGCCTCTATACAGTCCGTGGCTACCCCGAAGCAGTGGCCGCTGGCGACTCCGCCTTCATCGGAAGCGCTGAATACCGCTTCCACCTCCCGCGCTCCTTCGCGCCGGAGGAGCAGCCAGGCAAGCTCTTTGGCCAACCCTTCCGTTATGCGCCCCAGTACCGTTATGGGCCGGTTGACTGGGATTTCGTCCTCAAGGGATTCGCGGACGTTGCCAAAACGGACATCGTCCGTGCGCAGTCCGCCTTCGAGTCCGACGAGACGCTCGTGGGCGTCGGCATCGGCGCTGAGCTGGCAGTTTCGAGAAACCTGAACGTTCGTGTCGACTGGGGGTTCGCTTTGGATGGCATCGACGATGCTTCTGGCGACTCCGTTGTTGACGTGGGGCACAACGAGGTGCACGTTGTCATTACGGTCGTGTTTTAGGGCAATGGTCCGGTATTGACCCCGGGCTGAATTGCGCTAAAGTGCGACGTGACAAGACGTTAGGCCACATCATCGAAAGAGCTGATCTCATGTCGACGACGATCTTGCGCGCGTCCAGGCGGAGCTATGTTCCCGCCGTTCTTGCTTGCCTTGCCGGAACCGCATTCTCCACCTCCATCTTTGCACCAGATGCCTACGCAGGCCCCAAGGGCACACGCGTCTCGCGCGGCTGGGCAAACGTCCAACGCGATGGCGCCACAACAATCATCCGCACGGGCAAGAAAACCATTCTCGACCACGAGTCCTTCGACATTGGGCTCAATGAGACAGTTCAGTTCATTCAGCCCAACGCAAAATCGCGCGTGCTGAATCGCATCACTGGCGCGGCGCCAACGAACATCGAAGGCACGATCCTCGCCAACGGGCGCGTCTACATCGTCAATCCCGCGGGCGTCTACTTTGGTGACGGCGCTGTCGTCAATGCCGCCCAGGTCTATGCCGGCGCCGCAACGATCACCGATCGCGACTTCATGAAGGGTCGCAACCACTTCACCGACGTCCGCGGCGCCATCGTCAATGAGGGCATGATCACCGCCGATGCCGTACACCTCATCGGACAAAGCGTCGCAAATCATGGCGTCATCGTCACCGATCAAGGCGTCGTCAGCATGCAGGTTGGCGATGACGTCTATCTGCGCGAACGCGGACGCCAGGTCTCCGCACGAATCACTGGCGCGGGCAACGCCGCAGGCGGACCGGGGACGATTGAAAACACGGGCGTCATCACCGCACCGGGCGGCTTCATTTCCCTGGGTGCGGGCGATGCACTCTCCGTCGCAGTCCGCAACACAGGCTCGATCAGCGCCGCTGAAGGTCGCGTCGAACTGCACACCGCAGGCGCCGTCGACAATGCCGGCATGATCGACGCAGGCGCAGGCACGGGCCACGCCGGTCGCATCGACATCAACGCAGGTTCGATTCGCAACACGGGCATCATCGCCGCCGAAGCGCACGATGGCCAAGCCGGTTGGGTCAGCCTCGCCGCCGCCGATGACATCAATCTGGATGGCGGGCGCGTCAGCGCCTCGGGCGGCGTGGGCGATGCCAACGGCGGCACCGTCTTGATCCGCGCGGGCGGCAATGCCGTGCTCGCAGAGGGCGCGAAGCTCGACGTCTCAGGTGGCGATGAAGGTGGTCAGGGCGGCTTCCTCGACTTGTCGGGCAAGCGCTCCGTCACGCCCCTCGGCGCCATGGACGCCGGCGCAGTCGAAGGCGAACGCGTTGGCACCATCCTGCTCGATCCCGACTTCTGGTTCATTGGCGATGTCGATGGCGTCAACGAGATCTCCGTCGCCACGATCGAAGCCACACCGGGCACCGTGCTGCTCGAAGCCACCTTCGACATCCGCGTGCTCAAGGACATCAACAAGACCAATGGCGGGCTGCACCTCACCGCAGGACGCGACATCTTCCTGGGCATGCCAGGGCTGGGCGATCTGAGCATCACCGCGGACGACCTGGTCTTCACCGCCTTCCGCAGCATCATCGATCACACGATGAACGGCACCGCCCTCATGTCAGCAGTGGGGGACATCATCCTCACCGCGACCAACGGCAACGTCGACTTTGGCACCGCAAGCGTTCCCGATCTCAAGACCGTCAGCATCACGCAGCGCGACGGCATGCGCGTCGGCGCCAACTGGTCGATCCTCAACCCGGAGCGCACACGCCTCGACCTCAACGTCACGCAGGGCGGCATCGTCTTCGAAGAGCAATTCGGCGTCGACAACACCGTCCAGTACTACAGCATCGACGCCACCTCCAAGAAGACGCTCGAAATCCGCGACAACATCGTGCTGGGCGCGTTTGGCGAGTTCAAGTCATTCGCCGACGTGAAGGTCGATGGCAGCGTCTCCGCCCCCGACCACATCCTCATGCACTCGGGCCTCGATGGCTCGGGCAACGTCACCTTCCAAAGCACTGGCCTCACAATCGCATCCGATGACATCACGCTCATGGCCGGCTTGCCCGGCATTCAGGGCGACAGCTCCTACGTCAACGCGCAGCTCAATGTGCCGACTTTCACCGGCCCGGGCGGCACAGGCAACCCGACCTCGTTCGCGATCCGCCACGATGTCGACATCGTCAATGGCCTCCTGCCCCTGCCCGGACAGTTTGGTGATGGCGATCCCAATTGCATCAACTACCTCGGCGAATCCTTCGAAGGCAACGTGCAGGTCACCAATGGCGCCGCCTTCGAGCAGACCTACCTCACGCTCCGTAGCGCAAGCGCCGGCACGCCGGGCGATTCGGCACGCACATTCGTCAACGACGATCTTGATCTCAAGACGCTCACCATCGATGGCCTCGGCACCCTCGGCGCCGACATCGTCACGAGTGGCTTCCAGCAGTTCAATGGCTCGACCCTGCTCTCGGCAGATGTCGAACTCACAGGCGCAGAAATCACCTTCGCCGACGAACTCAACGCGACCACGCCGGGCGCACAGAGCCTCACGATCAACGCGGACCTCGCCGCGACCTTCGAGGATGGCGTGGGCGTGGCAAGTGAGCTCGAGTCGCTGACCTTCAACTCCGCCACCGGGACATTGCATCTCGATGGCGGCGCGGTCAACACGTCAGGTGATCAAACCTACAACGGCGCGGTGCGGCTCGGACGCAACAACGCGCTCACGAGCAGTCACGGTGGGGATCTGTCCTTTGGTGGACCGGTGGATGGCACGTTTGACCTGGATCTGCTCACGACCGAGTCGGGTTTGATTGTCTTTGCAGGACCCGTTGGGGCGACGGATCGCCTCCGCGACCTCACCATGTGTACGACCGGCGCCGATGGCATGCGACCCATTCCCGATCGCGCCACCATCATCGGGCGCGGCGACGACGTCGAGTTCCACGTCCGTGACTTTGTCATGTGCCAGAACGAGAAACTCACCGCTGCCGATGGCAACCTGCTGATCGACGCCTCGCGTGACGCCTTCCTGGGCGACCTCTCGTCCGCAAGCGATATGACGGTCTCCGCGCAGACCATCACCCTGCAATTGCGCGACGCCTTCGAAGTCTTGGGTGGCGATGGCAGCGTGCTGCCTGACGCGGGCCTCGACTTCGTTGCAGGCGGCGCAATGCACTGGGACGGTGTGCTCGTCAACGCCGGCTCCCCCGGCGCGCCCGTCGCACTCTGGGGTAACCCGGATGGCATGGCCACCGGCACCGCGCTCACTGGCGTTGGCATCGTCGCAATGGAAGTCCCTGACGCGACAACGACCCTCCTCGCCGGCGCGAGCCCCGATGTGGTGCTCGATATG
>JAGQOH010000085.1 GCA_020427635.1 Phycisphaerales bacterium
GCAACCGCGCTCAGCACGACGCTGCCCACAGGCGTGCGCTTTGACGCGACGACCCAGACGATGACGCTGGTTGAAATCGTCTCGAGCGGCGCGGCGCCCACAACTGTGCTGCCGAGCATCGGAGCCAAGTATCCGGAGTTGCCTGTTGGCACCGTCTTTTCCGGCACCTCGATCACAACGGTGGATCTCGCAGACGCGGGCGCACCCGACACCATCTGGTTCGACTATGAGGCGGCCCCACACACCCGCGATGCGGATGGAACAAATCCCGTAGCACTGACGCGCGATGCGGTGATTACGTTTTCCGGCGGCGACACGCTAACGATTCACAAGACCACAGGCCTGATCGAACGAGGACTGCCATGAGCCTGCGTTCAACGAACAGGGGTCGCCACGGTTTCACGCTGATCGAAGCAGTCGTGGCGATGATCGTGCTCGCGCTCGCAGTGCCGATCGGCCTGTCGATGATGCGCGACGCGGCGGTCGCGCGCGTGGGCAATGCCCAGACTGCCAAGGCGTTTTGGCTGGCGAGCGCGGTCACCGAGCAGGTCATGGCTGACCTGGACTCAACAGACGCTGCGCTCGGGTTTGATGCACTTGCCGACGCCAGCGCGTACCTGAACGACGCACCGGACGCTCTGCGCACCCGGCTAGCGAGTGTCGTGAGCGATGCAGAAGCGGCCGGGTTCACCTGGGACGTGACGGCGGGCGCCCTCGTCGACGCCACTGGCGTGACAAGCGGTGACACCGACGAG
This sequence comes from Phycisphaerales bacterium, assembly GCA_020427635.1. Lineage (GTDB taxonomy): Bacteria > Planctomycetota > Phycisphaerae > Phycisphaerales > UBA1924 > JAGQOH01. Next base: position 756 of record JAGQOH010000085.1, read on the forward strand.
GATATCTACCGAGTGGTCACGATCTCAGTGAGTTGGACAAACACAATGGGACAAGCCCAAAACCTGCCACTGAGCTTCATGGCGGCGAATCGAAAGCCATGAGCGGCTCACGCATGCCAATTCGACGAGCGTACACCATCATTGAGTTGATCGCGGTGATCGTGATCATTTCGACGATCTCGAGTGTGGTCGGGTCGATCGTGAGCCGCGCGAGTGCGATGTATGCCGATGCCAGCGCCCAGCGTGAAGCACAAGAGAGGCATAGCTTTGCACTCGAGCGATTGGTGCGGGCATTGCGTGAAGCGGCGCCGCTGGTTGGTTCGACCGGCACGCCCGGACTTGTGACGGGCGAATCCGATCGCTGCGTGTTCGAGGATGGAACGACGTTCGAGTTGAGCGGCACAGATCTACTAATGACACCCGCCGGCGGCACATCGGGGGTATTGGCGCGCGACATCTCGGCGTTCGAGTTGACCTACGTGGGTGAAGATGGCAACACCGCGCTGAATTTCCTGGGAGGCGACACGTTGGACATGACGCGCACCATCTGGATCCACCTGCAGAGTAACGACGCCGACACACGCACAGTCGTGTATCTGCGCGCTTCATTGGGGGCGCCATGATGATCAGGCACAGGCTCATCAAGACCGGACGCCAGATGTTTTGCGCACGACGCAAGGCCATTGCCATTGCGGCGGTCGTGCTCATTCTGGCGGCGATCAACCTCGCGGTCATTGGCGGCTCAATCGGAGAAGGCGATCGGGCCGACCTGGTGGCCAAGCGAGCGGACACGGCGCGGGCCTTTCTTGCAGCGGAGTCTGGCGTGAGCATCGTGATCGCAGAACTCTCCGCGGGGCGCGATGTCCCCAGTGGAACCATCACGATGCCAGGTGGAGCCCAAGTCACCTTTGAGACGTCGGCGGTGGCGCCGCCCTTTGACGTAACCGTGCGATCGAGTGCGGGTGCGGCGCGACGGACCTTGGTGGTCAGCATCGAATAGGCAGGATGTAACCGCGGTGCGGACCAGGGAACCGGGGGCGTCCGCGAACTTGCCCGAAGGGGGCGGCGCATTGGGTCGATAGCCGGATGAGCCGTCGCAGCGACTGGGCGGCGAGGACGGAAGGACGTGGGGAATCGTGCAAAAGACGCGACTTGCGATCGAACTGGCTCCCGACCGGCTTGAGGTCGCGCGTGTGCGCGGGCGAGCGGTCGTGGGCGCCGCGCGTCGCTGGATTGCTCCGGCGCTGTGGGAGACCGCATGGCGCGAGGGGTTGTACCCCCTTGATGCACTTCTCCGAGAAGTGCTCAACGAACTCGGCGTGCAAGCCGGCTTGGCGGATGCCTTTCATCATGGACCGGACGCCACGAGCGAACTGCACTCGCACATGCTGCCCGCGGATGCAGCGCGGCAAGCGACGCTTCTGGCGATGGCGGACCAACTTGGGGTTGGGCTCGCTGATCAACCGCACGATGTCCGGGTGCTGGCCAGCGCGCATATCGATCAGCACAAACGACAGAGCCATGTTTTGTTCTCTGGTGACAGCGAGCATGGTGCTGAGGTGATCTGCGATTGGTTGGCTCGTGGTGGCGTGGAGACAAGCCGCCTGGCGCCGATGCAGTCGGTACATATCGATGCCTTACTCAAGCACGTCTGCACAAGTGTGACCGATCCCACCGTTGCACTGCGCCTTGGTGAGCACAAGTCGGCCATTGTGGTCGTTGCGCAAGGCAAAGTGCGCTTGGCACGCACGTTGGCTCTGGGCGTTTCGCGGTTGACCGATTCGGTGGCGCGCCCCATCATGACACATGATGGCAGGGAGATTGCCCTGTCTCATGAGGAAGCGCGAACGCTTGTCTTCGAGCATGGCGTACCGCAGCGCGACGATGTGCTGCAGCCATGGAATTTGGGCGCGACTGATGTGCTGCCCGCGATTCAGCCGGTGCTGCAACGCTGCCTCGTGGAACTGCGTCAATCGCTGCGCTTTGGACTCGACGAAGCCGACCGGACCTCGGCGCGGTTGCTGGTGATGGGTCCGGGTGCGGCAATCCCAAGGCTCGCGGACGTCTTGGCCCAGGAACTTCATCTGCACGCGGAGGCTGCGGGCGTTGCGGGTTTTGAGCACACCGTGCCCGCATGTGTGGGAAGCGATTTGTTTGACGCCATCAATGGCAAGCTGGCGATCAGCCTCCTGCCCAATCCGATCGCGCAAGAGCGGACCATGTCCCGCTTGCGGGCCGCGCTCATCTGCGGAGCGGCCGCAGCACTTGCCTTGGGCGGCGGCCAGATGATGCTGTGGTCCGCCAAGGCGGGATCCATTCGCTCGGAAGCCGGCGCATTTGGTAGCCAAGTGGCCCAACTGCATGAGCTTGAGGCCCTGCGCGATCGCGCGAGCGCCCGCACGGTGGCGGTGCAATCGACGGAGCAAGCCATCGCACGAGCACTGGGCCCAACGCCAGGCATCGCGGGCTTCATGCGCGAGCTGCCTGCCATCTTGCCTAATGCAGTTGAATTGCTGGATCTGCGGTGTGCGCGCGATGAAACCGGCGCCCGAGTCGAGATCTCGGCGAGCGCTCTCGCACAGGCCGGCACGACCCCATCCACCAAGCAGATCTCGGCCCTGGTTGCCGCACTCGAAGCCTCGCCGCTTGTGGACAAGGTGCATCTTGGCAACACCCAGGCGACGGTGCTGGATGACCATGCAGCAATGCAGTTCACGCTTGAAGTTCATTTGCATGGCGTGCCGGCGGCATTGATGGCACTTGGCGATCTTGACGGCGAGGTGACGCCATGAGCACGAACAGGCCCAAGCGCACCATGACCAAACGCGACCTCACCACCATGACATTCATCGTGCTTGCTGTATGCGGTGCGGCCTCGGTGATGATGATTGGCCCGACGCGCGACGCAATTGACAAAGCGCGTGGCGACTTCGCGACCGCTCAGCGCGCGGTCCAGGAGGCGCCGGCGCTCACAGTCGCATCGGTCGCGTGGAAGAAGACCGAAGCTCGGGGGGCTGCGCTTCAGGATCTCGTCATCGCATCGAGTGAGGGCGCTCTTGACAGCGCGGAACTCACCCAGCGGCTCTATGACACCGCCGCCGAGTGTGGTTTGACGCTCACGCGTATTCAGCCTTCGAGTCAGCGCATTTCATCGGTGATGCGCCCGGACGGCACGCCCGACGCAGCGCCGCAGGCCGCCCTGCGCGTCTCGCTGGACACAACTGCGAGTTATGACGCGGTGGTGCGGTTTCTTGACGTGCTCGAACGCGATCTGGGCTTTGTGCGGATCGAATCCGTGCGCCTGACACCAGTGAGTCCGGATGGCGTGCAAAGCGTGCGCGCGACGATCGAGACGGTCCATTTTGCGTTTGACCCCGCGCTTGCGGAGCCTGCGACACAGACCACAGCCCTGCAGACTACGGTGGGAGGTGCCCAATGAACCTGCCACCGGTGGAGCGCAAGACAATCGTGACGGGCGCCATGTTCCTGGCCCCCGTGCTCGTCGTGCAACTTGCATTGCCATTGCATGGCGTCATGGGCAATCCGCAGAGCGCCTCGGCAACGCCGGTCAATCCGGAAGTGCCCGTGCTTGTTGCGCCGCCACCAAAGCCCACTGAATCGCAGCTTGCCGCCATTGAGCAAATGGACCTGCTGCGCGGCGACGACACGCCGGTGCAGTCGCCCTTCTACTATCCGCCCAAGCTGGTCGAAGTGCGCCACGAGGATCCTGTTGTCATCACGCATGACCGCCCGCAATTCAGGATCACGTCGATCCTCGAAGCCCGTGATGGCAGAGTGCTCGCGATGATCAACGGGAAGATGTGCGCCGTTGGTGCTGCACCGGCGGAGGGTTGGACGATCACCGCGATCGATGCCAATGCGAAGACGGTGACCGTGCGCTCTGATGCGGAAGGCGAAGAACTACTCTTGCAATTCGGGCGCGAGAGCTCGACCGGCGGTCCCAGCTAAAGCGCTGCAGTGATGCGCTGCGCCATCATCGAACCTGAATCGGGATCAAGCTTGCCCGCGGGCCACTGAATCCCAAGCCCCTGTGCCGCGTCCGGCTTCGGAATGATGTGAAAGTGCACGTGCATCACGACCTGATGCGCCGGTGCGCCGTTGTTCTGAAGAATGTTGCAGTCCTTGACGCCCGTCGCCTGTGCAACCGCTCGGCACAATCTTGGCAACACCCGCCCCACTGCGGCCGCCGACTCGTCGGACAGTTCACCCAACGTCGGCGCGGGCTCCTTGGGAATCACGAGTGTGTGCCCTGGTGCGAGTGGCGAGATATCAAGAAACGCGAAGACGCGATCGTCTTCGTACACCTTGTGACAAGGAATCTCGCCCTTGATGATCCTGGTGAAGATGGTATCGGACATGCCCAGATTCTAGCGTGAACCAGAGCAGCGACTCCGCGTATGAGATAAATGAAACAACTTGCGGCGGCCCTTGCTGCCATCCTCTGCCTCGCACATCCAAGTCTCGGCTTGGGATGGACGGACTATGAGATGCGCCTGCCGGATGGCTGGGTGATTGTTCGGGCAAACTCAGACCAGATGGGCATCCTCGCACCAATGGGTGAGGTTGGGAGCCTCATCAATAACGAGCTTGGGTGGCACGGCGCGTTCGATTGTGTGTCCATCACATCGACGCACGTTCTACTCAGACACCCTGACACCTCGGGCCGCGAATATGCAGTCATCACCCGTGGCACCCGCTCCTTTGGTGTTGGAAGGGACTCGTGGCTTCAAGGCCCGATGACGAGGGCGGAGTTCAACGCACTCGGCATCAAACCCAAGAAATGGATCATCGTGCGCCACCCATGGCACTGGATTTCAAAGGTGTTCTTGCTGGTTTGCGCGCTGGCAATCGCGCCTTGGTGGCTCAAGAGGTTGTTTACCTCGACCCCGCCAGTTGCCGCGTCGTGCGATCAAACGTCTTGACCATGCTGGAGCGCATCGCGAGCACGATGCCGCCGTAGAGCAACACGCTCAGTGCTGCGCCGACGCCCAGGCCGACGCGCGAGGCATCGAGCGACCCGCCGGCGGCGACCGTGTCCCACGTCGCTTCAACAGGCTCGACGATCGCATAGGTCAGGCTTACCGGGTTGAGCCCCGCGAGCACGGGCCCGACATAGGCCATTTCCGACGCCGCCTGCCAGCCGCAGAGCCCCGCGACGCCCGCGACGGCGCCGACGCCGACGTACATCGACGATCGCTACAAGCCGATCTTCCTGGAGTCCAACGTCGCTAGCACGAACACGAGCTGGACGCTGAAC
>JAGQOH010000086.1 GCA_020427635.1 Phycisphaerales bacterium
GATGGCTTCGTTGTCGGCGGCGAAGCGGTGGTAGGTGAGTGTGGCGGCGAGTCCGGCGGCGAAGGGGAGCGCGAACTGCAGCATGGGAACGACCATGAGGCCCATGAGTTTGAAGGCGTCGAGGAGACCAATCTCGCCATCGGCGAGTGGTTTGATGGTGGCGGCGAAGCTGATGATGACGACGAGCGCCGCGGTGGCGAGGCAGAGGATGCGCGCGAGTTCAAAGGCGAGGTGACGCCACAGGATGAGTGGGGGGCGCGCGGGCATGGATGTGCGAATGGTCTGTGGGGTGGGGGCGTGAGGCAAGCGGCGCGGTTTGGGACGCTTGGCGGTGGTGTTTTTCGGGCGTGATCTTGTGGGGAATTCGGGGAGGCGTGCGGGTTACAGGCGGGGCGCGAGGGATGTGTGGCGGGGGCGGCTTGCGTGGGCGTGGCCTGGTGCTATGCGGATTCCGATGTTCCAGATATGGGAACGGTGTCTATCCATCCAGGGGGAGCCAGGGGTCTGGCGCGTGGGTTCACGCTTGCGGAGGCATTGATTGCTTCGGCGGTGCTGGCGGTGATCGTGGTTGCGGTGGCGGCGTCGGTGTCGACGGCGCAGAAGGTGGCGTGGGAGAGCCGCAAGCGGATGTTGGCGACGTTTGCAGCGGACGGGATGTTGAGCGAGTTGATGACGCTGGGCTACTACGACCTGCGTGATCGGGATGGGCAGACGGACGCGATTGGCTCGATGGAGACGATGGACGGGGTGGTGTATCCGAAGGCGTTCTGGGCGCTGGGGCGTTCGGTGAGCGTGACGGATACGTCGGTGACGGAGCCGGGCAGCGGGACGGTGGTGGATGGTGTTGATGTGCGCGTTGCGGTGTATGACGAGCACAAGGACTTGTCGGTGTTGACGGTGTTTGTTGCGGAGCCTGCGGAATGAGTTGTGGCGGAAGGACAACTCGGGTGCAGCGGCGCGGCATGACGACGGTCGAGCTGTTGATTGCGGTGACGATCACGGTGGTGATTGGGTTGTCGATGACGACGGTGTTGACGAGCGTGGCGCGGGGGTTGAGCTCGACGAATGGCGAGCGTTCGGCGATGCAGCGCGCGAATGTGCTGTCGCACCGGATGTTGTCGTACACGGAGACGGCGCTTGCCGTGATTGCGGCGGATGAGCGAGGACTCGCGATTTGGTTGCACGATGAATCGGGCGAGGGCAAGGTGAATCTGCTGGAGTTGCGTGCGCTGTGCTTTGATGACGATGAGCAGATGATGGTGATGCGGCGTGTGGAGTTTCCGGAGGCGTGGACGGATGAGGAGCAGGCGGCGGCGAATACGGTCGTCACGTCTGTGGAGGACCCGTTCACGGTGATGGATCAGCAGGAAGCGCTTGGATATGTGACGACGGTGCCGATCGTGGACGGGGTGTCGGGGTTTGCGGTGGAGTCGAGCGGGGCGAGCGCGGTGGAGTCACCACGGTTTGCGGTACACGTGGACGTGGTGATTGAAATGGACCACTCGGAGGAAGTGTTGCTGGCGGTTGGTTTGCCCATGCATATGGAGCCGCAATAGCGAAGGAGTTGAGCATGACGAAGGCCATGAGGACCAAGCGAGAAGTACGGCAGGGGACTCAGACGGCGGCATCGTTGCGCGCACGGGCGGGCGGCGGGCCTGTTGTCAAGCGCGGCGAGCGTCGCGGGATGGCGATGATGCTGGTGCTCATTGCGCTGAGTGTGGCGACGGTGGTGACGGCGGCGACGCTCACGGCGCGGAGCATGTCGCCTTATGTTGCGGAGAATGCGCATGACACGGCGAGCGCGCGGTGGTCGAGCGCATCGGCGGCGAACTTTGCGGTCGGGATGCTCGAGGCGGGCGCGGACTGGGAGTCGATGGCGGGGCAGCTGGCGAGCGACCTGTCGATTGGTGACGGGACTGCGACGATCACGATCACGAACTTGTCGGGCGGTGTGCCGACGAGTGATGATCGGGATTTGATTTTGACTGCGGTGTCGGTGGTGGATGGGATCGAATCGACGACGCAGCGGTTGGTGCGAATTGCGCCGGCGGGTTCGCTGGAAGATGCGCTGGATCCGCACCTGGGCGAGTTTGCGGTGTACACGAAGAACGGGGTGTCGATTGCGGACAATGCGCGGATTGCGCCCTGGTCGACGAGTCCGGAGGGCAGGACGCCCGTGCAGGTGCGTTTGGCGAGTTCGGCGGCGAGCGCGGCGGACATTCAGATCAGCACGGATGCTCGCTTGACGAGCTCGGTGGTGTATTTCGACCAGGATGCGACGATGTCGGCGCCGGACATGTTGCCGGCGGACATGTCGTATGTGACGTTGCCCCTGTCGTTGCCTTTGATCGTTCCGACGGCGCCTTCGACGACGGGTCTGGCGACGCAATCGGCGAGTGACCTGACGTACAACGGCAGTGGTGAGTACTCGTTGGTTGGGGGGAAGTACAAGAAGGTGGAGGTGGGGAACGGTACGACGGTGCACCTGACGGATGACGCGGGCGGGCTGTACCAGATGAGCGAGCTGAAGGTCAATGGCGGGTTGCTGGTGGTTGACGGGAACATTGAGTTGGTGGTGACGGATCGGATGGAAGTGCAGTTGGGCGAGTTGGCGTTCAAGGATGGGGCGTCGCTCGAGCTGTATGCGACCAACGAGGTGCGTGTGCGCACGAAGGGCGGGTGGAAGAAGGATGTGTCGGGCGATCCGACGGTTGAGGATGCGATGTATGTCGACCCGCGCAATTTCGTGATCTGCGTGACGGGCGCCGGGAGTTTGGTGCGCTTGGATACGGGCTCGTTGTTGTGCGCGGAAGTGTTGTGCCCGCGCGGCACGGTGCAACTGGACTCGAACGCATCGCTGTTTGGGCAGGTTGCGGCGCAGAACCTGGTGATGAACGCGAACTCGAAGTTGTATTACGACCCGGCGCTGGATAGCCGCATGGGGTTCAGTGATTTGGATGGGCCTTTGTATGACGCGGACGGGCAGCCACTGGCTGGTTTGCAGGAGGCGATTTCGAACTACAACGGGTCACTGGAGGATTTCGCGCCGACGGTGGAGACAGCGGTGATGGATGCGCTGGGGCTGCTGGAGGAGCTGTTGGGCGGGCTGTTGGGCGGCGGCGGCGAGCCGGAGAGTGTGCGCACGGACGGCGGCATCACGGTATCGGCGATTCCGACGGCGGCGCTGGCGTTTGAGAGCGGTTCGATGTTTGAGGGCACGGTTGCGCCCAATGCGGATGGGACGGCGCCTACGCCGGTGACGCTGGCGGAACTGGGACGCGATCCGGCGGACACGAGCGCAGACGCCGGCGCACAGGCTTCAGCGAGCGCATCGACCGCATCGACCATGACGGCGACATCAACCTCTTCAAGCAAGTCGGCGAGTGTGACGGCACCTTTGTCGACGAAGGCACCATGAGGCAAGCACGGATGGGACATCGCGGTTTTACGTTGATCGACCTGATGGTGGCGATGGCGGTGCTTGCGCTGTTGGCGGTGACGGTGATGCCGTCGACGAATCCGGAAGCGGGGATGAAGCTGATTTCGGCAGCGACTGTGTTGGCGACTGATATTGAGTATGCGCAATCGGCGACGTTGTCTGAGCCGGGTGATCACACGGTGGTGATCTTTGATGCGGATGGCGGTGGGTATTACCTGGCGCGGGGATCTGCGCCGTTGGATCCGATCGAGCGGCCGGGCGGGTCGGGCGATTTGTATGTGGTGCGTTTTGGCGAGGGCAATGCGCGGATGTTGGACGGGGTTGGGGTGCAGGAAGGCGCCCTTGTTGAGCCGATCGAGTTTGACGCGTTTGGCTCTGTGGTGGGCGAGGGGGATCGGACGGTGACGTTGTTTACGTCGCTTGGGATCATCGAGGTGGATGTGCGTCAGAGCACGGGCTCGGTGGCGATCGAGAAGCCGTAAGGGAAGACGAAGGCCCTGGGGACTACTAGGCACTAGGGACTAGGCACTGGGCACTAGGCACTAGGCACTACGTATGATGCGGCGATGGGGCAGCGGCGGCATCATTATGAGCAGGCGTTCGAGGCGTATTTGCGAGCGCGGCGTGTGCCATATATTTCGGTGGATGAAGCGCGGCGGGCGTTGTTGCCAGACAATGCGCGGTTGCGTTTAGAGGCGTCGGCGGGGATTGCGGCGGCGGATGCGCCGGCGATTGCGCTGAAGAGTTTTGATTTTGTGGTGTATGAGCCGCACCGCTCGGTGATTGTTGATGTGAAGGGACGGAAGATTCCGGTGCGGCGGTCGATGACGCCCACGACGCCGGGACGGCTCGAGTGTTGGGTGACGCAGGAAGATATTGATTCGATGCGTCATTGGCGGGGGTTGTTTGGGGCGGACTTTGAGGCGGCGTTTGTGTTTTTGTATTGGTGTGAAGCGCAGCCGCCTGACGGGTTGTTTCAGGAGGTCTTTGCGCATCGCGGGCGTTGGTATGCGGTGCGTGCGATCACGTTGGATGACTATGCGGCGCACATGCGTGCGCGGAGTCCGCGTTGGGGGACGGTGCACTTGTCGACGGCGGATTTCGAGCGATTGAGCCAGCCGTTTGCCCCGTTGGCGGTGGGTGTTGCGCGGGGCGGGGTGTTTGAGACGGAGGCGGGGGAGGAAGCGACGAGACGGGCGAAGCGCGGGCCTCGTGCGGGATTGGGGGCTCTTGGCGGGGGGATTCGGGAACGTGGGAACAGTGGCGGCGTGGACGGCGAATGAGGCAAGGTCGGGGCGGTGGGTTGGAAGACTGGACGAATCGGGGGCGGGGCGGGTACCGTCAGGCGATGAAGGTGGGCAGCAGATGAGCCAGGTGATGCATCGAATCTTGTGGGGCGTGGTGTGTTTGGGTGTGAGCGCGGCACCGGTGTTGGCGGCGGCGAAGCCGCCCGCGGTGGAGCATCCGGGCAAGGGCAGCGGGATTTTGGTGTATGGGGTGTCGGCGCTGTTGGCGTTGGCGGCGGTTGGTTTGTGCGCGATGCCGAGCCGACGGACGCATCAGGATTGAGGCAGAGACGGTTTTGCAGGAACGGAGCGCCAAGTTGGCGCGGGAAGGCGAAGGGATGAGACACAAGAAGTATGGGGCCTTGATCGCGCTGAACGCGTCGTTGGTTGGTGTGTTGCTGCTTGTGAGTTTGCCTGCGGGCGCGGAGGCGCAGCAGGGCACGGCGTCGACGCGTGGGCGCGGGAATTACACGATGGTTGCGGGTCAGATCCAGGGCTCATCGGAAGATGCGGTGTGGATCGTGGACGCGGCGAATGAGGAGATCATGGCGATGCGCTGGGATCTTTCGCGGCAGGATGTGCAGTTCCTGGGCTTCTCGCCATTTTCGATGTCCCCCAACCAGG
>JAGQOH010000087.1 GCA_020427635.1 Phycisphaerales bacterium
GCAATGGCGATATCCGCGTCAGTTCCGGAAAGCGACTCCAGGATCTGAAGGGCCCGGTCGCCTTCCGTGCGCGCCTCATCCAATCGTCCTTGTTCAACGTGAATCTGCGCTGCAAGTGAAAGGCTCGAGGCGACCGCCTCTCCGGTATTGCCAAACAAGCGTTCACGCATCGCAAGTGCTCGCGCGCACAGCGCATCCGCTTCCGGCAGGCGCTTGCGCACATAGAGGACCCCCGCCAGATCATGCATCGTCGCAGCAACATCAGGATGATCGCCAACGTGCTCCTCAAGCAATCGTTCTAATCCGCTGCGGAGTGAGACCTCTGCATACTCCACCAATCCCGCTTGCTCGCCGGCGCCGATACCGGTGTAAATTTCGCCCCACATGCGTCGAAGCGTGTGGTCGAGCTGGGGATCATTTGCAAACCCGCCTGTTTCAAGTCGAAAGTACAGTCGCATGAGCCCTGCACGCACCGCATCCGCCACCTCCGGGCGATTCGGATCGTCGACGGGAAATGTCTCACGCAAGAGTTCCTGCACGGCACGCGCACGAACGTTCTCATCATGCGCTTGCCGCTCGCGCAGCGCCGCCTCACGCTCCGCGGCAGCCGCTTGGCGCAGACTCAGGCCCACCACAAGTACAGCTCCAGCGACCGCCACAACGCCGACGCCAATCCAGGCAAGTCGGCGCTTATTTAGTGCCAACGCTTTGCGCAGCACATACCAACGCGATGTGCTTCGCGCTTCGACCGGCGCGCCGGAGAGGTACCGCTCGATGTCGCGTGCAAGCCCCGCCGCTGATTGATAACGCTCCGCCTTGTCCTTCCGCAGGGCGCGCATCACGATCGCTTCCACATCTGGCGGAATGCCCGGCACATGTCGCGCAAGGCCCGTCGGGATTGACGATTCAATGGACTTGGCGATGTCAAGAATCGAACCCTGCGTGTCATATGGCATTTGCCCGGACAATGCCTGATACAGCATCACGCCAAGCGAATACACGTCTGAAAGGCCATCGATCTCATCGGGCTTGCCACGCACTTGCTCAGGTGACGCATACGCAGGCGTCCCTGCAAACTCACCGGTCAACGTCGCCTGCATCCCCGCCAACTTCGCGATGCCAAAGTCCAGCACGACAGGTCGGCCCTCAGGCGTCACCAACACATTGGCCGGCTTGAGGTCGCGGTGAATCACACCATTCAAGTGCGCATGATGCACGCCCTTGCAGAGTGCAACGAACGCGCGCAGCACGTCCTGTCGGTCCACTTGACCACTGCGCGCCCACGTATCCATGCGCATGCCGTCTACATACTCCATCACCACCGCGAGCCGACCGTCCCAAAGCGTGCGCGATTCGAACACCGTGACGATGTTCGGATGGGTCAACCGCGCTGCGATCTCGACTTCACGCTCGGCACGAAACCGTTGTTTGGGAGACTGCGATACGCCGGGCGTCATCACCTTGATCGCGACAGTCCGCGCCGTCGACTCCTGGATCGCCTTGTAGACCACGCCCTGCGCGCCCGCGCCAAGCGTTCCAGCAACTCGGTAGCCCGCAATGTTCGGCGCGCCCGCCGGCCCCAGTTCGTCGCTCGTCAGTTGCCGCACACGCGCCAAGAACGAGGCGTCCTCCTTGGCCGCTGCAAGCCGTGCCGAGCACACCGCACACTGTGCAACGTGATCCAGCACCATCGCCGGCGCTGCTTCCCCCTGCGCGAGCAACTCAATCTGCTCCGTGCCTGGACAGGTTGAGGCGCCATCGGTAGTCATTGCGCCTGGTCATCCTCGAAGGCCGCCGTCATCTGCGACACCAGGTCACGCAGCTTGCGCGTCACGCGGCTCTTCGCTACATACACTTGGTCCACGCTCATGCGGCACTGCTGCGCCGCTTCAATCGCTGGCACGCCACGCAGCGACACCAACTCGAAGGCTTGCATCGTCCGCTCATCCATCCCCGAATCCTGGCGCAATGAGCTCATCGCCTGCGAGAAGATCGCCCGATCGCGCTCGTCGATCCAGATTGAGCGCAACATCGACTCATCGTGTAGCCCCTCGAGCAACGCCGTCCCCGCCTGCTGATCGCGCCGCCCATGCCGAATCGCCCGCAGTGCCGTGTGATGCGCAATGCCAAGAATCCACGAACTCAACCTACCCTTCGTCCGGTCATACCGCCCCGCTCGATACGCCCCCACGAATTCAGACAGCGTCTGCTGCGCCACCTCCTCAGCTCCGCTCTCGGGAACACCAAGGCGGCGAGCAAGTCCGCGAATCACCGGGCGATATCGATGATCCAGCTGTGCCCATGCAATCTCATTGCCATGGTCATGCAGCGCATTGAGCAACGTCGTAGTCGTGCGCAATGACAGGTCAGGTTGGGGTGCCGGCTCGCCCAAGGAATGCCTCGTCAGCAACGATAGCAGCCCCAACCGCGCCCACCGAGGCAAATCCCGCGTCCCCGCCACCTTGACCCCGCCCGCCGCGTCTCGATAATAAGGCTATGCCCTCCCGAGCCCGCACAGATCGTCGCTCCGCTTCACGCAAGTGCCCCGTGCATAACCCTTGGCTACGTCGCCTGGGCGCCTGCGCTTTTGCCTTCTTTCTGATCAAGGGCCTCCTCTGGCTCGTCGTCCCGGCAGCCCTGGCTGTGTTCGTCGCTTGGCGCTAGCACTTACAGCTGCTTGGGCGATGCCACAGTGCGCGCATCATCGACCACATTCCCGGTGTTCAGTGTGGCCATCGGCTCGAACAACACGATCTCGCATTCATCTTCCGCCACTGGTCGATGCTCCACGCCGCGTGGAACAATCAAGAAATCGCCGGGCCCCAACGCCACGGACCGATCCCGAAACTCCATCACGAAATGGCCCTTGTGGACCAAAAACATCTCATCCTCATGCTCATGATGGTGCCACACGAACGCGCCTTTGATCTTCGCAAGCAACACCTTCTGCCCATTCAGCTGGCCCGCAATGCGCGGCGACCAATGCTCTGAAAAGCTCGCAAACGCAGTCGCAAGGTTGACCTTTTCGGTTTTGTGCATAGAACCATTCTAAGGCCAACACCAAACCTGAACCGCCAAGCCGCCGCTCGGTACGATGGCAGTGCTCTCGCCGCGCCCAGGGGATCCGAATGCCCACAGTCACTGTTGATCAACACACATTGCAAATCGATGGCAAACGCCTCTGGATCGTGAGCGGCACGGTCGCGTACACCGGGGCGCCAAGCGAACTGTGGCGCGATCGCCTGCTCGCCGCCAAGCGCGCAGGGCTGAACACGATCGTCGTCCCCGCAATCTGGGCGGAGCACGAACCCATCCAAGGCAAATTCGACTTCAAAGGTGATCGCTCGCTCGCCACCTTTCTTCGCCTCGCGGCCGACCTGAGGCTCCATGTCATCTTGCGCGTGGGCCCACATGCTGACGATGCGCTCGATCTGGGCGGCATCCCCCCCTGGCTCACCGCTTCTCTTGAGCCAAGCGAGCCGCTTCGCGCACCCGGGCCCGCGTTCATGGCCTCCTGCGCCGCATGGCTCACCGCACTCGCCAAAGAGATTGCCCCACTCCAGGCGACGCGCGCCCGAACCGCCGGGCCCATCATCGCGGTTCAGCTTGAGCATCGCTGGTTCGTGGGCGACGATGACCTCGCCGAGCAATACATGGGAGGCCTCGCGCGTTTCCTTCGCGAACGCAACATAGATGTTCCTGTACTCAACACCAACAACCTCTTTGCCACCGCCGAAGGCCAACTCGAATGTTGGGCCGGCAGTGAAGATCTTCACGCCATCACGCGCCAACTTGGTGTCGCGATTGATAATCAGCCACGCATCATCGCTGACGTCGGTGCTGAGCGCTTGGCGACATGGGGCGAGACGCCACCACCCCAAAACGAGCACGCGCTCGCGTTTGCCGTTGCGTGTGTTCTCGCCGCCGGTGGACAGTTCAACGTCGCCGCGTTCGCGCGCGGCATGCGCTTCGCATCCACATCTGGCCGAGCATCCACCGCGCGTGATCGCTTCCTGACACCTGGCTGCGCTGAGGATGTCTTTGACGAATCTGGCACGCCCACCGCTGCCTATTCCCCGGTGCGCCGACTCTGCACCTTCGCCTCGTCCTTTGCGCGCCTCTTCCACGCCCTCGACCCACAGGTTGAGCCGGCCGCGATCACCCCAGCGCCCGCGGATCCTCCCGCCGCGAAGTCGAAACGCGCGGTTCCCCCCGCAGTCATTTACAAGCCGGGCGACCAAGGCGCGGTGATCTTCGCATTCGGCAAGCCGGGTGATGCCTTGCCGCTCACGCTCTCGGACGGCGCACACGCCAACATCACCCTGCCATCCACCGGTATCGCATGGGTCGTGCAAGATGCACACCTCTTCGCACGCACGACCCTCGACCTCTGCACGCTGTCGCTCTTCGCGTTCCAGGGCAGCACGCTCATTTGCTTTGGCTCTGCTGGCGCCCAGGGATTCATCAGTATCAACAGTGCGGTCATCGAAGTAGCTGTCCCCTCCGGGCGCACGCCCCACATCGAAACGCTCGAGGGTGTCACGATCGTCGTGTGCAACGAGCAGCAAATCGACGAGTCATTGGTGCTCGACGATCGATTCATCGTGGGCACGACTGCCATCGACGGCGAAGGCAATCCAACCGCTGCAAAGGCGGTCGCCTGCACAATCGTGCATACGAAGAATGGCGAGGTCGAGGCCCGCAAGGCCGCAGCGCAGCGCACTACGTCTCGAGCGCCGGCCATTCGCTCGATCGAGTGCGCCGACACGATGACATATGTTGATGGATCTTCCGATCGGTTTGTTCGCATCGATGCGCCTGCGCCGCTTGCTCAACTCGGCGCGCCGACTGGATATGTTTGGCTTCGCGCTGAACTCAACGCCAAGTCCGCGCACAAGGCAAGAGTCGCCTGCTTCGACGTCGCCGATCGAGCCCATATCTTCGCCGGTGGTTTGCCCGCAGCGCTTCTTGGCGTCGCCTCCGGTGCAACGGGTTGCGTCACGTCGCTCCAACTCCGCAAGGGCAAGCAGCACATCGTCGCGCTTGTTGACAATATGGGACACTCCGCAACCGACGCGATCGCACGAGCGCCCAAAGCGCTGGGCCACATCGAAGAAGTCAAAGCGTTCAAAGCGGGGACGCCCAAGATCGACCTCCGCACGCCGGCCAATCTCCTCTCACTTGGTCAGCCCGTGCTCGGACTCCATCGTGGTGATGTCACTGATCCGCACCGTCTGGCCTGGTCGTTCACGCATCGACGCAAG
>JAGQOH010000088.1 GCA_020427635.1 Phycisphaerales bacterium
ACCCAATCGCCCGCTTTGAGGCCGCGCTTGATGAGCGCATCGGGCACGCGCGCGACGATGGTCACTTTGCCTTCCGACGCATCGGCGCCAAACAACATGACCGCGCTCTCGGGCCGCTTGCTCTTGAGCACATCCATCGCCGCGAGCAGCGCATCGCGCTCAGCACCCACGCCCGGCACCTCCGCAACGATCACCTCGCCATCATTGGCATCAGCAATCGCACGCGCCGCTTCGACCGCGCCGCCGCGTGATTCCGCCGCCGCCGCCTTCTGCGCCGCCTTGGCTTTGTCGCGCAACTGATCAAGTGCTGCACGAATCGCGATCTTGTCGCGCAGTGCAAGTTCGCGCGATTCCATGTCCTGTTCAATCGCACCCGCGTCCGTTGGCGCAGCACCCTTCGCCCGCGCGAGCAACTGCTTGCCTGCCTCATGTGCCTTCGCCGCAGCGTCACCCGTCAGCGCTTCGATACGCCGAATGCCCTTGGAAATGCCGCCTTCGGACGTGATGACAAAGCTCGTCGCGGCCCCGGTGCGCTCCAGGTGCGTGCCGCCGCAGAACTCGATCGAATACGCGCGCCACTTGGCATCTTCCGGACTCTTCATGATGTTGGCGACCGTCTCACCGATCGCAACAACACGCACGGGATCGGGATAGACCTCGCCAAACACCGCGCGCACGCCGGCGATCTTCTTCGCCTCAACAAGCGCAGTCTCCTGCGCATCAACGGGCCAATCCTTGGCAATGCGCTCGCCCACCAATTGCTCGATGCGTTCGATCTCCTGTTCGCTCAAGCCCTTGTTGTGCGAGAAGTCAAAGCGCAGCCGCGCTGGTTCCACAAGCGAACCCTTCTGATCAATGCCATCGCCCAAGACTTCGCGCAGCGCCCAATTGAGCAGGTGCGTCGATGTGTGGTTCGAGGCCGTCGCGATGCGCTTGTGCGTGTCGATATCGACTTCCACAACATCGCCCACGCGAATCTCGCCCTTGCGCACGCGACCAATATGCGCGACATAGCCGCCGGCGGCCTTCACCAGCTCAACTTCAAACTCGCCGCCGCCCGCACGCCCCAGGCCCGACTCGCGCGACACATGCAAATGCCCCGTATCCGCGACCTGCCCGCCCATCTCGGCATAGAAGCACGTTTTGTCGAGTACGACCGCGATACGCTGTTCGAACGTTTCACGATGTGCGTTGACCGACTCGTCGAAGTCGTGGCCGTTCCAGATGGCCTTGACCGTTGCATTCACCGGCTTGCCCGCAAACTTCGCGCCGTCCTTCGTGGGCTTCGCGCCAATCCGCGGCAGCTTTGCCACCGCTTCCGTCGTGAGCGCAACCGCCGCGATCGGATCAGCAGTGCCGCCACCACCGCGCGAACGCTCGCGTGCTTCTTCCATGAGGCGCTCGAAGCCCGCGACATCGACGGTCATGCCGCGTTCAGCTGCCATTTGCTGCGTGAGGTCGATGGGGAAGCCGTAGGTGTCGTGGAGAGTGAATGCGTCTGTTGCTGAAATCGAGAGTTGACCGAGGCCGCTATCTCGGGCTTGGACGCTGAAATCGTGTCGCAGACTTAAACTAAGTCTTTGGCCGCTCTTGTCCTCTACTACAACTTTCCCGAATGTGTCAGGATCTGGGAAATCACCGCCCTCAGCGGATATCCACTTTACGCCGCTGCTTGCCGCATACGCCCGGCCGAAAGATTCGATAGCTGCTGTCTCAAATCGCAGAATCCCGGATTCGAGCGTTCTACCAAAACTGACTTCCTCATCCGTCAGCACATCAACAATCTGCTTCTCGTGCTTCTTCAATTCCGGATAGGCATGCCCCATCTGCTGCACAAGCGTCGGCACAAGTGCGCCCATGAATGCGCGATCGACGCCGAGCGTTTGCCGCCCATACCGCACCGCACGCCGAAGGATGCGGCGCAGCACATAGCCGCGCCCGTCATTGCTCGGCACCGCGCCATCAGCAATCGCAAAGCTCAATGTGCGCACATGGTCCGCGATCACGCGATAGGCGATGTCCTTCTGGTCTTCGAGCTTGCCTGTGTATGCCGGTGCGCCCGTGACTCGTTGAATCGCGGCAAACAAAGGCGTAAACGCATCGGTGTCATAGTTGCTCTGCACGCCATTGAGAATGCGCGTGATGCGTTCGAGCCCCATGCCAGTGTCGACATGCTTCGCGGGCAGTGACTTCAAGCCGCTCGCCTGGCGATCAAACTGAATGAACACGAGATTCCAGATCTCGAGCACCGCGGGGTGGTTGTTCACATGCTTGCGTCCGCGTGATTTCGCACGTTCATCCGCCGGGCGATCGTCGTAGTGAATCTCCGAGCAAGGCCCGCACGGCCCCGTGTCGCCCATCTCCCAGAAATTGTCCTTCATGTTGCCGGGCAGCACACGCTCCGGCGGCAAGTAGCGCTCCCACAATTGCTTTGCCTCAAGATCAGGCTCGACACCATCGGCACCCTCGAAATACGTCGCGTACAACCGCTCCTTGTCGAGCCCCCAAATGTCGGTGAGCAATTCCCACGCCCACTGAATCGCCTCAGCTTTGAAGTAATCGCCAAAGCTCCAATTGCCAAGCATCTCGAAGAACGTGTGGTGATAGAGGTCCTTGCCGACGTCGTCGAGATCGTTGTGCTTGCCGCCCGCGCGGATGCACTTCTGGCTGTTCACCGCGCGCTTGAGCCCCGCAAGCGGACTATTCGGATCAACCTGCCCGAGGAACAGCGGCTTGAACTGGTTCATCCCCGCGTTCGTGAACAGCAGCGTCGGATCGTCATGCGGCACGACGGGCGACGACGGCACAAACGTGTGATGCGCACGCTGTACAAAAAAGTCGATGAACTGCTGGCGGACCGCAGCGGTTGATGTGTCGTGCTTGGTCGGCGAGGGACTGGTCATGCGGGCTCCGGGATCTGGTGTGAACCCAACACTTTACCCGGTTTGTTCCGGTTCACTCCGCTCAATTGCTTTGCCGCATTCGGGGCAGACTGTGGTGTCTTCCGGCAGGCCGCGGAGGGAGTAGCGGCAGTGTTCGCACGCGTTTGGCCGCAGCCGCCACGCTCGCGCGGCGCTGGCTCGCCACGCCATGAGGAGGAACACCAGATTGGCCAGAAGCATGGGCTCCACAAGCGGGCGAGCTCGCTTGCCCCATCCATCTAGCGTCTCCCAAAGTAGAAACGTGCGTGCGGGGCGAGCAAGAGACTGGCCTTGGAAGCTTGTCGGCAGAGGGAGCCCAAGCTTGACAAGATGGTGCGTGACGGCGGCTTGAACCTCATCAATATCCAAGGCCTCAGCCGCGCCGGGCGCGGGCGTGCAACCAACATCAACAACATGAGTGAAGTAGCACAGGCCGCTTTCGCAGACGATGACCTCGGCATCGTGGTAGTAGATCATTGCGACCGATTCTCGACGCGGCTGGCCAAGTTGGAGAAGCCCGTTGTCTGCGCGATGTGCGTTGAAGAACTCCGTGTTGTTGGCAAGCGTCGCTCGTGCAATCAATTGCGGCTTGATCATAGGCCGAGCGAGTGCCAGCGCGGCCATGAGCAGAAGCGCTCCGAGCAGCAGCCAATGGATGATGAGTATCCAGTGTGGCGTGCCAACCCTGGTACCAAGGACATACTTCGCTGCGAATCCAATCACTCACGTCCCCCGCACATTCCCAAACAATTGAATATGAAGCCGCGGGCAATACTGCCACCCGCGCGCGTCGCACACATCCTGCACCCATTGCACCTTGCCCGGCTCGGGCGCCGTCACCCCCTCGGGCATGAGCATCACATCGTCCGCCGCGAAGCCGCGGAGTTGTGCAAGTAGGGCATCAATCTCTTGGACATCGCTTTCCTGCGCGACGACGAACTTGAGTTGCCTTGCCGGGTAGTCATCGATCAGCCGTTGCAGCACGTCGAGCTTGATCCGATCGCGCTCGTGCCGTGTGCGCCACGCGCCACCCGGATCGCGCGGATCGCCCTCACTCGGCGTCGAATTGCTCAGCTTGGGCGACATGCTCATCAAATCACACGCGAGCGCACTTGGCGGGCGGTGAATCGTCCCCGCAGTCTCGATTGTGATGTGCATGCCAAGCTCGCGCAACCCCCGCGATAACGGCTCAATCGCATCAAACAACATCGGCTCGCCGCCGGTAAGAACCGCGTGGCAAACTTGCTTCTGG
>JAGQOH010000008.1 GCA_020427635.1 Phycisphaerales bacterium
ACGCGGCCGCGCCCGGCCCAAGGGGCCGGGTTGGGGATCATGGCCGCAAGACGCCCGGTTGTCCACCCGGACTCCGATTCCGCGGGGGAATCTGCCGCCGGACCGCGTTCCGGCGGCCCCAATACCTGACCAGGCCGCCCCGGCCCGGCAACCGCTCAGCAAACCTCTCCGAAAGCAAAGAGAACCAGATTGAGGTCGCTCAGGTCTACGACGCCCGACCCGTCCGCATCGCCTGCGGTGCCCGGCGTGACCGTCTCGCCAAAGTTGAACAGCACCTGATTGAGATCGCCCAGGTCCACAGTGCCTGATCCATCCATGTCAGCTGGACAGACGAAGCGGACCTGCAGATTGTCCATTGCAAGGTGATCCCAATCATCACCACCGCCGTCGAACGCGAATGCGAACCCATCAATCGGGCCGGTGTAGTTTGGCACAAGCAATTGGTGCACATCGGTAAATCGCATGCGTCCATCATTACCATCGTTGCGGCCGTCGTAGACGACAACGCCATTGTTGTACAGGATGAAATAGAAATCGCCCGCCGCGTCTGCAGCGCGCCGACTCCAGAAGTCGGCGCCGTCCAGGAAGAACTCCCGCCCGCCGAGCCCCGAGATGTAGCCAACAGATCCACCAAGTGCCAGAAAAGTCTCCGTTGGCGCGGCCGCCAATGTCAGGTAGTGCCAATCACTGAGCGACCAGCCAAGCCCGCCGTACTCATCCGGCATGTGAATGCCGAGCGTGCTTGAGCCGAGGTCATCGAAGTCGAGCGTTGCTGCACAAGTCGCGGAGCAGCATGCCGCAGCGGCCAGCGCGCCCATCGCTCTGAATCGAACCGACAAATGCATTGAGGGCCTCCTTTGTTGCGCACGTCCTCGGCGGCCAGTCGCCGTCCCCGGGTGGCGTTGCCGCTTGGCCGCGACGCCCGCGGGCCCGCAGGCCCGCAGGCAGGAGTCCGCGCGCGTCGGCATTGATTCAAGAATGCGAGCCACCCACCGTGGGCATGGCCGTGAGAGCAGCCTTGGTGGCCAGGCAAGGGCCCGGGCCGCCCCCAAGCCCGCGCCTCGGCTGGTCTCGAGATTGCCTGAGTTGACCCGCGGCGGCGACCTGCTACCCTTGTCGACCCGGCCCGCCGAGAGGTTGGCCGGCACATTCTGGATTGCGGGGTAGAGCAGTCTGGTAGCTCGTCGGGCTCATAACCCGGAGGTCACAGGTTCGAATCCTGTCCCCGCTACTATTTGACTCATAAGAGTCGGGTAAAGGCTGATGTGGACCATTTGCTGGTCCGGGTCAGCCTTTATCGTTTGCACATAGCAAGCAATCAGCTCGCGCTTCTCTTCGAGCGTGCCCAACGCCATGGCGTCATCCAGACGCTGGAATTCGCTCGCAAGCCGGGCTCGGAGCACGTCCAGGTCCGGAACCCCAACGGCATCACGAGACGCCTCGGCGAGCTCGCACTCGATCCGCTCGCGATCCTCAGTCGCCTGCTGTACACGCTCGTACAGCCCCAATGACTTGGCAGCGCCCGCCGACAGCGAGAGCAGGTGCTCCCTGAGGTTGGCGAGCTCCTGGTCCGACTTCGCCAATTGGCGCTGCAGCCGCTCGGCCACCTCTGATCGGTTGCCTGTCAGCTTTTCAAGCTCCTGTTGAACGAGTAACGGCAGCGACTCATCGTTCTGTAGCTGCGCGAGATCCTGCCGAATGATTCCGAGGACGTACTCCTCGACCAGCGTCGCCGGAACTGAGTAGCCCTTCGGACAGTCTTCCTTGTGCCCTGCTGATCGTCGGCTGCAGGTGTAGTACCGCGTCTTGTAACCCTTGCCGCTTGTTTGCGTTCGCCCCGTCAGCTTGCCGCCACAGACGCCGCAGAACATGAGCCCGCTCAGCAGATACTCCGATTTCATGGCGCCGCCGCGATAGTGGCACGAGGTCTCCTTTGAACGTCGCCGACGCGCCTGCACTGTCGCGAACACATCGGCGTCCACGATCGCGGGCCACGCTTCTTCGCACACGATCCAATCTTGTTCACCGCGGCGCTCAACGCCCTCATCCAACCGCTCGACGCTTGATCCGCTGCGATATCGATGCCACTTGCTCAACGTGCGACGGTTGTAGACGCACCGTCCGATGTACGCGGGATTCTCAAGCATTGGGATGATGGTCGGCACAGTGAATCGCGAGCCCCGCGATGTGCGAAAGCCCGCTGCGTTCAGCTCATCGCGCAGCCGTCGTGTTGGTACCCCCTGCGCGAAGTCCTCAAACAGTTTGCGCACAGCGGATACCCTGCTTGGCTCAGAAGGCACGAGCGTGCACGTCTCATGCTCTTGCTTGCGATGGCTCTTCCCCTTCGGCATCGCCTCCATGAGCTCTTGCGTTTGTGCATCGAGTATGTGCTGCCCGCCATCGAAGGTATCCCGCACAATTCGCTTTGGCGTTTCCCCATCCAGAATCAGTCGATCGAAACCGAACGGGATCGGACCGCCTGGCCAGAGCCCTCGCTTCACTCGCTCGACGTGCCCGCGCATTGTGTCGCGGCTCAGCTTTCGCAAGTAATCGCCGTTCTGATAGTGCTCGACGAAGCTGATCAGTCCCGAAGCGAAGGATCGGTCGCTCTCTTGTCCCGTTGCCGCGTACACAACACGCTTGCCCGCTGATTGAAGTTTGCGCTCCAAGAGCAAACCGTCCACCGCGTCCTTCGGGCGTGCAAGTCGATTGCGATCCCATGCCAGGACGACTTCAACGTCCTCGGACTCAGCGGCGTGCAACAGTTGGTCGAGCCCTGGCCTGCGCAGCTTACTCCCGCTGACCGCGTCATCCGAATAGACCGCCTTCAGTCGCCAGCCCCTTGACGCCGCGAACGCTTCAAGCTGCGCACGCTGCTGATCAAGCGACTCTTCCTGGCGATCCGTTGAACGACGCAGATATCCGATTGCTTGGACCATTGGCTTCCTCCGACCAACGACAGCCTACCGACTCGCCAAGCACAGCGCCAGCTCAGATCGGGATATCCTGGCCGAGATCGGGAACCTGCATGACGCCGCTACCTCGAAACGCAAGCAACTCTTCGAGCAAATGCGCATAGTCTTCTGGCCTGAGATCGCCCGCGTGCTTGCGAATCCGCTCCAGGATCCAATCGATACCAAGTGCACGTTCTGCAGCGTACAGGCGCCGCACATGTCGCTTGATGAGCCCGTCGAGCTTGCACAATGGACTTCTTGACGCGTCGTATTGCTTGCGAGGGATCGAGACCTTCTCGACCGTACTTGTAAACTCAGCCCACCACACCAACTGTGGGCACCGCGACGCACGGTCACTCGCATCGCGATCAACGAAATCGCAGAAATGACGCATGCAACCACGAATGAACTCGGGCCACTCCTGCACATTCGCCGGAAGGAGCGTGCCCATTGCATGAGCGTACTCCTTGTGCAGTTGTAGCTCGGCGCGGGTCGGTCCCCTCCGATCGTAGAAACGCATCAGGCGACTACCGCAGCGCTTCATACCTCCCCGATCCTTCGACTTCATGCCGAGGTAACAGGTATCGCCCTCCGATGACTCTGTGAACACCATGTTGTCAGCTGTCACCGATCGAGAGTTGTACTGGCCCTGGTTGACCGCGTCGCGCACTTGCTTCGGAGTGAACGCCATCGTGTGAGCCATGAGATCAACGCGCGAGGGCCGCACACGGAACCGGTGACCGAGATCGTCCAGCAGGAACCGAATCCCTTCGTTGCCAAGGTGCTCGCAGCCCTCACCCTTGACCTCAACCGTGCAGAACTCCTTTTCGCCACACACCTCGTCGGTGTATTCCACGACGCTCAGACAGCCCGCAACATGCCGCAGCCGCGCCCGTCCCCCGGCTTCCTCCAGTGTCCACCCTTCCGCCTCGTAGACGGGGCGTCCCCAGCCGAATCGCTCGATGATTCCCGCTTCAACCCACTCTTTCACCTCGGATGGCGAAGCCCAGACTGTCAGCTTGAGGTAGTCCACACCACCACAAGATCGATCAAGTGGTCTGACAACCCCCCTGTTAGTCAAGGGGGGTTGTTCCTCAACGCTCGTCGCTTGACAGCCACTCACCGCAACGGCTCCGCAGCAGGGCGGACACCGCACCGAGCCAGGACTCCGGACTGGGCCGCGTCGCGCGAGCCCGCAGCCGCTGTGACGGGCTCGCTTGCCGCGGCCCTTCCCACCTGCCGCTTCCAAGGTTCATGCTCGGGCGATCGAGCCTTTGCAGTCGGAGTGACTTCAGCCAATCGCCGCGCAAGGAGCCGAGCGACGATGCCACGCACGGTGTCCGCCCTTCCAGCGGAGCCATCCTGCACGATCGAGGCCTGCAGTTTCCAATTGGGCGAGACGGCAAGGGGCGAGCCGCCGCGGCGCGCCGCAGCGCCCCGCCTCCCCGCCGTTTCACTGGATCGCTGCCCACTGGCCGACATGTCCACCACTGTCTGCAGTGGCCAGCCGAGCGCCCGGACATTCGCCGCGCTATTTGACGTCCGGGAGCCTCGGAAGTCCGGGCCAGTCCCGATTGCGCTGAATGGCCTTGGCCAGCGATTCACCGACAGGGAGCTTTGAATCAACCAGATTGCCGTTGCGCTGTTCGACGGCATCAAAGATTGCCGCGATTTCAGGCGCCGTGGCTGTGCATCCAAACGTCTTGGCCATTTGCGAGATCATTCCCGCCAGACCACTGCGCACCCAAGCACCATCGAAGCTTCCTTTGGGCTTGCCTTTCAGTGCAGCAACCAACCGCCGCCGCTCCAACGCAGACCCGCGTAGCGTGATCGCATGCCACCGTTGCGCAATGCCCGGATCGCCAAGCACAGACTTGTCGAGACGCAGCAGCTTGTCGAGCGCGTCGTCATCACCCAGCCTTGCTTCACGAAGCAGCTGCCCCGGCAGTTTGTGATAAACCAGCCAGCACGGCAACCACACCCGGAAGAAGAACAGCCCTTCACTCGAAGTCGTGAATCGATCGAAGGATTCATCATCGCCAGCAAGGCCATCCTCGACGCCATCAATCGCCCTTTGAAATGTCTCGCCCTTCGACTCGAACGACACGCCGATGAACATTCGAAGCAAGAATTCCTGCTCCTCTTGACTCGGCTCGCGCATGGTGGCTTCAAGCGGCTGACCCGCGTACGCCTCGAACGCGGTCGCCTGCACGCGACGATGCTGGCGATACAGCGAAAGCCATTCTTTCACCGATGGCAACTGGCTTTCGGGCAGCCACGGCCGTTTGTCGTCCAGGAGAAGGCGCAGGACCTCCCCTATCCCGTCCGCCGATGCCGCGATCTGGGCTGCGGCATGTACGAAGAACCATGGCTTGCCTGAGCCGTAGAGTTGCTGCAGTGAGTCTACCCCGGCCCGCATTACTCTCTGCCTATGCCTTCGAAGGTCGCCTGAAAATCTTCCTCTGTCAAGGCTGTGTCCCAAAGGCCCGTATCCAGCCCCTTGTGCCGACTGATCCCCATGTATCGCAAGCTTGAATCCTCGTACCGCCGGAACTTCCACACAGCGTCATTCATCAGTGCACTGTTGAACAAGCCGAGGCTGACCAGACGCTCGAAGTCCTCCGTCGTCAGTCCAGTCACCTTCTTGAAGAGCCCGGGCTCAATCTTCGTGATGACATCCTTCAACCGCTGCTCGCGGTAATCCGTGAGATACATAAACACCGGAATCCGGGCCGCGAACTTGATGAGCTTCTCTTGCACCTGCTTGCGGAGGCTCTTTCGCTCTTTCTCGGCCTCCGTCAGCTCCTTCTTCTCCTTGCCACTCGGCTCTTCGCCCTCACTGGCCTTTCGCTTTGCATCCTTGATCTGTTCGGAGCGATTGATAATCGTCTCCAGGTCAGCGTTCAGATTGCGGAAGCCTTCGATGCTTTGCAGCGCCGCCATTGCCGCCTCATCCTTCATGAGTCGGTTCAGCGTCGAGTCGTCCACATTCACCAGCAGCGTTGACTCCCAACGTTTCGCGAGCAACGTCGCGCTCGTGCCGCTGGTGGCGATGTCCAAGATCGCCGCCGCATCGAGCTGCCGCATCGAACTTCCGTCATACGCAAGCACCGGCAGGAAGCCCACCAGCTCCGCAACGCGCTGCTCGGGCGTCGTCTCATCCGTCGCGAGCCGCGAGCCGTAGTCCGCAATCTGCCGCAATGCCCGATTCGGAGCGAAGTCAAACACATAGCACTCAGGCTTGACGACAATCTCTTTGCCCGATTCATCATCCACTGTCCAAGGCGACTGCACGCGAAACGCACTCTGGAAATACGTCTCGGGGCTACTGCACTTGCGAAGCATCAACAGCCCAGCCCACGGGCGCACGGTGACGCCCGTCGTCAGCTTCCCGCACGAAAGCGTGATCGACTTGGTCGATAGCGGCTCTTCCATCGCATCGAGCACCGGAGGCAGCGCGGCTGCACCAATCCCCGCCTTCGAGCCCGCCGCAACAACAACCTTGTAGTCGTGATAGAACGTGTTCTGCTTCGCCCTCAGCAGGTTCGCCATCGCATAACACGATGCCACGCTCGGTAGGAACCAGAACGAATGCTGCAACACACCAAGCAACCGCGCATCGGAGAACGGCAATGGCGGACGCTCCCTGCCTAGCTTCAAGTCATCGACCGTCGTCCCGCGATAGGCGCCACGAATGAAACCCAGCCACTTCTGCACCTCATCCTCATGCTCAAACTTCGCCTCGTCGCCTTGCCCTTCGGCGCGGAAGAACTCGTTCAGATCGAACTCGTTGAACTCTCCCTCTTCCGCAACCTCCCGGATGTCGTCCGGCAGCGTATACGTCATCAGCACCAATCGGGGCAGCGAGGCATACGGGTTCGGTCCAGGCTCGGCCCAGTCGCGCTTGGACCTTTGCTCATCGCTATAGGTCCAGTTGTAAATCTGCTCCTCAATGAACTCGCCCGAGGCCAGCGCACGGAAGGGCGTCCCCGACAAGTACAAGTAGTGCCCCGTTGTGATCGGCAGGATCGACTCATCAAACGCCCGTTCATCCTTGCTCAGCTCCGCTTCGACTTCGCCCTCGTCCGCTTCATCCGCGCCGAACAAGCCCTTCGCGTTTTCTCGCCATGCCCCATAGTGGTACTCGTCGAGCATCACGCAGTCCCAGTTGATCTCATGCACCCACTCGTTCTTGGGCTTGATCGCGCCCGATTTTGTCACGCCCAAGAAGTCCTGAAAGCTGCCGAAGCACACGATCGGCCGCTTCTTGTCCGCCTGCGCATAAGCCAACTCCCCTTCGCGCGTGATGAACTGCCACCCCTCGAAGTCGATGTGCAGCAGCAAGTCATCGGCCCATGCATGCACAACCGCTGGCTTGAACGTCAACACGAGCACGCGCTTCCAACCCATGGTCTTCGCAAGCTGATACGCGGCAAAGGTCTTCCCAAACCGCATCTTCGCGTTCCACAGGAAGTGCGGCGTGTGCCCCTGCTGTTCCTTCGCGGCCTTGCGGAAGTAGGCTGCCGTCATCTCGACCGCTTCGCGCTGCTCCGGTCGCATCTTGAAGTCAAGCGTGCGGTCCTCGATATTGGCCTTGCGTTCCCGCACCGCCACAACCGCCGCACGCACTTGGGCGACCGTGCACTTGAACCACTCGTTCGATGTGTTCTTGATTCCTTTAGCGCGTAGCTGACGATGCACATCGCGATCGGTGAAGCTCGATCCATCCGGGCGCATCGCGGGCTCGATCAACTCGATGTTGTAGGCCCCGGTCATTCCCGCGGGAAACTGCTCAGCAATCCGTTCTCCGGCATTGCGTTCGGTGTAACCGACCTTCAACAGCCCTGCATGATCCTGATGCGTACTGGAGTACGCGTAGATTGTGGGTGTGGCCGACGGGCGCTGAGGGAAGAACGCGCTACTCATCTTCCCCTGCCTCGTCTCTGCCTTCCCGGTCGCTTGCATGCAATGGCCGAACTACTGATTCAATGAGACTGATTTCTTCTTCGTTGAGTCCGTAGCGTTGATACAGTTCCTCGTCGGTCCACTCCCGGTCAACGGGGACGTCCGGCACGAAAGAATAGACATCCCTCGTCGCGTCTTGCGTCACTTTGCGGAGGGATACAAGGAATCGAACAAAGCGCGTTCGCAGATATGTTGCGAAGTTCAGGGCATCGCGTTGGTTGCTGAAACGCCCAGCAACCAAGTATGTCTCGGAGCAGGCTTGTCCCGGCTCAATGACGAGTGGGTTGCTCACGAACTGAGTTTCCACCGCAGAGCTTGTCCCTTGCAAACGCGTTAGTAGGACTTTCCACTGATCTATCCATTCGATGTTGACCTGAATATCACTGCGTTCGATCCATGTGATGCGCTGCGACCCGTAGAACTTAATGGCTTGCCGAAGTGATTTAGAGGACGGACTGCCATGGTAGTTCGTTGGCAAACCGAAGGGTTTCCTGCTTGAGACACGCTTGTCCAGCGTCATCTCAGGTTGGCCTTGGATTCTGAATGAGCGCACCTTTTCGAGAATCGAGATTGCCTCGTTTCGACGAACGAACACATCATATGCATTCAGTGGCCTTGTCATTTCAGGGCCAAGGGGTTTGCTATCCCACATCGTCTGTACAGAGCACATTCCCCGATGATCACGATTCCACAAAAAGTATGAAACTCCACCACGGATTTTCACGCCCGGAAATCCGTCGTACAGCTTTGGAAAATCAAATAGATGAGAAATGCGATCGTCGTTCAGCATCTCTTTGCGAAAGCTATCGAGTCCCTTGCCGCCGCCAAACCAACGAGAAGGTGTAATCATCACCAAATACCGCGGCTCTAGCTTCTTGGCCTGCATGACAAAGTGGTGGTAAATCGGTGAGGCGCTCTTGCCGAATCCACCATCGCTCAATTGATATGGCGGGTTCCCGATGATTACGTCGAATTTCACCTTGAATACCTCCGCCGGGTCAATCCCATGGATGAACGGATACGCATAGGCTTCGCGCGAATCGTCACGCTCATACTCTGCTCGGTTTGCACCACAAGCCTGACATCTGCCGTTCTTGTTCCACCGGTGCTGTGTCGTCGGCAGGCGGACGTTTCCGTCAGACTTTGTGAAACTGGTGACAATGCTGAACTTTCCATCCGCTTTTTTCGAGCAGTACACGCTCCGCCGGCTCAATGATGCCGTAAGCTCCGTGATCGCCAGCCCGAAGACCTGCTTCGTCAGAATGTGGTTGATCCGAGCCTGATCGTCAGGCATCTGGTCCTTGAGTCCCTCATTGAGTCGGCGAGCGATTTCGCGCGGGAAGACGCCCGACTTGCAAACAGGATCGAGAAAGGTCGTGTCGGGCCTGCGAAACAGGTCCTGCGGCAGAATGTCGAGCATCGCCGAGGCAAGCTTGGGCGGCGTGAACACCTCGTCGGCGCTGAGATTCGCCAAGCAGGTCAGGATGTCAGGGTTATGACCCTCCAAGCGCAGCCTCCGCATCCGGCACGTTCAAGTAATGGCACGGCGGGAATTCGCCCACGGGCGTCGGCAGATAGACATCCTTCCCCAAATCGCTGAACAGTGGCGTGCTGGCAACGTGCGCCTGTTCGAGCAGGTGGTCGTAGGCGAAGTCACGGCGCTTGAGCATGTTCCCGTTCACTGGCGACCATTCGGGGAACACGATCGGCTGGTCCTCCGAGTTTTGGAACGACAGCGCATCGCCTTGTACGACGTTCTTCGAGAGGATGTACGCCACTGCAGATGCAGCCTGGTCGGGCAAAGGCGCCTTGAACTTCCCCAGGTGGGCGTCGCAGATGACATCGAGCAGGCGCTGACGGCACTCGGCGACGTTGTCGGGCAGCAGGTCGATGCCGTAGAGACTGCTCGCCGCGAGGATGGCGTCGCGCTCCCACTTGTCGCGGTTCTGTGCGTTGCGCTTGTCAACAGTGAGCAGCTTGCGACGAAGCACTTCCGCGAGGAAGTTGCCATCCCCACACGCAGGCTCCAGAAAGCGCGAGTCGATCCGCTCGCACTCGTGGTGCACCAGGTCCAACATGTCCCGGACCAGCTGGGGCGGCGTGAAGACCTCGCCGTGATCGATCACCCGCTGCCGGGCCTTGACCGAGCGAGTCAGGATGGCCGCCGTCTGTTCTTGCTGTTGGCTGGGTGTGATCATCGCCCGAGGCCCCTCCGTAGGTCCAAGCCCATTGTACGGCGTATGTTCGCACCACAGGCCAGCCGCCTGCGAGCGGCCCCCATGCCCCGTGCGCTCGTTCTGCGGTGTCATCCCGCCGCCTTGTAGCCCAGCATCACCGTCCGAACGGCGGAACTCAAATCGATCCCTGTCCCCGCTACTACGTTGAGTACCTGTGTGAGTCGGCCCGCGCTATGCGGGCCGATTCGCGTTTTCTGACTCTCGCTACTCTTGGCTGCCGATGGCCGGGCCATCCGCAGAGCAGTGCAAGCCAGTCTCAGGAAGCGTGATTGCGAACAGGCGATGAGACCGTGAGGCTGGGCGATCGCGGCTCCTCGCAGCCTTCCATTTGTCCTCGCGACAACGTACCTTGGGGTCGAGAAAGACCTCCGCCCATGTGTTCGTCAGACCCGCCCAAGCCACGAAGCACACGACGCAGGCTCGGTCCGTGGCAAAAGCGGCTGATCCTCCTGGCGTTCTCGCTCGTTGTCAGTGCACTCGTGCTTGTGGCGACGGAGGGGGCCTGTCGCCTGGCGGGGTATGGCGGCTATCCGACCACATTCCAGAAGGTCGGCACGCTGGACAACGGCGCGACACTTGTGATGACGCAGCACGCTGGGCCCGGCTCGTACTTTTTCGCCAGTCGCTCTCGTGCCGGGTCGCTCGATGTTGCAGCGTTGCAGATGCCCAAGCCAACGGGCACGATCCGAATTGTGCTGGCGGGTGGGTCGGCGGCGAAGGGCTCACCGTGGTCGCGCCATCTTGCAGCCTCAGCCTTTCTGGAGGCCATGCTGAAAGACTGCTGGCCCGACAAGCGCGTCGAAGTGATCAACATCGGCACGACCGCGATCGCGTCGTTTCCCGTGCTGGGCATGGCGAGCGAATCGCTCCGATATGACCCGGACCTGGTCATTGCATACCTGGGCAACAACGAGTTCTACGGCGCGTACGGCGTGGCCTCACTGCACAGTGTTGGCCGCTCGCCCGCGATGATCCGTTTCATTCGCGCGGCTCGCTCGCTCGGAATCGCCCAATTCATCGACGCGCACCGCAAGGGATTTGACACCTCCGATCCGCGGACACTCATGGAAGCGATGGTCGGGCGCGCGTCGATCGCACCAGATGATCCCATTCGTGCCGACGCGGCGCGAAACCTCGAAACATTTGTGGGCGACTTGATCGACCGGTGTTCATCGCGCGACGTGGCGGTGATCGTGTGCCCGCCGCCCTGCAATGAACGTGCGCTTGCGCCACTCGGAACGTGGACCGACCCTGCCCTGTCATCGGAGCAGCAAACGAACCTGCAGTCCTTGCTTGCTCGTGCGGAAGCCGCACTCTCTGCTGATCCGGCCTCGGCGCTTGCGTCTGTCGATGAGGCGCTGCAACTGAGCACAAAGTGCGCGCTGGCGCATTATCTTCGGGGGCGTGCGCTCGAATCGCTTGGTCGCACGGAAGCTGCGGCGGAGGCCTATCGAGCGGCGGTCGATCGCGACCCAATGCCCTGGCGACCGCCCACACGTTCGGTCGACGCAGTGCGCCGCGCAGCCAAGTCGAGCGCCGCGGTCCTGTGCGACCTGCCGGCGATCTTTCGGGCAGAGAGCCCCGGCGGCGCAGTTGGCTGGGAACTGATGGCCGACCATGTGCACCCATCGCTGCAGGGACAGGCGCTGATCGCGCGCAGCATCGTGTCAGCAATGGCGGCGCTGTCCGGACCACTGCATGTAGCGCCCGAGTCGGCTGCCGTGCTTCCAGCTTGGACGGCGTATGCCGAGCGCCTCGGCGCAAGCGTTTATGACGAGTACGCCGCGGCCCATGCAATGCGCACACTTGGCAAGATTCCGTTCTTCATGGAGTCTAATCCGGGCTTTCTCGAGCGCTTTGATAATCGCTGCCGAGAGATTGAGGCAAGCGCACCGCCAAATGTCGCGGCGCAGTTGCTCGCGTGGCAGGACCCTGCATCGCACAAGGGCGATTGGCGCCCGGTGGACGGCTTGGTGGCGCAGGCGTTGTTTGGGCAAGGCGAGTATGCCCAAGCTGAGCCTTTGTTTGACGCCGCCCGGCGCGCAGTTGCGCCCTATGGATCGTGGGAACTGCAGTACACGGCGTTTACCCTGTATTGTCGCGGGTCGCTGCAAGGTCGCTTGACGGAACAGGATCTGGCGCTCGCGCAGGGCGCTGTTGAGCGCGGACTTCTGCTGATTCGCAATGGATGGAGCAGCAACGGCTCTGCAGAGCGCTACACCGGCGAGATGCTTGCAATGCTTGGTGAACATGCCCAAGCAATTGAGGTGCTGCGCGCAGGGCGCAATGCGGCGCCCGAGGAAGGACGCGTCGCGATCGATGGCGACCTTGTCGATGCCTATGTCGCGATTCGGCAGTTCGACGCGGCACAAAGCATCATCAACACGGGGTTGCAGACAAGCGGACGCTATGCGCCCTACTACGCACGAATGGCGGAACGAGTCCGGGCGGCCCAAGGCGGTCGATAAGGGGCGCGATGTGACCGCGATTCTCGGGATCAGTGCGTTCTACCACGACGCCGCGGCAGCCATTGTCGTAGATGGTCGAGTCATCGCGGCGGCTCAGGAAGAACGCTTCACACGGGTCAAGCACGACCACCGGTTTCCAACGCACGCCGTTGACTATTGCCTGCGTGAGGCGGGCCTGGCGCCTGCTGATCTCGATCATGTTGGCTTCTATGACAAGCCGCTGCTCAAATTCGAGCGACTGCTTGAGACATATCTAGCCTACGCGCCTTCGGGATTCGTTTCCTTTGCGCGGGCGATTCCGCAGTGGCTCAGCGAGAAGCTCCGCCTGCCAAAGATCATCCGCAACGAACTGGGCGGCGCCTACAAACGCGGCATCATCTTTGCAGAGCACCACGAGTCCCACGCCGCGAGCGCATTCTTCCCGAGCCCATTCGAGGAAGCCGCTATTCTCACGATTGACGGCGTGGGCGAGTGGACGACGACAAGCCTTGGGGTTGGTCGAGGGAATCGCATCGAATTGCAACGCGAGATCCGCTTCCCGCATTCGTTGGGCCTGCTCTACTCCGCATTCACGTACTTCACCGGATTCAAGGTTAACTCGGGCGAGTACAAGCTCATGGGCCTCGCCCCATATGGCGAACCGACGTTCTACGACACGATCATGAACCACCTGATCGATCTCAAAGCGGATGGCTCATTTCGGCTTGACATGTCCTACTTCAACTTTTGCCAAGGGCTCACGATGACCGGGCGGAAGTTCGAGCGCCTGTTCGGCGGGCCACGCCGCACCCCCGAGTCGAAACTCACCCAACGCGAAATGGATCTGGCCGCCTCGATCCAAAAAGTCACCGAGGAAGTCATGCTACGGTGCGCTCGGCATGCGCATGAGGTGACCAGACTGCCCAACCTTTGCCTCGCGGGCGGCGTGGCGCTCAATTGTGTTGGCAATGGTCGTCTGCTTCACGAAGGCCCATTTGAACACATCTGGATTCAGCCCGCTTCCGGTGACGCTGGCGGCGCGATTGGGATCGCACAATTGATCTGGCATCAGCTGCTCGGGCATCCGAGAACGGTCGAGCAACGTGACGCACAACAAGGCTCGCTGCTTGGCCCCGCATTCAGCGAAGACGACATCGAAGTGTTCTTGCGCAATGCCGGCGCGGTCTATCAACGGCGAGACACAGAGGATGATCTTTGCAACGAGGTCGCACGCCTCATTGATGAGCAACGTGTGATTGGCTGGTTTCAGGGGCGCATGGAGTACGGTCCGCGCGCCCTTGGCTCGCGCTCGATCCTGGGTGACGCTCGATCCACGAGCATGCAATCTGTAATGAACCTCAAGATCAAGTTTCGCGAGTCGTTTCGTCCATTTGCACCGAGCGTCCTGGAAGAGCGAGCGGCGGACTGGTTTGCCATGCGCCCGGGCCAGTCGAGCCCCTACATGCTGCTCGTCGCCCCAGTGCATCACCAGCGCCTGCTCAATGATGGGGTCTTCAATGGTGACTTGGCCGGACTTGACAAACTCAAAGCAATACGATCAACCGTGCCTGCGATTACACATGTGGACCGGACGGCTCGCGTGCAAACGGTCGACGCCACACGCAATCCGCGATACCACAAATTGCTGCAGGCATTTGAGCGTCGCACGGGCTGCCCGGTCATCATCAACACAAGCTTTAACATTCGTGGCGAACCGATCGTCTGCACGCCTGAAGACGCATACCGTTGTTTCATGGGCACAGACATGGATGTGCTCGTCCTTGAGCGTTTCCTTTTGCTGAAGAGTGACCAACCTGAGCATGACCGCCCGCCGCGTGACACATATCTTGCACAGTTCGAGCTTGATTAACGATGATAGACGATCGTTCCAACCCGACCCGCCGTGAACTGCTGATCTTCGTGCTGCTGTGGGCGGTGTTCTGCACACTGGTCGGACTCGTAGCGTCGACCCGTGCGGGCCATCTTCTCCCCGCTGCGATCTTCACGCTCGTCTGCTCGGCGATCGCTATCGCACTTGATCGGGAAACAGCCGCCAGCCGAAAGCTCTCATCGCTTGTGATTCCGGCGGCGCTGGGCTTGCTGTCGTTCGCCGGCACGAATCTGCCGGCGAAGCCTGTGCTCTGGATGATGATCGCGATCGGCGTCATTGGAACGGGAGTGATGCTTGCGTCCCGACCGCTGGCTCTGGCGTTTCACAGATTCTGGACCAATGCCGCCAAGCCGATTGGATGGACGATTTCGACGACACTTCTTGGTGTCGTGTACATACTGGTCTTCACGCCGATCGGACTGGTCCTGCGAACATTTGGGCACGATCCAATGCAACGGGGCTTCGACCGCCAGCGGGCCAGCTATTGGAGCACCCATGCCCCACCGCCTGAGTCGCGGCGATACTTCCGACAGTACTAGAATGCCGCGAGAGACACCATGAGTGATGCGCCACACACATCGGATTCGAAAACGGACAATACGGCTCCGTCGGCACTCGGTACAGACGCAGAGAACGTGGGATTGGTTCGTGAGCTGATCGAGCTGATCCTGCACAACAAGAAGTGGTGGCTTGTGCCGGTGATCATCGTGCTGTTGGCGATTGGCCTGCTGGTGGCGGTTGGCTCGACGGCGCTGGCGCCGTATCTGTATCCGCTGTTTTAGAGCGCGCCGTTTTGGGTGTTGTGCCTTCTGCCTCGTCGTCAAAAAGTACGCGATACTGGGGCGTGTCGAGGTCATCAAACTGCCCGCGCCGGACCGATAGCACAAAGGCAACGACGAAGCCCGCAGCGATCAGGATCGTCACTGGCAGCGCGATGAAGATCACGCTCATGGGCTTGTTCTCCCAAAGCTGCGCAGTGACTGCGAGATCCCGATCACGGTGATCGAGCTCATTGGCATCAGCACCGCGGCCACAAGTGGCGTGATCAAACCAATCACTGCCAGCGTGGCACACACCATGTTGTAGGCCAGTGAGACACCAAGATTGATGCGAATGATTCGCATCGTGTGACGAGCACCGTCGACAAGCGACACGAGTGGTTCAAGGCCCGGTTGTGCGAGATACACATCCGCCGCGTGCATAGAGGCTTCCGCACCACCATGCACCGCAACGCCGACCGTCGCTTCCGCAAGGGCCGCCGCATCGTTCACACCGTCGCCCACCATGACGACGACACCTTTGTTCGCACGGTCTCGAATGACCTCCAGCTTTCGCTCTGGGGCACAAGCGCCAAGCGCATCGGACGCGCGGATACCAACCTCGTCGGCAACACTGCGAACAATCTCTTCGCAATCTCCGGAGCACAACATGACGTTCCATCCCGCGTGCTGCAGCCAGGCAATGGCCTTCGCAGAATCTGCCCGCAGCGCGTCCCCAACGCCTGCAACCGCCCTGACCGATCCATCCACACTGACAAGGACGGGCGTGGCACGCTCACTGACCAACGTTGCGATCGCTTGCTGGGCCCACTCCGGGAGCGGTTCACCTCGCTGCGCCGCGAGCGCCGCATTGCCGATCCACAGCTCGTGGCCCCCCACTTCGCCGACCATGCCTGCTCCGACGACTTGCACAACGCACTTCGCTTCGACCTTGCTCGTTCCACAGTGCCGCCCAAGCGCGACCGCGACGGGATGATTCGAATGTGCCGACAGTGCGCCCACCCATGGCTTGATCGAGCCATCGCCCATCCAACGCGTAACCTCGCCACGCCCTTGGGTAATCGTGCCCGTCTTGTCGAGCACGACTGTGCCACCACCCGCAAGTGCTTCAATGACATCGCCCCCCTTGATCAGGATCGACTGCGCCGCAGCGCGCCGAATGCCGACCATGACGGCAAGGGGCGTTGCCAGGGCGAGCGCACATGGACAGGTGACAATGAGCACTGCCGTCGCCGCAGATGCCGCTCGCGAAGCATCGATGATGAGCCAGCCGACCAACGTCGCAAGTGCCAGCCCAGACACGATGATGACAAAGCGGCCTGCGATGCGATCGGCGGCTCGCACGATCGGCGCCTTGCGCTCCGCGGCGGATGCCACAAGCTGCATCAATCGTCCGAGTCGCGTCTCGGCGCCGGTTGTTCGCACGTTCACGCGCAACGTCGATCCCAGATTCGTGGCGCCCGCAAGCACTGCATCGCCCACACCCACATGCACTGGGCGCGACTCACCGGTGAGCACGGACAGATCAAGATGACTGGTCCCACCACAAACAGTGCCATCGACGGGAATCGACTCGCCGGCGCGCACTTCGACCTCATCGCCAGGCACGAGCGATTCGCTTGGCACATCACGAATCAGCCCGTCTTCACATCGATGGGCGCCACTCGGCGTGATGGTCGCCATGAGAGACAACGTGCTGCTGGCTCGGCGCTGCTGGGTCTCCTGCACCCATCGACCTGCAAGCAAAAAGAACACCAGCACGCACACGGTATCGAAGTAGACATCTCCACTGTTGCGCACTGTGCTGATCGCCCCCGCAACAAGCGCAACCACCAATCCAAGCGCGACGGGAATGTCAATGTGTGGTACGCCCACGCGCAACGCCGTCCATGCGCTGCGCAGAAACACGCGACCCGGCCAGGCCACAGACAGCAGCGCAAGCGCGAATCCAACCCAACGGAAAAGCAAAGAGAAGCGGGACTCGATGCCGGAGAACGCGCCGCCGTACAGCGCAACAGACACCAGCATGACGTTCCCCGCAATCGCACCGGCGACACCAACGCGTAACATCATCTGGCGATACGCACGAACCTCGCCATGCTGTGCGTCGGCCACATGTGCCGCATAGCCCAGCTGATCCAACGTCGCTGCAATGTGCGATAGTTTGACTTGCCGTGGATCCCAGGTGATCGTGACACGCGCTGTCGGCGCCGATGCATGAATGGAGATCACACCGTCCACAAGCCTCGGCAATCGCTCGATCAACCAGATGCACGCCGCACAGTGGACGCCGCGCACACCAAGCTCGATGCGCATCAAGCCGCCTTGCAGCGATTGCGCGTGACGCTGCATGAACTGTGGATGATCAAACTCGGTGTATTGCGCGCCTCGCCCTGCCGCGGGCGCCGCCGTGCGCTGACTCAGCTTTGCCAAATCGTAGTACCGATCGAGTCCACACCCGTGAATGATCTCGTAAGCAGACTTGCACGCGTTGCAACAAAACGCTGCGTCGCCCGATCTGCTTGCTGGCGCCGGCAAGCCGCAATGCGCGCACACACCGGCAGGGAGTGCGCTGTCACTCGCACGCTGTGCCTGTTCGTCAAGAACCGTCATCGCACCACGACGCGGCGGCATCGCCTTGCGACGAGAGCGGCGAAGACCCCTGCGATATCGCCTCAAACAGCCTGGGCGTTCGATCGATCATCGATGCTCGATTGAAGATGGTCAACACGCCCACAGCAACGATGGCCAACGCCGCCACCATGGGCACGCGCTTCGCGAATGGCCCCAGCAGTGTGCGCACGCCCGTGCCCAACGCGATGAGCACCGGAAGTGTCCCGACCCAGAACACTGCCATCGTAGTCGCCGCGGACAGCGGATGCCCGGTGCCCGCCGCCGCGACAACGAAGATGTACAGCCAGCCGCAAGGCAAGAGCGTGGTCAGCAATCCCGTTCCCAACGCGCGCACCATGGGGGTCTGCTGCCCGATCGCTTTGTATCCACGGGACGCGACGCGCTGAAGGGCTTTCGGCGCCGGCAGATGTGGCAGTCGCACTCCACCGCTCCGCGCAAGCATGATGAGTCCTGTGACGATCATGCACGCCGCCGCCGCAATGGCTGCCCCGCGCTGCACGCCAATGAGTCCGCCGCCAAACTCGATCGTTGCGCCGATCGCGCCCGCAACGGCGCCAAACACAACGTATGTGAGCAATCGTCCAAGGTGATACGCCGCGTGCAACCGCCAGGCATGCTGTTGCCTCTCCTCTCCGGCGCCAATTGCGAACAGCATGAACGCACCGCACATGCCGGCGCAATGCAAGCTCCCAGCAACGCTTGCGACGAAGATTGTGAGGATTATCGCGCTCATGGCGCGCCTCCTGGCGCCGCAGTTGGCGCGGGCGGCACACCGCCTGTTGACGCAACGTAGATCGCAAACGCGCCGAGCCCAATCCCCACTGCGAACACAGACACAACAAGTACGATCACAAACAGCTTCCCACGTGTGGCTTGTGCTTCCCGATCGGTCATCGCCCACTCCGGTGTACGGGGCCCAGCACATGATAGCTCACGGTCTTCGTGAACCCATCGCTCCCCGTCACCAGAATCTCGAGGTCGCACCGCCCACGCGCTCCGAAGAGCTCTGGCGGCAACACGACGACAAACCCGACGGTCTCAGACTGCGTGGGCTCGAGCTCGATCGTGCTGTCTTCCATGTCGAGTCGCGCGCCATCGGGGCTCGCGATCGACAGCGTGTACTGCGCCGAGCTGTTCCCTCGGTTCACGAGGCGCATGCGTACTTGGTTGGCAATCTCGCCCGTATCAAGCGCATAGAACGGCGCGCCCTGGCGCGGAAGCACCTGTGCCTCCGCGGAAGCGCGTGACGTGATCAGCACCGCAAAGATGCCCAACAGCACTGCCATCACAGTCGGATACACGATGACGCGCGGGCGAACAAAGTGCCGTGCCTCCCCACTGACCACGGCCTGCGAGCTGTAGCGAATCAATCCGCGCGGCCGCCCGATCTTGTCCATCAC
This sequence comes from Phycisphaerales bacterium, assembly GCA_020427635.1. Classification (GTDB taxonomy): domain Bacteria; phylum Planctomycetota; class Phycisphaerae; order Phycisphaerales; family UBA1924; genus JAGQOH01. The sequence goes on from JAGQOH010000008.1 coordinate 19,308, forward strand.
ATCGTCACAAGCATCGATGCACTGCGCGCAGCCAATGCACTCCATCTGCAAACCATTGCGAATGTCAATGCCGGTCGGACACGTCGTCACACACTTATGGCAGTCAATGCAATCGCCTTGCTGCGGTGCAGCAACCGGCAGACTCACGTCCTGCGCGGCGCCTTTCTTCGAAGTTCGCTTCTTGCCCCGCGGTTCACCGCGTTTCTCGTCATACGTAATGATCATCGAGTGGCGATCCACGAGCGCCGATTGCAGTCGTCCGTACGGACACGCAACCAAACAGGTCTGCTCGCGAAAATAGCCAAAATCAAAGAGCATGAGCGCGGTTGTGATCGCCATCACCAGGAACGCAGTCGGGTGCTGGAGCGGCGAGCCTGCAATCCAGCGGAACAGTTGCTCGGGCGGCACGAAGTACGCAAGAAACGTATTCGCCAAGAACACGGAGCACAGCACAAACGCCACGTGCTTCAACACACGGCGCAATCCCTTTGCCTTCTTTGCCGAGCGTCGACTGCCGGGCGCTCCGTCAAAAAGCCGCTCGATCGGACGGTACAGGAACTCCATGTACACCGTCTGTGGACACGCCCATCCGCACCACACGCGCCCGAACAGTGCGGTCACCAGGAAGATCAAAAGAAAGACCGACACAATGAGCAGCGCCATCAGCAACGTATCCGTCGGCAGGAACGTCACCCCGAAAAACGTGAATCGACGGTGCATCACGTCGAGCAGCATCAATGGCCGCCCGTTGACCTTCAGGTAGGGCACAATGGTGAAAAGTACAATCAGCAGGTACGCCGTAATGCGGCGCGCCTGCCAGAATCGGCCCGGTGAGACGCGCGGGCAGAGCCAGTTGCGCGACCCATCCGCGTTCAAGGTCGAAAGCACCTGCTCTTCGCTCACCGGTGCTGCGCCGGCAGGCACGCCCTCATCCGCAATCGGCTTGTCTTCGAGTGCGGTCATGCGGGGCTCACCTCATTCATCCATGATCAGCGGCCTGCACGCCGAACCTTAGCGCGCGCTACTGACAGGCTCGCTTGGCGCCGCCGACCAGGGCGGCACAGGCTCACCCTCCGCCGCCTTACCGGCCACCGGGTGATCCCGAAGCGTAGACACGTACGCCGCCACAAGCACCCGCTGGTTTTGCCCTAATCTGCTCGACCACTCGGGCATGCCCTTGGCTGCGACGCCCTTCGACACCACCCGATAAATGTCATCCACCTTCTTCACGTTGATCCAGTGATCATCGGTCAGGTTCGGACCGGTGCTGCCCGAGCCGTCGGCCTTGTGACACTGCGCACAGTTCGCCAGGAAGATCCCCTGCCCAAGGGCCATCCACTTCTCATCCTTGCTCATCTCGAGAATGGTGCTCGCATCGCCATCCAACGTGCCCAGCTCGCCGAACAGCCGCTGGTAGTACGAATCGCGCGCAAACGACCACTTGTCCTCGATGGTCCAGCCAAGCACGCTCGCGTGGTAGTACAGAATGTACACCAGCGAGAACAGGATCGACGCAAACCAGAGCGACCACCACCACCCCGGCGGCAGGTTGTCGAACTCCTTGATGCCGTCGTACTCGTGATCGCGAAGTTCATCAAACTCCGGGCTGCTCATGCTGCACCCCCATGCGTTGATTCCTGGCCCTCTTCAAATACCAAGCGCGCGGCGCGACCCGCGGTGGATCTCGGGTAACGCCAGAAGATTCGGCAGGCGATGGCGATGAACACCACCAAGAAGATCAGCATCGCCGCGATCGCCCACACGCCCAGGTTGAGGGAACTCACTACATCGCTCAGCGACATCACTCGCCCCCTTCCACCGCGAGATTCTTGATATCGACACCCAGGCGCTGCAGGTATGCCACAAGTGCAAGGATCTTCTTGCCGTCCAGATCTTCGTACCCGCCTTGCTCAATGAGCTCGCCGGAAATCCGCGTCGCCTGCGCCTTGGCCAACTCAATCGCCGACGCACGCTCATCGTCCGAGTAAGGCACGCCCAAGAGCACCATGGCGTCCACATTGCGGCGGACCTGGGGCCACGGAATGTCCTGATTCAGCAGGTGCTTGTACGCAGGCATAATCGAGCCGGCAATCAGAATTCGTGGATCCTCCAAGTGGCGCACATGCCAGTCGTGGTTGTACTTGCCACCTACGCGGGCCAAGTCTGGGCCAATGCGCCGCGAGCCCCACTGGAACGGATGGTCATAGACGAATTCGCCAGACTGCGAGTAAGGCCCGTACCGCTCTGTCTCCGCCCACAAGGGGCGAATCATCTGCGAGTGGCAGTTGTAGCAGCCCTCCGCGATGTACACCTGTCGCCCGTACAACTCCAACGGCGAGTATGGCTTGATGCTCTCGATCGTCGGCACGTTCGAGCGAATCACGAACATCGGCACAAGTGAGAAGATCGACGCCACACCCACAGAGATCAACACCCACACGGTGAACCGCACGGGCAAATGCTCCCACTTGCGGTGCCACTCAAGCTGTGTCATCTCGTCCAGCTTGCGCCCAACCTCGAGCGTGTTCTCCACGGGCGAGTGGTACAACTCCGGATCGGTGTACTTTCGCGCCAAGGGCGGCGCTTGATGCTCAATGACTTCATATTGCTTGGGGCGGCGCACCCATGTGCCAAGCAGATTGACGCCGCCAAGCAATGCGCCCAGGAAGAACAGCCCGCCACCAACCGCGCGAATCGCGTACAGCGGCATCAGCTTGGTCACCGTTTCAACGAAGTCGGGATACGCCAAGGCGCCCGCGTCGGTGAATCCGCGCCACATGAGCCCCTGCGTGATGCCGGCCCACTGCATCGAGATCCAGTACATGAAGATCCCGATCGTCGCCAACCAGAAATGCCACTCCGCCAGCTTCTTGCTTGCCAATGGGGTCTGGTAGATGCGCGGCCAGAGCCAATACAGCATCCCGAAGATCATCATGCCGTTCCAACCCAGTGTGCCGCCATGCACGTGACCGATCGTCCAGTCCGTGTAGTGCGACAACGAGTTCACAGCTTTCACACTCAGCAGCGGCCCTTCAAACGTCGACATCCCGTAGAACGTCACGCCCACCAGGAAGAACTTCAGCACAGGATCCGTCGTGATCTTGTCCCACGTGCCGCGCAGCGTGAACAGGCCATTGATCATGCCGCCCCACGAAGGCATCCACAGCATGAGCGAGAACGTCATGCCGAGCGTCGATGCCCACCCGGGCAACGACGTGTAATGCAGGTGGTGCGGACCGGCCCAGATGTACACGAACACGAGCGACCAGAAGTGCAGAATCGACAGGCGGTAGCTGAACACCGGGCGCTCCGCAGCCTTGGGCAGGAAGTAGTACATCAGGCCAAGGAAGGGCGTCGTCAAGAAGAACGCCACCGCGTTGTGCCCATACCACCATTGCACGAGCGCATCCTGCACACCTGCATAAACCGAGTATGACTTGAGCCATCCGGCGGGCACTTCAAGACTGTTAAAGACGTGCAGCACCGCGACCGTGACAATCGTTGCGATATAGAACCAAAGCGCCACGTACAAGTGCCGTTCGCGCCGACGCGCCAACGTGCCAAAGAAATTCACACCGAAGAAACCAACCCACACCACGGCGATCAGCAAGTCAATGGGCCACTCGAGTTCTGCATACTCCTTGCCCGTCGTAATACCGAGTGGAATGGTCAACGCCGCGCAGACGATGATCAGTTGCCAGCCCCAGAAATGCAGATTGCTCAGCACGTCGGAGAACATGCGCGCCTTACACAGCCGCTGCGTGCTGTAATAGATCGCGGTGAACACACCGTTGCCCGCAAAGGCAAAGATCGCGGCATTGGTATGCAACGGGCGCAATCGCCCGAATGTGAGCCACTCAACCTGGAAGAGCAGCTTCATCCAGCCAAAGGCGCCGGGCCACTTCTCCGCCATTGCCGGCGCTACGAGCTGTAGCGCAATCAACACGCCAACGAGCAGCCCAACCACCCCCCAGACATACGTCGCCAGCGCGAACTTGCGCACGATCGCATCGTCGTAGGTAAAGGTCTCGAGCCCCCCCGCCACCATCTCCGCGTCTGACGTCGCCACGGCTGCCGGCCCTCCGGAAATACTGCCTCGCCGCACCCCTTGCGGCGTGGCAGCAAGCTATCGGCTTTTCCAAAACCTTGTCAAGAGTTGCGGATAAATATATCGACAAATCGCTATCCGCTCGATATCCTCCATGACTGACCTATCGGCTCAGGAGGGAACTCCGTGTTCACCACCACCACCGAGTACGCCCTGCGGGCAGCCGTTTTCCTCGCAGAGAGCCCCGCTCGTCAAACCGCCCACAGCGTCGCCGCCGCGACCCACGTGCCCGAACGCTATATGTCAAAGGTCCTCCAGGTCCTGGTTGACGCGGGACTCGCCGACTCCCAACGCGGCCCCTCAGGCGGGTTCATCCTGAGTCGCCCCCCCAGAGCCATCACCGCGCTCGAGGTCGTGCAGGCGGTCGAGCCAATCCGCCGCATCGAGACCTGTCCGTTGGGCCTGCCCGAGCATTGCCCCACGCTCTGCCCGCTCCACCAACTCCTCGATAGCCTGGCCGGCATCGCCGAAAGCCGCCTGGGCGGCACAACGCTCGCCGACCTCATTGGCCATCCGATCATGCCGCTCGGCATCCGCCCAAGCGAACGCACAATCGCCCCGCCCCGCTAGGCTGATCCCATGTGCGAGGCGCGAACAGCCTGGGCAGGCGATGGCGTCCTCGTCGCCTCCCCTGCTTCGCCGCCCGCCAACCCGCTGCCGGTCTTGCATCAGTGGCGCCAGAGGCTTCAGGCCCAACACCAGCCAGGGATCTTGAACGTCACCGTTGGGTCGTCGACCCTCACCATTCAGATTGATCCAGCGCTCCCCGATCCAAACACATTGCGCCACGCAATCGAGGCGGCACTGGCTGCGCCTCAGCCGACTGCCGCAACTCCGCCGCCGCGCACCATCGAGATTCCCGTCTGCTACGACAACCCCGCGTGGTCGCTCGACCTGGCCTCGATCGCAGCCGAACTGGGCGCGGCACCCGACACGCTCGTGCAAAAGCACGCAAGCGCCACCTACACCGTCGACTTCCTTGGCTTTGCGCCGGGCTTTGCATACCTCTCCGGGTTGCACGCGTCACTGCAGGTGCCGCGCCTGCCAACCCCCCGCACGCGCCTTCCCGCAGGCAGCGTGGGCATCGCCGGTGCGCGCACCGCGGTGTATCCCTGCGCCATGCCCGGCGGATGGCAAATCATCGGGCGCTCGCCCATGCACCTCTTTGATCCCAATGACACGCCCCCAACGCGCCTGCAACCCGGCGACCACGTGCGCTTCCGGCGCATCGATGCCGACGCCTTTGCGCACCTGGCCCGCGAGCGCTCACAATGAACAGGATCACGTTGCAATCGCCAGGTCAGTTCACGACGGTGCAAGACTTGGGGCGAATCGGCCATGGATCACTGGGCGTCGCGATGTGTGGCGCTGCGGATCAATGCTCACTGCGCCTTGGCAATCGACTGGTTGGCAATCCAGACAGCGCCGCTGCGCTCGAGATGACCTTTGTGGGCGCGACAGTTCGCTTCGATGCGCCAACGCGCGTCGCCCTCACCGGCGCGAGAGCGCCCCGCGCCTCCGTGCCCATGTGGCGCGCCGTCGACCTGGAGTCGCACCGGGAGCTTGCCATCGGTCCAATCGAATCTGGCGTGCGCACATACCTGTGCATCGCAGGCGGCATTGACACGCCGCAAGTCCTGGGCAGTCGTGCGGCCCATGTCGCAACCGGGCTTGGCCCGCCGCGCTGCGCCGCAAACACCACCCTGCCCGTCGGATCACCGACCAACATCCAACAAGAAGTCTCCGATGCAGCGCTGCTGCATGAACTCGTCGCCGAACTCGACCGACAAGAACTGCGCATCGTGCCTGGTCCGCACCGCGACCACCTGCCACAACACAGCTGGGACGAACTGCTCGCCGGGAGCTGGTGTATCGACATGCAATCCGATCGCATCGGCACGCGCCTGATCGGTCCCTCTGGCGCGAGCAGCTCCGGAGCCCTGCCAACCGAGGGCGCGTTCCACGGCGCCATCCAATTGCCTCCCAGTGGACAGCCAATCATCCTGGGTCCCGACTGCGCCCCAACAGGTGGCTATCCAATCATTGCAAGCATCGCCTCTGTCGATCTGCCCGCGCTGGCACAGCGCCGTCCTGGTGAGACAATCCGGTTCACGCCGACGTCGATTGAGGAAGCACAGCGCCTCGCGCGCGCACGCAAAGATCTCATGAACCGAGCGATCGCTCCTATCCAAGAGCCATGACGGAACCAGGCAGCAAAACCATCGACCTCAATGCCGACATGGGCGAACGCTCCATGCACATCGCAGACGATATTGCGCTGCTGCAGTTCGTGACGTCCACCAGCATCGCCTGCGGCGGGCACGCTGGCGACGAAGCCACCGCGCGCACGCTCATTCAACACGCCGATCGCCTCTCGCGCAACGTCGGCGCCCATCCCTCCTATCCCGATCGCGCTAACTTTGGCCGCTCGCGCCTGGACATCTCGATCAGTGCGCTGCACGCCTGCCTCTGCGAACAGCTTGCGTGTCTCATGCAGATTGCGCACGACGAAGGGGCCCAGCTTCGTCACGTCAAGCCCCATGGTGCGCTGTATCACGCCGCCAGTGATGACCTCGATGTCGCCGACGCCATTGCCAGGGCCGTGCAGGACACCGATCCGTCGCTCAGGCTGGTCGCCGCCGCCGGTTCACTAGCCCTCGCACATTGGCGCGCACAGGGCCAAGCCGTCGCTGCCGAGGGCTTTGCCGACCGGACCTACGAGCCCACGGGCCTGCTGCGCTCGCGCACGCACGATGACGCTCTACTGGACGATCCCGACGCCGCCGCGCACCAGGCACTCGCCATTGCGCGCGACCACATCGTCACCGCCTATGACGGCACAACGATCCCGCTCGCCTGCCAAACCATCTGCATCCACAGCGATACACCCAACGCGCTCGCCATCGCCCGTGCCGTGCGCGCTACCCTTGAAGCGCACACCATCACCGTCGCGCCCTTCTAGCAGCCAGGCATCGTGCCAAACGCAAACAGCACCTCGCTCAGATCATCAAGACCAACAACTCCATCGCAGTTTGCGTCGCCATTCGTCCCCGCCGGCACGCCTTGCCCGAAGAAGAACAGCACCGCCTGCAGATCGACGAGATCAACCACGCCCAGCCCGTCGGTGTCATCCACGTTTGGACACTCGCACAGCGCAACGCCATACGCAAAGCGATACTCCCGCGGGTCCGCACAACTGAACGCCGCGCCGAACACCGTGTTGACGGGCGCGACGGTGAGGTAGTACAGCCCCGCCGGCTGGTCCCCGAAATCCAGCACGCGCGTCTCGCACGATAGCGCGATCTGGTTGCCCTTGTTGATGCTGTATACCTCCGGAATCACCGGATTGACCTCATAGTTGCACAAATCGCCCAAAGGCGCAGACTCAAAGGTCAGGAACACCTGCGGCTGAAAAAGCTCGCCGCGCACCGACGCGTACACCACGCCGCCCGGGTGCTGGATGCGATACCAATCCTCGTCGCGCACCTCTTCGTTGGGCCACAACGTGCCGTCGCGCAGGCGCGTGTCCGTCACGAACTCGCCGATCGTGCCACAAAACACTTGGCCCAACACCGCGTCGATGAATGGATCGATCTCAGCTGTTCCCGGCCCGGGCTGCGGATCGTTTGCCAAGTAGTAATCGTTCGTCTGGAAATCGGCATACCCCATCGCGCCGCAGCCACTGTTGTAAAAGTCTTGGTAGCCCAAGAAGCACGCGGGCTCACCTTCAGGCGTGTCGCCGCTCAGGCATACCTCTGCGCAGCACTTCACATTCGCATCTGCGCAGGCGCTCGCCTCGCCGTAATACCAGCCTTCAAGATCGCGGCAGTTGCATGGATCGGTCTCGATGCAGCTCGTGTCGGGCAGGCAGCACGCGCCGATCTCTTGCAAAACTGGGGCGCCGGTCACACTGAAGACGTACTCCCAGTTCTCAATCGTGCCCGGAATGATCGGATACCCAGAAAAACCATTCACCGCAGGAACGATGTAGTAATCACCCGCGCACAGGGTCTTGGTCAACACGATCGTGCCGTTCTCTTCGGTCGTTGCGCCAGACCCCACGACAGTCTCGCCTTCGCACTCCACATAGTTGCCGTCGAAGGTCTCGATCAGAAACAGCACCATCGGCGCCTGCGCGTCGAGCGTGATCGTGACCTCAGCATCACCGTCCAACGGGAATCGGTACCAATCGAGATCGCGACCGTTGTTCTGGAAATTGCCCGTCGAGCCACACCAAATATCGCCCAGGCTCACGATGTCCGGCGCGAGCGGCACAACTTGCCCGGTCCCAGGGTCCGACGGTGCATTGCATCCAACGTTGATGACATCCTGAAACCCGATGATTTCTTCAAGCCCGAGTCCTTCGATCATGCCACCCGGCGGGCAAGGCAACGGCGCCGGACAGCTCGGCGCTTCGGTCAGTCCCGTCGTGTTCACGCCGTTCGGATTGCCCGCGCAGTACGTGTCATCGCCTCGGTAGACGCCCTGGCAATCGACCTCCGCCACTTCCACGCATGTATCGTCCGGCAGACAGCATGCGCCTCCCACCGATGGCCCGACAAAGCCAAGGGAAACCACATACGCGTGCCCGACCACTTGCTCCGAACACAACCCCGCGCCATCCATGTCGCGCGTCGGGCGAATGACAAGATTGAAGGTCTCGCCATCTGGCAACAACACCGAATTCACATTGTGCACGTTGCAATCGCCAACCCCCCCGCTACTCGATTGCCACGGAAAGAAGTTGGTGCCAACGTAGTACACGTCATCGTCGACACCAGGCGGCGCCTGCACGCAGCCGCGCGCGTTGTCCGCGCCGAGCTGCAGCACGAACAGGCCCTTCTGCACGTTGGCATGCAGCTCGTACACCAGCGTTTCGAACGCCCCATTGCTCGTATCGATCGGAGACTCAAAGGTGTACCAATCGAAGTCTCGGAAGTAGGTATCTGGCGACGCATCCGATCGCTGGCTCATGAACGTCGTGCCGCAAATCTCAAGGTTCAGGATGGGTCCGAGCGCCTGGAATCGATCGGGATCGCTCTCCGACCCACCAGGCCCCACGCCAACATCAGGCCAGATGCAGCCGTAGTTGTTGTTGCCACCGGGCGGCACACTTGGCGTGTCCGCAGGATTCCCACTCTGCACGAAGTCGACATCCGCGCACATCCCATCGTTGTCCGCCATGACATGCGGCCCAAGCCCGCAGGTCGCACAGTCCGCTTCGGGGCACATCACCTTCAGGTTGTACTGGCCCGCAGCGCCTGCATAAAAACTACCCACCTGAACATAGTAGGTCGCGCCGACCGTCAGGCCCTCGGCATAGATATAGCTGTTGAACGACGAGGCGCCGCAGTTGTCCTCGGCACAACCAAACTCAACCAAGCCGCCACACGCGCCTGCATACAACTGCATGGACGAGTCTGTGCCAACGCTGTCACAGGTATGCACCTGCGCACTCGTGTCGCTCGCCACGAACTTGAACCAATAGGTATTGCGATTTGTGGATGAGCCGCCAATACAGAAGTTCTGGTTCGGATCGTTCAGATTGATCTCGTCCCAGCCGCCCGTGGTCTTCGTGTTGTCAAAGTCGTATCCACCCGGATCGTTGCAGTTGATCAAGGTCGCCTGTGCGCACACTTCGCCTGCAACGCCGCCCGCCCGCGCCTGTGCGACGCGCAATGCGCCTGGACCAATGATGAGCGCTGCGCCCGCCAACGCGCCGAAGCGAGCGACCCGCCGCCGCTGCGTCTGCATCATGTCGACCTCCTCACATCACCCGCACCTCATCGTAGTGCGTGCATGGTGGTCTCCCAAGCCTCATTTCTGTGTCGAAATCGCCTGGCGGGCCCCATCAGGTCAATCAAGCACAGTTCCCGTATCGTGCGTGCTGTGGTCTATGCCCTCATTGGCGCCATCCTGGTCGGACTTACGCTCGGGCTGCTCGGCTCGGGCGGTGCGATCCTCACGACGCCCATCCTGCTCTTCCTGCTCAAGCACGCCGAAAAGCAAGCCATCGCAGAGTCGCTCGTCATCGTCGGTGTCATCGCCTGCTGGGGCGCGATCGCCAGCGCGCGCGCGGGCAAGCTCGACCTGCGCGCCGCGATCCCCTTTGCGTGCGGCTCGATTCCCGCCGCCTTCGTCGGCGCGTGGCTCGGCAGCAAGTCGCCCGCCGCATTGCAGCTTGTAGTCCTTGGTGCGCTCATGCTCGCCGCTTCGGTCTTGATGCTAAAGCCACCCAAACTGCAAACCGCGCAGGCAAATACGCCCCCAAACGCACACGCGCACCGACATCCGATGTTCATGCTCGCGGTTGGCCTCGGCGTCGGCATGCTCACAGGATTCACGGGCATTGGCGGGGGCTTTCTCTTTGTGCCCGCGCTGGTCATCGTCGCGCGACTGCCAATGCTCCGCGCCACTGGCACAAGCCTCGCCCTGATTGCCCTGAATTGCGCCTCAGGGATCGTTCCATACCTGCGCAGTGACATCCCGATCGACACACAAACAGTCCTCACCTTCGGGGCACTCGGCATCGTCGGCGCCACGATCGGGAGGCACATGGCCACCAAGATCGATCAGCGCACACTGCGCAAAATCTTTGGCGCCTTCGTGCTGCTCCTCGCGGTCTACATTCTCTCCCGCAAGGCTCCCGCGCTGCTGAGTCGTCAGCCATCTCCGCAAAAACAAACGAGCGGCGCATCTGCGCCGCCCGCGATTGATTCATGATGGCGCGAACCAACTAGCGCCGCCGGCGAACCGCCGCCAACCCTGCGAAACCAAGCACCGACATGGCGCCCGGCGCGGGGATCTTCTCGGCGATAAACAGGAAGTCCTGCGTGCCCATCGGGTATTGCGCACCCATCACCCAGCCACGCCCGACCCAGAAGCCCTGGCCCTCTTGGGGATGACCTTGCAGACGATGATCGTCCTGCAGGAACAGAAAAGACTCGCCTGATGGCTGCGACTTATCCTCGAACGTAAACACATAGCCCGAAGGCACATCCGCATTGCCCTGCGAAGTCAACGTGCCGGCGTTCAGCGCGGAACTCGGATCAACGACCCAACCGGTCCCGCTCGGCGCCACGTTCGCGGCGTACTCGAAGAACAGGTCATACAGCCCCTCGCCATAGCCATACGTCGAACCGGCATCTACACCGCCGTACAACGTGCCGGCAATCTGGATCCGGTAGCTGCCACCCCCATCATCAAACACCGACAGGGTCGTATCGCCCACGTTGTCCATCGAAAACGACGCGATGCCGCTCGGACCGCCTTGCGGCACGAAGATGTTGTCGAACCGCAGCCCATACGGTGGCGGATTCACGTCGCCATCCGGATGGTCAAAGAGCTGATACTGCTCGATCAACGCCGCCTGCGCAGCGCCACAAAGCAGCAACACGCCCACACTCAACATCTTGAGATTCATCTTGGCCCCTCTTTGCTCTTCCTCGGCCCCCTCCACCAGGGGGCTGAGACCTCGGTATGCGATGATACGAGGGGCCAGATACACGTCAACCGCTATTTTCTTCAAGTTTGTGCAGGTTTTTGCGATCGGTCCTCAGCTCACTACTGACCCCGGCGCGATCGCCTCTGCCGGGCCCAAAACCACGACCTTGCGCTCCTCGGCCCCTTTTTGGGCGTCGCTGGCCGCCAGCAGCATCCCCCGGCTCTCCTCCCCACGGATCGTCCGGGGCGCCAGGTTGGCCACGATCACGATCAATCGTCCCACCAGGTCTTCTGGGGCGTACTGGGCCCGGATCCCGGCACAGATCTGCCGAGGCGTCCCCGAGCCGTCGTCCACCTGCAGCTTCAGCAGCTTGTCCGCATTGGGGTGCAGCTCGGCGGCCACCACCCTGGCCACCCGCAGATCCACCTTCGCGAAGTCCTCGAAGGCGATCGTCGCCCGCTGGGGCGTCCCGGTCGAAGGGGCGGTTGCCTGCTCGCTCATGGTTCCAAATCCTCCTGCTGGTAGCCTTGTTTGCTCGATGATCTGAGAGTCTAGGGCGAAGCGCTTGGCCGCGCCGACATGCCCACCAAAGCCACCCTGTTCGTCGCAGGACTCACGGAGGAGCCCGCATGTCTCAACACCTTCGCATTGCGACCACCTCGCACGCCCTCCCGACCCGGCGCGCCTTCCGCTGCCTGCTGCCGGCCCTGCTCGCCTGCATCGCAACGGCCAACGCCCTGGCAGGCACGCTCGATGACCAACTCGAGAAGATCATCCAGCGCTCGCGCCTGCAGCTGTGCAATCTGGGCGTGGTCGTCATGGACGCCTCGACCGGGCAGGTCCTCGCCTCGAACGATCCTGACGACAGCTTTATCCCCGCGTCAAACATGAAGCTCTTTACGAGTGGCGCCGCCCTCGCTTCACTCGGCCCCGACTTCGCCTTTGAGACGCTCCTCGAACTACACGAACCCGAACACGACGACCAAGGCAACATCACAGGCACGCGCTTGGTCGTGCGCGGCTCGGGTGACCCCGCGTTCGCCGATCCCGAACTCCTCGAGATGATGAACCTCGGCATCGAAGACCTCGTAACCACCTGGGTCAACGCCGCCAAAGACGCCGGCGTTACCTCCATCGACGAACTCATTGTCGATGCACGCATCTTCGACGACGAACTGGTGCATCCCACATGGCCCGTCGAACAACTCAACAAGTGGTACTGCGCCGAGGTCTCGGGCCTCAATGTCTATACCAATGTGATTCGTCTCTTTACGAGCCCTAATGCGCCGAGTGAGCCGCCCACCGTCGTCATGGAGCCCGACGCGCCATGGTTCCGTCTGAACAACCGTGCCGTCTCGGTGAATCGAGGCCAGCAAACGGCATGGGCCGCGCGCCAGCACGGCACCAATATCGTCACGCTGTATGGCGATGTGCGCTGGGCCGCTGAACCTATCCGCGTGACCATCCATGACACGCCCGACTTCTTTGGGCAGTTGCTGGCCGATCGACTCCGCCGCGCTGGCGTGCAGGTCAAGCAAGTGCGCGCCGCCACCGCGGGCGACCAGTTGGCGCCGGGACGCGTGCTGCACGTCGTGCGCACGCCCATCGACGTCGTCCTCAAGCGCTGCAACACCGACTCACACAATCTCTATGCCGAGTGCTTGCTCAAGCGCTTGGGCCACGACCTCACGGGCACACCCGGCTCCTGGAAGAACGGCGCCGCCGCCATGCGCATGATCATCCCGCCCAAACTTTCCGAGTCGGCGGCCAACGCGGTGATCGTTGCCGATGGCTCGGGGATGAGCCGGTCCAATCGCGTCACGCCCCGCGCCATTGCAGAGTGGCTCAAAGCGCTCGCCGATGACCCAACGCTCGTCGACCCCTTCACAGACTCACTTGCCACCCCGGGCGACGGCACGCTCGAACGCCGCTTTGGCGACACGCAACTCGTCACGGAACTGCACGCCAAGAGCGGCTATCTCACGGGCGTGTCTTCACTATCCGGATACCTTGTCGAGCCCAACACGGGCCAGCGCGTGATCTTCTCAATCCTCATCAACAACCGCCCATCCAACGTGCCCGGCCGCTGGATCCAGGACTTCTGGGAAGAGATCGTCACCATGGCCGACGACTACCTCGCCCAACAAACCGGCGCAACGCTGGCTGGCGTGCGGGAACGCTAAGGGCCCCTGCAACCTCCCCACGCCTCCACCTGTTCAACCTGCCGACATCCATTCGCAATTGCACGCGGCGCATTTTGGGGCGCCAAGGTGCAGCGCGATCACTGTCGGGAGGACAAAGAACATGCAACTGTCGATCAACCCCTTGCGGTTGTCTGCTGCGCTGTGCGCAGTGTCCATGACCAATGCGTTCGTCTGCGCGGCCCCTGTGCGCTTCGAAGAGCCGAGCAACGTCGCCTCAATGCTCGAGGGCGCCGCGGTGCTCGATGTGCGCCCGTTTGGCGAATATGTCAGAGGCCATATGCCAGGCGCCGTGCATCTTGATGATGAATGCCTGCGCGGCCCGGCGTCGGGCATGCCCGTGCAATACTGCGACGCTGAAACGCTCGCGCAGCTCTTTGGCGGCGCGGGCGTTGGCCCAAGCGAAACCGTCATCATCTATGGCGGGCAGGATGACCCGCTCGCCGCAACGATGGCCGCCTACGCCCTCGCGCGCATCGGACACGACAACATCGTGCTTGTCGCGGGCGGATACGAATCTTGGGCCGCGAATCATCCCACGACCAAGGACTTGCCAACGGTCGCGCCCGAAGCGCTCGTGCCCCAGGCGCCACGGCTCGCCGCCGCGACGTACCAAGACATCAAGCCCCTGATTGGCTTTGATTCGACTGTCTTCATCGATGCGCGCCCCGCGGCCCACTTCCGTGGGGATGCCCCCATCTGGCGGCGCAATGGCCACATTCCGGGCGCACACTCGCTTGATTGGACCACGCTCACCTTCCCTGACAACAAGCACCGCCTGCTCGCCAAAGCCGACATCAAGAAGAAGCTCGACGACCTCGGCGTCGGACGGCTCGACGATGTCGTCGTGTATTGCGGCACTGGGCGCGAAGCAACACTGCTCATGCTCGCGCTCTCATGTGAGCTCGACATGCCCAACGTGCGCCTGTACGAAGGCTCCTGGACCGAGTACTCCTCGATCGAAGATGCGCCGATTGAGGTTGGTCAACGCAAACCACCGCAGACGCGCGTCTTTGCCGACGGGCGCATCCACATCGCGGGGCAGCCCACGAAGGAAACACTGCGTTCACTCGCCGACAGCGGCATTACAACGGTCATCTCCTGTCGATCCGACAAGGAAATGGACGGGCTTTCCTTCGATGAAGCCGACTACCTCGAGACCCTGGGCCTGAACTATGTTCACATTCCAATGGGTGGTGACCATGGCTATACGACGGAGCAGGTTGAAGCGTTGGCCGACGCACTGTACGACCATCCGGGCGCTGTCCTGATCCACTGTGCAAGTGGTGGCCGCGCCCGATATGCCTACATGGCGCATCTCGTCAAGCACACCGGCATGTCGTTGGAAGACGCCTGGGCGATGCAACCCAAGCTCGGCGCTCAGCCTTCAGCCATCGAACTGCTGCTCGACACACCGATCGTTATCAAGGCTGCAGCACGCCCTGCAGAGTGATCCCCTTCGCGCTCGTCACCCGCACCGGCACGATGCGCCCGATCATGGCGTCGGGCGCCGTGCCTGCTGGGCAATCAAAGACGACGATCAAGTCACCGTCCGTGCGCGATGTCAATTGAATATGCCCGTTCGCAGCGCCCGGGTCCTGCACGCTCGTTGCGCACCCGCAAGCGCCGGTGTCGCAGCAATCGCCCTCGTCCGCCTCACCGACCGAGCGCCCCCCAATCGTCAGGGCAACGCCATTGCCATGTTGATGGGCCGCCTGAGCCCGCTTCGCCCGCTTGGTTTCGACCGCGCTCAAGCCCTGGACGAACACGTCCACCGTCTGCCCGACATAGCCCTGCCCCACTTCGTCCGAAATCTCCTGCTGCAGCGCGATCAGCTCATTGCACCGGTCGCGCTTTACCTGCTCAGGCACATCGTCAGGCAAGCGATCAAACGCCGTCGTGCCAGGCCGCGGCGAATACTTGAAGATGAAGTTGTTCTTGAACTTCACCCGTCGCAATAGGTCCTTGGTCTGTTCAAAGTCCGCATCGGTCTCGCCACAGAATCCCACGATGACGTCGCCCGCAATCGAGAGCGGCCTGCCTTGCTCGGGCTCATCAAGAAACGCTCGGGCTCGTTCCACAAACTCCAGGTAGTCACCAACGGTATAGCCGCGATTCATTCGCGCGAGCACCACATCCGAACCCGACTGCGCCGGACAATGCAGATACCTGCAAATGCGCGGCGAATCGCGCATCACCGCCAACACGTCATCGCCAAAATCACGTGGATAGCTCGTCACGAAGCGCAACCGTTGGATCCCCGGCGCCTCTTCATGAATGCGACGCAGCAGATCCGCAAACGTCGTCACACGTTCGCCCGCGTACACATCGCGCGCATGCCCGCCCTTATGCGATCGCCCCTTCTGCGGCTGCATGACGCCATCCACACGCACCGCAGCGCCGTGCTCGAAGCGATAGTGATTCACCGTCTGCCCAAGCAGCGTGACCTCGATCACCCCCGCATCCGCCAGGCGCTTGCACTCTTCGACAATGTGATCCGGCGGGCGATGCATCTCCGCGCCGCGCGTACTTGGCACCACACAATACGTGCAGAACTTGTTGCACCCACGCGTGATGCGCACATAGGCGCTCCCGCCATGATCGATCGGTGAAACCGATCGCGACAAGTCCAGCATCTCAAGCGTGTCGCTCGCCGCAGCAAGCGTGCCACTGCGTCGCGACGTGTCGCCCTGCAGCGCCAACTGCCGCGCCGAACGCGCCCAGGCATCGTCATCATCCGCCCGCAATGACTGTCGCGTGCGCACCGCGTTATCAAGCAGCGCAGGCATCTTGTCCAATTCGCCCGGGCCACACATGATGTCAACCGCTGGAAACTTGTGCAGCATCTTCGCGCCGTCGCGCTCCGCCATGCACCCAAGCACGCCCACGACAAGGTCCGGCTCCTTGCGCTTGCGCACCGCCATCTCTCCCAAGCGCGAGCGCACCTTCTGCTCCGCCAAGTCGCGCACCGAGCAAGTGTTGTACAGCACAACACCCGCAGCATCGGGTTCATGCACAAACCCATACCCCAGCGCGCGCAGCGCCCCCATCACAAGCTCCGAATCGAGCTCGTTCATCTGGCACCCGAAGGTCTCCAGATACACCGACTTGTGCCGATCTCCAGCGCTCATGCCGCCTCAAGTCTATAGCCCGAACTTCCGGAGCGTCGCCTCGACGTCGCCCACATAACCGCCCCCGAACAGCCGCACATGCACCAACAACGGATACAGGTTGTACAGATCCCGCCGCTGCTCGAAGAAGCCCGCGCTGTTCCAGTCGGGGCGCGCGCACATGTACGCCTCGAAGAACGCCGCCCCAAAAGTGCCGAACAATGTCCCAAACGCCAGCTCCACCTCCGGGTCCGCAAAGGAAGTCGCAGGATCGATCAACGCGCTCACGCGTGTGCCGCTTGGCTCGACCAGGATGTTCCCGCCCCAGGCATCGCCATGGATCAAGCTCGCATGCGCCGGCTCGTCAATCCACTGTTCCAACCGCCCAGCCAATCGCTCCACGCGACCCCGAAGTTCACGATGCAACCGCCCCGCGCGCTCCGCCTCACGCGCCATGTACACAAGCCGGTGCTCCGCAAAGAACGAGCGCCAACTGCCGTGCCACCCATTGGGCTGATGCAGGCCCCCAATCACCGTATCGAACCCGAAGCCAAACGCGCGATCGCCACAGGAAGCCTCCGGCGCAACCTCGTCAGCACCCCAGCGCACATCCATTGGCCGAACATTGTGCAGGTGCGCGAAGATCGCCGCCGCGTGCTCCTGCGCCGCTGCACCAAACGCGCCACCGCTCTCGATCGCCTCCATCACCAACAACCCCGGCGCCTCAGCTAGCACCATCGGCACCGGCACATCCGTCCACTTGGCCAAGAACCCAAGCATGCGCCCTTCAATGGCCAATGCGCCGGCGCCATCCGCTTCAGCATGCTTCACAACGACACGCCGTCCATCGTTCAGCGCCACAAGGCGCACATCGCCCACGCAACCACCGCCCAGCGCGCGCATTGATTCCACCGAAACACCCAACAAGTCCTTGACGTGCGCCGCAATGCCTGACATCGTCCCCTTCGCGGAAAAACGAAACGGGCCGATCCCGAAGGACCGGCCCGCTTGCATGGTTCAAATCAATCTGCGATCAGTCGGCCCACATGTAGTGGCCATCGGGATAGTGGAACCACCCGTTGTTCGCATTGAGGACCTCGTTGTCGAGCGGCATGCCGTTCGACCAAATGCGCAGATACGAGTTGTTTCGCGCACTGGCATTAACGCCCGGCAACTCCTCATCGATGAACATGTTGTCATTGATGCGCGAGTCGACGTCGTCGTTGCCGAATTCAATGCGGCGCTGACCCTCAGGATTGGGCTGCGTCAAGAACTCGGTGTGCCCGTCGTTGTACACCACGTTGCCTTCCCACGTGGCCTTACCACCGTGGATGCCAAGCGTGTTCGACTTGATGCCCTCC
Organism: Phycisphaerales bacterium; assembly: GCA_020427635.1. GTDB lineage: Bacteria > Planctomycetota > Phycisphaerae > Phycisphaerales > UBA1924 > JAGQOH01. The sequence continues at coordinate 37,532 of JAGQOH010000008.1, forward strand.
AAGGCGTACTCACCATCGTTGAGCGAAGGCTCACGGGTGGGATACACCTCGTTGAAGATCGGCCCGCGGTTCCCCACGATCGGAATGATCGGCGAGGGCGCGAACGTGTTCCACATCGAGTTCAAACGCGCACCGCACACCGGCGCGTGGGCATAGCTGTTGTGACCAACTTCCTTGGGCGTGGCCAAGCCTTGGGGCGACTCAGTCACGACTTCTGCCGCACCGTCAAACTCACTCGCACTGCCCTTGAACTGCGGGTCATAGATCGCCTGGAAACGCGTGTCCTGCGGGGCGGCCCAAGGACCCTCGAAGTGATACTCCGCATAGTCCTTGCCGAAGCCCATCTTGGGCTTGCGGATGTTGACGTTGGTCTCTGCAGGGCTGATGAAAATCTCAGTGTTCAGCACCTTGTTGTAGATCAGCAGCGACCAAATGTTGCCCGTGCGGTTCGTCGAGTGATTGAGGTCGGCCTCGTCCCACACCTCGGAGTTGTAGTCCGGGTCATTCCGCTCCGGAAGCGGATACTGCCCGTCGTCATCTTGCGACCATGCCACCAGACCCTGGTGAATGCCGCGCACGTTCGTCCCGCACTTCACCTGACGAGCGCTGTCGCGCACGCGGCTCAGCGCCGGAAGCAGCAGGCCGACCAGCAACGCGATGATCGAAACGACCACCAGCAGCTCGACCAGCGTGAAACCCTTGTTCTTCTTCATGTCACGCTCCAATGCTTTCAAATCCCGCGCGATCCGCGCGCGCCGTGGAACCAGGGAACTGGCTCATTGATTCCGAAATCGCCCCGCGAGCACAGCCGCGCCCGCGGGGCGCCTATTCAGTCCACCTCAGAGGCGATCAGTTGCCTTCGCCGTCGACCCACACAAAGTCGCCCGGCACGATCCACTGATCCGCGAACGTCGCATTCGCGATGTTCGTCCCCTTCGTCCACATACGCAGATACGCGTTCTTCCGCGACTGACGAGGCACAACCGCCCCCGTCGGACCGTTCGCGCCTTCATCTTCGTCATAGAAGATGTTGTCCGACACCGCCACCGGACCCGCCGGCAGCGGGATCGTGTACGTCGACGTGTCCGGATTCGGCTCACGCTCGAACGAAACGTGCTCGTCGGCATACGCAATGTTGCCCGCCCAGCGACCAACCTCGCCGTGCAGCAGCAAGCATTCCGAATCTTCGCCCGTCACGTCCGACTCGAGCGGCCTCCACTGACCGGGGTCAGCAGCACCCGTGCCGCCCGTCGGGGCGCCGTACACCGGACCACGGTTCGCAACGATCGGCGCCGCGGAACTGATCGTGTTCCGCCAGTTCGCCCGACGAGCGCCAAACGGCGCGCTGTGGGCATAGCTCGTGTGCCCAACATCCGTGAGCGAGCCCGAGCTCCCCTGATAGCCAGTCGCGCCGCTTTCCGACTCGTCACGCGGCGTGCCCTTCAGGTTCGCGTCATACAGTGCGCGAATCGTCTCGCCCGAAGCAAACGGATAGCTGTACTCGTACAGTTGATTCACTTCGATGTCCGCGCGCGTCTCGGCGGGGCTCACCAGCACCGTCGGGGACAGCAGTTCCGAATACACCATCAGCGAATAGATGGCGCCCGTGCGGTCGGTGCCGATCGCCGGATCGTTGGTCTCGAGCGAGAAACGATACGGATCCGCGATGCTCGGCAGCGGGTACTGGTCGCGGTTCTGCGCCGCCCACTGGTTCATCGCCTGCACCATCGTGCGCACCTGCGTGCCGTCCTTCACCTGAATCGCGTTGCGACGCGCGCGGCTCAACGCCGGCAACAGAATGCCGACCAGCAACGCGATAATCGCAATCACTACCAGCAACTCCACGAGCGTGAAGCCCCGGCGATTCTTCAGATTCACCATTGTTCGATCTCCTTGCCGTTTGACCTAGCGCGTCTCTCCTCGCAAAACGCGCGAGGCGAACTGGCGACCTGATGACGGCATCCCGCGACCACGCCGCGGACCGTCACCTTCGTTGTCGTTACGCCAGTGCCCACCGCACGCTCCCGAGACAAATGCCCAGCCGAACGGCTGGAGATCAGAACAGGATCGAACATGCATTGGGGTCATGCGGGCCAAGCCCTGACGCCACAGTACGATACGTTCTGCTATTCGCAGGTCAACTCGCCCCGGTTCCACACCCAAACACACACCAAATCCACTTCCGGAGTCCAACACCATGAAATCACTCGATGCCCGCCTCGCCGAGCTGGGCCTCACCCTGCCCCCAGCCCCCAAACCCGTCGCCAGCTATGTCCCCGCCGCCATGGTCCCCGCAGGCAAGCCCGTCTACGTCTCCGGACAAGTCCCCCTTCGCGACGGCAAAATGATCGCATCAGGCCAGGTGGGCCGCGACGTGCCAATCGAGCTGGCCCAGGAATGTGCTCGCCAATGCGCCCTGAATGGGCTGGCGGCCCTCCGAGCGGAGGTCGGCGACCTCGCCCGGATTCGCCGCGTCGTCCGTGTTGGTGGGTTCGTGGCCTGCGCCCCGGACTTCACCGACCATCCGAAGGTCATCAATGGCGCGTCGGACCTGCTCGTCCAGCTGCTGGGAGACGCCGGCAAGCACGCCCGGGCCGCGGTGGGCGTGCCATCATTGCCACTGGGCGCTCCGGTGGAAATCGAATTCCTGTTTGCGATTGATTGATTAGTTAGTGCGCCATCGCCGGTTCGCGGTTGCCGAACGCCTTGCGATAGTCCGCCAGGAACTTCTCGAGCCCGCTGTCGGTGAGCGGGTGGCTCATGAACTTCTCGATCACGCTATACGGCGCGGTGATCACGTCGGCGCCAATGAGCGCACATTCGACGACGTGCATCGGGTGCCGCAACGACGCCGCCAGGATCTTCGTGGCAAACCCGTAGTTGTCATAGATCTGGCGAATCTGCCGGATCAGGTCCATGCCTTCCATCGCGATGTCATCCAGCCGCCCAACGAAGGGGCTCACGAGAAACGCCCCGGCCTTCGCGACCATCAGCGCCTGCAACGGCTGGAAGCACAACGTCAGATTCGTCCGAATGCCCTCATCCGCGAAGGTCTTGCACGCCTTCACGCCATCCACGGTGCTGGGCAGTTTGACCACGATGTTCGGGGCAATCTTCGCGCGCTCGCGACCCTCTTCCACCATGCCGTCATAGTCCGTCGCGATCACCTCCGCCGAGACCGGGCCCGCCACGACATTGCAGATCTCGCCAAGCCGCTTGACGTAGTCCGTCTTCTCCTTGGCGATGAGCGAGGGATTCGTCGTCACCCCGTCGAGCACGCCCAAGTCATGGGCCTTCTTGATTTCGTCCAGATTCGCGGTGTCGATGTAGATGTCCATGTGATCATGCTCCCTTGCGAACCGCCCGGAGGGGCTGGTCTCTTGGAAGTCTATCGGCTGGATTTGAGGCGGGTTTGAACCGACCAACCGCCCCAAATCAGGGGCTCGGGTCGCGTCACATCTGCATCAGCACGACCACAAACAGCACCACAGTCAGGATCGCGAGCACGACCAGCGCCGACACGAGAAAACGCACGACCGGCTCGCCCCAGACGCTCGGCTTGGTGAACTGATCCCGTGGCAACTGTGACTGGTCAATCGCCTCACCCGATTGCAATTCCGCCACCTGCACAACTGCCGACAGCACGTCGTCCTTATGTGCGATGGGTGGCTTGTCGCCCTTGCGCACCGCACGCAGATCGACCAGGAGATCCTTGCAGGTGCGGTAGCGGTTCTTCCGGCTCTTGGCCATCATCATCTCGATCACTTCCGAGATGCCCGCGCTGAGCTTTGGATTCACGTGATCCGGCGCAATGAGCTCTTGCGTGAGGTGCTTCTCCATCACCTCTTTTGGACTCTTGCCGTTGTAAGGCACCGTCCCCGTGACCATGTGATAGAGCGTGGCGCCGAGCGAATAGATGTCCGCCTGCGGCCCAACATTTACTTCGCCACGAATCTGCTCCGGCGAAATGTAATAGGGCGTGCCGTAAGCCTTGCCCTTCTCAGCGAGCGCCGCTTCCTTGTCGTCGATCGCCCGCGCAAGGCCCAGGTCCGCGAGCTTCGCCACGCCACTGGGCGTCAGCATGATGTTCTTGGGCTTCACATCGCGGTGGATCAGGCCCTTCTCGTGCGCATGCTCTAGCGCATCCGCGATGTTGATGATGATGTCGAGCGCATCTTGCTCGCTAAAACGACGGTCGTGCGCGATGACATCATGCACCGTGCCGCCTTCCACATACTCCATCACGAAGTAGTGGAACTCGCCCGCCTTACCCACGTCATACGCCTGCACGATGTTCGGATGGTTCATCTGGGCCGCAGCACGCCCTTCGGCATAAAACCGCTCGATGAACTCCTTGTTCTGATTGAACTTCCGGGGCAGCACCTTGATCGCCACATCGCGGTCGAGCGAGATCTGGCGCGCCTTGAACACCGCCGCCATCGCGCCCGCCCCAAGCTTGCCCAACACGCGGAACCCGGGGATCTGCTGCCCGGAGCGCTCCGCCTCCACCTGACGGCGCAGTCGATCCATCTGCCCTTTGGTGATCGCCCCGTGCCCGACCAGCACCTCAGCCAGCGAACGCTGATTGGCGTCTTCACCCGCGAACTGATGCGCCCGCGCCTTCTCGACGTCGTCGTTCGTCGCCAAGCCCTGCTCGACGACCAAACGCCCCACGATGGTGTCGAGGCTCGTGCCCCCACCCATCGAGTCGTTGGGCCCGCCCGTCTTGTTTCCCGAACCTGTCAAGCTCGAACCACCGGCCGTCGAACCACTCTTGGAACGCCCGGTCAGAATCTCGAGGGTGTCGGCGGGCATCGGAATCTTGGGTGAATCATCGCCCGCGGACTCCAGTGCGCCACTTTGACGGTCGTCGCCGTCTTGGGGCATGGGAATCTTGGATGCCTCGTTTGGGTCTGGCACAGGGGACGAACTCACCGCCACGCGTGGTCGTTCGCTGGGCGAACCGGGCAAGCTATGACGGCTCTCCTCAAGTGTCAACGAAGAGCCGCGATGCGACGTGTGGTCGTTATTCCGTGCCATGCTGAGAATCCGTCCAGCACCAAGGACGCTTCGACGTCCCCAAGCCACCCCATTTGCCGCCCGAGCGATGCCGCAGGGCGAACCTCCAGGGCCCGATTCGCAGCCCCCGCCGGACCAGTTCCGCCCTAGGCCCATGCCGGAGATCAGAAAAGGCCAGCTGAACGCCTTTTCTGGGCGTCAGACTGGCCTTATCGGAATCTTCAAACCGCCGAGCCAATCGCCACGGAGGGCACCTGATCAACGGGGCGACGCTGCCGAACTCACCGGCTCCTCTCTGGCGACCATCGCATCCAGAATGGTCCCGATGAGTGCCGCGTTCTCCGCAGCGCTCACGCCGCCCAGGGAGCCTGCCCCCTCGCCGCCGCCACTCTGCGCACCCGAGATAAAGACGCGCGGCGTGATATTGATCCCCCGTTCGCCCACAATCTTGAGCAGCTCGATCATCGCCAGATTCGCCGGCCCAATCTGCTGCGCGATCATCTGGTACGCCTTGGCTTCCGCCTCCGCCTTGATGCGAATGGCCTCGGCTTCCGCGTTCGCCGCGATGATCCGCTGCTCCTTCTCCTGCTCCGCAATCTTCACTTCATAGCTCGCAGTCGCAAGACGACGCTCTTCTTCTGCTTCCTGCACCGTGCGCTTGAGCTCCTTCTCCTTCTCTGCGGCACGTTGCTGCTCTTCAAAGGTGATCTGCTCCTGGAGCGCAATCTCGCGATCCTTCTGCGTCTTGAGCAGTGCGCCCAGTGTCTCCTCTGAGCCGACCTCGCCAATCTCCACGCGCTCGACTGTCACGCCATACCGCGTCATCTCATCCTTCAGCGCTTGTGTTGATTGCGTCTCCTGGCGCGAGCGCTGCTGCACATAATCCAGCGCCTTCACCTTCTCGGCGTTGTTGCGAAAGATCGAGCGAATGCGACTCGTCAAGAGCTGCTGCAGCTTGTCGTTGTCGCCTCCCAATGACGCCACAACCTTTGGCGCATCCTTTTCCTGAATCTGGTACGCCACGCGCACGTCGACCGGAAAGCTAAAACCGTCCGACGACTTCACGGTGATCGCACCGAGCGCTTCGAGTCCCGCCCGAGCCTGGCCTGCATAGTTCGCGACGCGCGTTGCCGTCGACACCATGTTGACTTCATACGCCTGCGGATTGATCGGATAGCTGCCCGGCGCGAGCACATCCGTGCGCACGCCCTTCTCACCTTCCTTCGCAAGGCGGATCGACTCCATCCCGTCCGCAACGCCTTCGACGATCAGCGTGGGTGGCCCACCAACGTTCGACTTCAAGACCGCCACCGTACTGGACGCCACATCCGTTCTCGGCACCTGTGTCACCTTGAACACCGCGGTGTTGATGCGATACGTCCCCGGACGCAGCACGCCAGTCTGCGGGCCCTTCTGCCCGCCGCCCGTGGTCAAGAAGTGCTTCGCATCACGGATCATCTTGTCGAATTCTTCCGGCGCGACTTCGTCAGCAAACACCTGCCCCTGCGCAAGTGGGCGACCATCGACCGACTCAACCAACCCGACCGAGCCCTCGCGAATCTCAACGAGCTTGTCCGTGTCGACAGAGTAGATCACGGGCCAATAGAAGAAGTGCCAGCCCGGCGCAAGCACATCCGCCTGCACGCCCATCTCGCGATCGGTGGCGATGATCTTGCCCGGCGCAAGACGCGCCCCGAGCGCGTTCTTCGTCACGATGCCCACACGATCGGCAGGCACGAAGCGCACCGACGAGAGCATGACGCCGATCAAAAGCACGACAAGCGCCGCTGCCGCGACGACCGGCCGAAGCGACTTGCTTGGCAACTTGGGAATCGACGACAGAATGAACACCGCAAGAATGAGACCGACAATGATCGAAGGCCAACCCATGGCAAATCCTCCTTTCGAGCGCAGCTGTCGCGCAACGTCCCACGACCCCGCCTCTGGGCGATCAGATCGCAAGCGCACCGACAACCGCGCTCACCCCTTGTGAACTATCGACCTATTGGGTTTCCGGCCCCGCGAATTTCGCGCCGGGTTTGCCTTGCCGCCGTGTTTGCAAGGACTTACACGCCCGCCATCGCGGCGCCCGCCTTCACGCCATCCTTCGCCGCCATGTAGCGGATCATGTCAACGCAGCGGCAGGAATACCCCCACTCATTGTCATACCAGCTCACGACCTTGAAGAAGTGCTTGTTCAGCTCGATGCACGCCAAGGCGTCATAGATCGAGCTCGCCGGGTGCGTGATGAAGTCGGTCGAGACGACCTGCTCATCGCAGTATTCGAGCACGCCGCGCATCGGCCCGTTGGCCGCGTCCTTCATTGCCGCGTGAATTGCATCGAGGCTCGTCGCCTTGTCCGTGCGAAACGTCAGGTCGACACAACTGACATCACACGTTGGCACGCGAAACGCCATGCCCGTGATCTTGCCCTTGAGTTCCGGCAAACACAGACCCACAGCTTTCGCCGCGCCGGTGCTCGCCGGGATGATGTTCATGTAGGCGTTGCGCCCGCCGCGCCAGTCCTTCTTCGATGGCCCATCCTGTGTGGGCTGTGTCGCAGTCGCAGCGTGAATCGTCGACATCAGGCCCTCCGCAAGCCCGAACGAATCGTTGATCACTTTCGCAACAGGCGCGAGGCAATTCGTCGTGCAGCTTGCGTTGGAGACCACCTTGTCCTTGGCAGGGTCATATTGCTCGTGGTTGACCTTAAAAACATAGGTCGGCACTGTATCGGGCGACTTCGTCGGCGCGCTGATCAGCACGCGCTTCGCGCCCGCCGTGAGGTGCTTGCCCGCATCATCACCTGTCGTGAAGAGACCGGTCGATTCAATCACATAGTCAATGCCCAGGTCCGCCCAAGGCAGCTTTGATGGATCGCGCTCGGAAAAGCACTTGGTCTTCTTGCCGCCAACAGTGAACCCATCATCCTGCGTCTCGACGCTGTGCTTGAAGCGCCCGTGCGTCGAGTCATACTTGAGCAGATAGGCCAGGTTGTCGGATGGCACGAGATCGTTCACTGCGACAAACTCGATGCCCTGGTCGACACCCGCGCGATAAACAAGCCGCCCAATCCGACCAAAACCATTGATGCCCACGCGAATCGCCATGACCCAACCCTCCTTCGTCTGACCTTACGCTCGTGCAGTCTCTTTGTTCTTTATCATCGGGTCGCGGGTGCCGCCGCGAGCAATTGCTCGAGAACATCCAGCCCCTGCGCCAGCTTCCTTGGATCGGTCGCGAAGCTGAGACGGAAATGCGTATCGCGATCCGAGAACACTTCGCCCGGAATGAGCACGACATTCTTCTTAAGCGCCGCTTCGACCAGCTGCGTGCTGTTGGCAAAGTGATCCGGCGTCTCCACAAAGGCATAAAACGCCCCGCCAGGCTTGGTCACCTTCGTGTGCTGCCCCAGACGCTCAACAACCATGTCCCGTCGCTTGGCATAGTCTGCAATGGTACCGCTCATATCGCAATCGAAACATGCCATCGCGCCGTATTGCAGGGGCGTCGGCGCGCACACGAAGCTGAACTGGCTCAGCTTGTTGATCTCGCTGACGAGTGCCGCGGGCCCTGCGATGTACCCAAGCCGCCAACCCGTCACCGCATACGTCTTCGAAAACCCACGAATCAGCAGCACATCTTCTTGCGACCCCGGCTCGCGTGCGGGGCTCGGACAATGCCGCCCATTGGCGTAGTCCTCCCGCGCATCATCGAATGTGAACTCGTCGTAGATCTCATCGGAAATCAGCAGCACACCCTTGCGCCGACACAGCTCCAACAACTCCCGGCACTCGCCCTGCGTCATCACCGCGCCGCTTGGATTGCCCGGACAATTGAGCAGCACCGCCTTCGTGCGCTTGGTGATCAATGGCTCCACACGCTCTGCCGTCATCTTGAAATCGGGATAGGTGTCGCAGCGCACCGCGGTGCCGCCCGCAATCGTCGCCTGCTTCGGATAGGCCACGAAATAGGGATCGGGCACGATGATTTCATCGCCCTCGCCCAACAGCGCCAGACTCATCAAGAATAGCGCACCGCACGTGCCGCTCGTCACCGCAACCGCCGGCGTGTCCCAACCGACGTCCTGAGCAATATGTGCCGCACAGCGTTCGCGCAACGGCGCAACGCCATTTGTCATCGAATAGCCATTGTGATCCCGTTCAATCGCATCGATCGCCGCACGCTTCACGGCATCGGGCACGGGAAAGTCCGGCTGGCCAATCGACAGATTGATCGGGTCTTTCAAGGTCGCCGACAGCTCAAAAATGCGACGAATCCCGCTCGGCTGCAATTGCTTCGAGCGATCGGACAGCAACCTCGAAAAGTCCAGGCCCATTACTTGGGCTTGCGGTTGGACGTCTTGGGAAGATTCAGCGCTTCGCGCTTCTGCGGATCGAAGCCCTTCGTCTCCTTGAGCTTCTCGATCCGCTCCGCCCGCTTCAGCACGTTCCGGTGCTCTGTCAGGTTGCCCGCCGTCTTCAGTGATCGATCAATGCTCATCGCAATTCCCCGCCTGCCTGCCGCCTTGCGAGCCACCAGCATCCAACGTTGAAAGTCCAAACGCCCCACCGGCCCCAGCCGCCGATCGGGAGGACCAGTATAGCGTCGCAAGGGGGCCCATGACGCCCCGCGGCCCCCCGCCCTACTGGTACTTCCACGCGTAGGCGCCCCGGAAATTCGTCGGCCCGCGATGGTCCTGCTGATACACCCGCCCCACCTGCTCGATCTTCGCCTTCAAGGCGCTCGCCTCGGGCCCATTGTGCTCGCCCCCCGCAAAGCCCTGCCGCGTCGTCACCATCCAGCTCCCGCTCGAAAACCGCGATGGCATCACCACCGTCGCCACGCCGTTCTCCGCCAGGAACTTCGCCGCCGCCACCGCATCATCCTTCCCCAGGATCGACGCCACCACGAAGTAGTTCAGCCCCGGCTCAAGCGGATTGGCGACCTCGCCCTCCACCAACGTCATGCCCGACACCATGCCCGACACCACAGGCGTGGCCGCCGTCGGCACACGCGCGGGCGCGTTCGCCGTTGGCTTGGGCTCGATCAGCTTGGGCGCAGGGTTGGTCCGGATCGGCTCCGGCTTCGCGCCAAGCAGCCCCTGATTCAGGTCCGCCCCCGCAATCGGATCCGCAATGCCGCTGCGCGTCGCAGTCCCGTTCTCAACCTCCGCCAGGCGCTCGCGCTCGAATTCCTTCGTCCGCACGATGTAGCCCAACACAAACGCCCCGACGATCAGCGCGACGCACACCGCCCCCGCGACCAACGCATACCCCACGGGCACACGCACAGCGCGACCAGGCGACAACCACCCTTCCTCAGGCGGCGCCTCGACCCTGGGTGGCGGCGGCGCGACATTGCCCGCGCTCGGACGAACCGAACGCGTCACCGGACCCGTCCGTGGGTCGATCATCTCGTACAACGGCTTGGCGCGTTTTGTCGCCATCGGGCTTCGGAGCAGTATACCTCAGGCCCGCGTCGCCACCGCCGAGGCCATCGCCAGCCCTGCCGTATGCGAAATGCTCACCAGCCACGTCACCGCCTGCCCGTTGAACTTCGCCTTCGCCGCCCGGGCCGCCTCACCCGTGATCTTCACCCCAGGCCGCCCCGCGTCATCGCGCAGGACCTCGACATCGGTCCACGCAATACCCCCCGACCACCCCGTGCCCAGCGCCTTGAGCACCGCTTCCTTGGCGGCAAAGCGCGCCGCGAGGATCTCACCCCGCCGAGCTGGATTCGCCTCGGCATAGTCGCGCTCGCCCTGCGTGAACACGCGCTCGATGAACCGCGCATCGTGCTCCTTGAGCAAGCGCTCAATGCGCGCAACCTCCACAAGGTCGACGCCGTGGGCCAGGATCGCAGCGTGCGCGGGGGTCATGGTGGGCATGTTAGGGCGCAAGCTTGCGCGGAATGGGCGTACCGCATTCGGGGCAGACGTCGGGCGAGATGCCGGTGAGGTCGTATTCGCACTTGGGACAGAATCTGTGCCCAAGCCAGATCTCTCGAAAGCGCCGGTCAACGATCCGAAGAATGACCAAGTAGCTCGCAACGACGCCGCCGAACATCGCCCCCAGTCCACTGATCATCCCGAAGAGCGTTGGACTCCCCAACGGTCTCCCAACATACACGCCAAGCAGGAACGCACCGATATAGACCGGCATCCCGAAGATCATCCAGATGATGACGACGATCGTGAAGGTGTCAGACATCTGCGCGGCTTGACGCGCTTGTTCGCGCGCCACTTCGCGGCGTTCGTCAACCGAAAGTGCTACTTGCCCTTCTTCTTCGGCGCGTCCACCTTTGGCGTCGTCGTCTTGCCGCTCGCGCAGTCGTGCTTGCTCTTCTTGCCGCATGCGCATGCTCCGCCGCCGTCGCTCGCAGACGAATCGGCCTTGGGTTCCGAAGCCTTCTTCTCGGCGTCGGCACCCTTCCTATACGACTCCGAGCGGTAGTCGGTCTCGTAGAACCCACCGCCCTTGAAGATCACGCCCGCGCCGATGCCAATCAACCGCTCAAGCGTGTTCTTGCCGCACTCGGGGCACTTCTTGAGCGGCTTGGCGCTCATCGCCTGGAACTCTTCGAACTCGTGCCCGCATGCCGCGCACTGATAGTCATACGTCGGCATCGTCATCCGCTCCTTCGTCATCGCCCGCATCAAGCTCCGCCCCCGCCGCCACGATCACCTGCGCCGGGCGAACGATCCGCTCATGCATCCGATAGCCGGGGCGCACAAGCTCCACAATGCAGCCCGGCTCGACGTCCGCAGACTCAACCTGCTGCATCGCCTCATGCACGTTCGGATCAAACTGCTCACCCTTTGCCGGCTCGATCACCGCAAACCCGCGCTGCCCAAGCACGCGCAGCATCTCGCCGCGGATCATCTCGATGCCTTGCATCACCATCTCGGGAGGCGTGGTCTTCAAGTCCATCTTCCGCGCCATGTCGAACGTATCGAGCACGCCAATCATCGACTCGACAACATCCGCCGCCGCGCCGTCACATGCACGCCGCTCATTGTCAAACTGACGCCGCTGATAGTTCTGGAAGTCCGCAAGCGCCCGCTGATGCGCCATCTTTGCTTCGGTCAGCTTCGCCATCAGCTCAGCCGTATCAAGCTCGACCAGTTCCTCGGGCACAGGCTGCCCAAGCTCTTCAAACGCCTTGCGCACATCGTGCAACTCAAGATCAAGCGCAACGCGCTCGCCCATGAGCTCATCCAGCCGCGCGTGCAACGCGTCGAGGCTTTCGCCGCCGTTGGCTGCTTCAGGTTCTGCGTGCCTACGTCCCATCTCAGTTACCCATCCATCATCGACCGTTTCCACAGTCAACCACCCAGGAAGTCCTTCACTTTCGCCCAAAACCCATCCCGATGCCCCTCGGCCCGGATGCCCTGCTCGCCCTCATGCGCCGCCAGATCCCGCAGCAAACGCTCCTGCGTCTCGTCCAGCTTCTTGGGCACATGCAACTCCGCCACCGCGACCAGGTCGCCGCGCTTGCCACTGCGCAGATTGGGCAACCCCGCGCCGTGGACTTTAAAGAGAGTCCCGTGCTGCGTGCCCTTGGGCACATTCACCGCGGCCTCTTCGCCATCCAACGTCGGCACCTCGATCGCCGCCCCAAGCGCCGCTTGCGCGAAACTAATCGGCAAGGGCAGCACAAGATGATCGCCTTCGCGCTGGAACAACTCGTGTTCCTTCACGCGAACGACGACATGCAAGTCGCCCCGCACACCCGCGCCGCTCGGCGACATCTCCACCGGTGGCGGCTCACCCTCCGCATTCACACGAATCGCCTGCCCATCGCGAATGCCCGCAGGCACATTCACTTCGAGCTTGCGCTTGCGCGCGATGCGCCCCTTGCCGTGGCAATCGGGGCATTTGTCTTTGACGACCGTGCCGCGGCCTTTGCAATGCGGACATGCGGTTTGCATGCGGAACATGCCGCCCAAACCGGTTTGGATGACCTGTCCTTGCCCGCCGCAGGTTTGGCATTTTTCAGGCGTGGTGCCGGGCTTTGCGCCATCGCCATGACATGTTTCGCAGACGTCCAATCGCGAGAACTCGACGTCGCGCGTGACGCCTTTGAGCACATCCTTGAGTTCGATGGTGACTTCGGTTTCGAGGTCATAGCCGCGTGCGACGCCGCCGCGCCCGCGCCCGGCGCGCTGTTGTCCGGCGAAACCGCCGCCGCCAAAGATGTCGGAGAACATCGAGAAGATGTCTTCGACATTCATGCGCGAGAAGTCATGTCCCGCGGGACCGCCCGCTGCGCCCTTGACGCCGGCGTGTCCGTATTTGTCATATGCGGCACGCTTCTGATCGTCGCTCAGGACCTCATACGCCTCGGCACATTCCTTGAACTTGCCTTCCGCCTCGTCATCACCCGGATTGCGATCGGGGTGATACTTCATCGCCAGGCGCCGATATGAGCGCTTGATCTCATCGCCGTCGGCAGTGCGTTCGACGGAAAGAACTTCGTAATAGTCGCGTGTGGTGGGCATGGTTAGCGAGGCGGTTTCCGATAGGGGCGATCATCACTGGCCCAATCATGACGTGGTAGCTCCTCAGGCGTTGGTGGACGGCAATCTTCGACCTCAGATTCCTCGATGGCACCGATGCGCTCGAAGTTCTCGCGGGCCGTCTCGATTTTGGGCTGACCCTTCTTCATCTCCCACCAAAACATGTTCCAGTCGACACTCGTATCAAACCAGCCGCACACCGGGCAGAAATCGTCGGATGAAGGTGCCGATTCCAACGTGTGATACCCGCAACAGCAACACGCTGACTTCCCATATTCATTCTTTGGCCAACCACTGCGGCTCGTCAACCTGAGCATTTCCGACCGTTCATCTTCCGAGGCTATTCGATATCGTTTGAAGGCATCAATCCCGAAGCGAAGCACAATCCTGAACGCATCATCTGGACCAATGTTCTCGTTTTCAGCTCGTGGCTTGAAGAACGGCTCATCAAGATCGGCCCGCTCAACCCAAGAGCACACGCCGCATTCCCGTACCTCGTTCAGAAACGCACCACACAAAGAACAATGCCCAGCCTTGCCCCGTTCGCGGAATTGAATCTTGTTTTCACTCACAAACCAAGCCACGAGCGCTTTCGCACCCGGGCCCGCGTGTTCTGCTCCCTCTCCCTGAGGGAGAGGGTGGTCGCGAAGCGACCGGGTGAGGGGGTTCGCTAGCTCACGGCCCCCGCCACCGGCTCGGTCTCATCCTTCAATTCCGTGATCATCACATCGGTCGTGAGCATGAGGCCCGCGACGGACGCCGCGTTCATCAGTGCGCTCTTGATGACCTTTGCCGGGTCGATGATGCCGGCCTTGACCATGTCGACATACTTCTCGGTGATGACGTCGAAGCCCTGGTTGCCGCCAAGCTCCTTGACCTTTTCGACGACGAGATCGCCATCGAGGCCCGCGTTCTCGACGATTTGCTTGAGCGGGGCTTCGCAGGCGCGCATCACGATGTCGAAACCAAACTTCTCATCGCCCTTGGCCTTCTTCTTGCCCGCTTCGAGCGCATCAAGCGTGCGGAGCAGTGCTGAGCCGCCGCCCGCGACATAGCCTTCGAGAGCCGCGGCACGCGTGGCGTTCAGCGCATCATCCACACGATCCTTGCGCTCCTTCATTTCGGTTTCGGTCGCCGCGCCGACATTGATGATCGCAACGCCACCCGTGAGCTTGGCAAGGCGCTCCGTGAGCTTCTCCTTGTCGTAATCGCTCGTCGAGGCTTCGATCTGATTCTTGATCTGCGTGGCGCGAGCGTCGATGTCCTTCTTCTTGCCGGCGCCTTCGATCACCGTCGTGTTGTCCTTGGTGACGACGATCTTCTTGGCTTTGCCAAGCTCGGTGAGTTCGATCGATTCGAGCGTGCGGCCAAGATCCTCTGCAAAGAACGTCCCGCCCGTGAGCGTCGCAATATCGCCCAGCATCTGCTTGCGGCGATCGCCAAAGCCCGGCGCCTTTACCGCTGCAACCTTGAGCACACCACGCAAACGGTTGACAACGAGCGCAGCGAGCGCCTCAGACTCAACATCTTCCGCGATAATGAGCAGCGGCTGGCCGCTCGTGGCGACCTTGTTGAGCAGCGGCAGCAAGTCGTTGAGGTTCGAGATCTTCTTCTCGTGGATGAGCACGAGCGCGTTCTCGAGAATGCACTCGGCAGTCTTGGGATCGGTCAGGAAATACGGCGACAGATAGCCCTTGTCGAACTGCATGCCTTCGACGTAATCGAGCGTCGTCTCGGAGGCCTTGCCCTCCTCCACTTCGACCACGCCCTCAGCCCCGACCTTCGCGATCGCCTCTGCAATCAGTTCACCGATTTCCTTGTCGTGATTCGCGGAGACCGTCGCGACCTTCTTGTAGTCGTCCTTGCCCTTGCACTTGATCGCGATGCCATCAATCGCCTCCGCAGCACACTGCGCCGCGTTGTTCACGCCACGTTGCACCGCAACCGGATTCGTGCCGGCGGCGACCATGCGCAGGCCCTCAGAGAAGATCGCCTCAGCAAGCACCGTCGCAGCCGTCGTGCCATCGCCCGCCATGTCGTTGGTCTTCTTGGCGACTTCGATCACCATCTTCGCGCCCATGTTGCGCATGGGTTCGGCGAGCGAAACCTCCTTCGCGACCGTCACGCCGTCCTTCGTGACCTGCGGCCCGCCGTAGCTCTTCTGCATCGCCACAGTCCGCCCGCGCGGGCCCATCGTGACCTTCACCGCACGCGCCAGATCGTGCAATCCCTTGCGCATTTCCTGCAAGGCCTGATCCGAAAACATCAACTGCTTGGCTGCCATGGTTCGTCGCTCCGCTTTCGTTCTTCTTCTTGACCTAGTGCCTAATCCCTGGTGCCCAGGCCTTCTCAGCCCTGCAAGATCCCCAACAACTCCGTCTCCCGCATGATCAAATGCTCTTCGCCTTTGATCTCGACTTCCGCGCCGGCGTACTTGCCAAACACAACCGTGTCGCCCTTCTTCACGCTTGGCTTCACCGTCGTGCCATTGTCAAGACGCTTGCCCGGCCCCACCGCGATCACCTTGCCGGTCATCGGGCGCTCCTTGCTCGTCTCGGGCAGATACAACCCGCTTGCCGTCTGCGTCTCCCGCTCCGCGGGCTTCACAACCACTCGATCTTCCGTCGGCTTGATTGCCATTGCTTTCGTGCTCCTACTCAGTCTTGCTCTTCTGACTAGTGCCTGATGCCTAGTCCCCAGTGCCTTCTGTTACTGCTTCAATTCCGCCGCCTTCTGACTGAACAGCGTCGGCTCCTCCACTTCCTTCACCTCCGGCTTCTCCAAACGCTGCTTGAACGCCGCGAATCCGAACGGCTCAGGCATCGTCCCGTCGCCCTCGTCCATCCCCTCCATGCCCGGCATCGGCACCATCACCACGCACTCCACGCTCGCAATCTCGCGCGGCGGCACACTCACCACCGCCGGCCTCCCATCAGGCCCCGCACCCACAAGCGTGTACCCCGTGATCACATCGCAGATCGCCTCCATCCGCCCGCCCGGACCAACACCGCCCTCGCTCCAACGGTTCGGCACAAGCTCGCACTTGCCCCGTGCAATGTGCGTCTGCACGCTCATCACCGCGAACGGCCGACCATCCTGCAGCGTCACGCGAAACACGCGCGGCCCATCCGGCGCCTGCCCCGCCTTCACCAACTGCTCCATCGACGCCGACGTGCGCGCAAACCACTCCGCCCACGGGATGTACTCCTCCTCGCGACCAAGATCAACAACGCGGGATTTGTGCTGCGCCTGGTTGGGCGTGATCTGTGACATGCGTCACCTTTCGCGAAGCGAAGTCGTTAGAACCCCATTCCGCCCATGCCCGGCATGCCGCCCATACCGCCCATTCCACCCATGCCCATACCGCCGCCCATGCCGCCACCGTGGTCGTGCCCGGCGTGGTCGTCCTTGGCCTTGGGCTTCTCGGTGATCAGGCAATCCGCAGTCAGCAGCACCGTCGCAACGCTCGCCGCGTTCTGCAGCGCGCTGCGATCGACCTTCGCGGGCGTCAGCACGCCCATCTTGATCAGGTCGCCATACTCCAGCGTCAGCGCGTTGAAGCCAAACCCCGCGCCAACCTTCGCATCGCCCTCGCGCACCTTCGCAACAACGACGCGCCCCTTGGCGCCTGCGTTGTCCGCGATCGTCTGCGTGGGCACCGTCATCGCGCGACGCACCACCTCGATCCCCGCGGCAAAGTCATACGCCACTTGGCCGACATCTTCGCTCGTCACTTCCGTCGCCTTGCCAAAGACGCTCTTCCACTGCGTGTTCTTCTCGATCGCATCGATCGCGCGGACGAAGCTCACGCCGCCGCCCGGCACGATGCCCTCCGCAATCGCCGCCCGCGTCGCGTGCAACGCATCTTCAACGCGCGCCTTCTTTTCCTTGAGTTCCGCTTCGGATGACGCGCCGACATTCACCTGCGCCACGCCGCCCGCAAGCTTCGCAAGACGCTCTTGCAGCTTCTCGCGGTCGTAGTCGCTCGTCGCGGCTTCGATTTCCTTGCGAATCTGCGCCACGCGCCCCTGAATGTCCTTCGTCGAGCCCGCGCCTTCCAAGATCAGCGTGTTCTCGTTCGTGATTTCGATCTTCTTCGCAAGCCCCAGATCGCTGAGAGGCACCTGATCCAGCTCAGTACCCAGATCCTTCATCACCGCCTTGCCACCGGTCAGCACCGCAATGTCCTGCAGCATCGCCTTGCGCCGATCGCCATACCCCGGCGCCTTCACCGCGGCCACCTGCAGCGTGCCGCGCAGCTTATTGATCACCAGTGTGCTCAGCGCCTCGCCCGTGATGTCCTCTGCAATGATCAGCAGCGGCTTCTTGGCGTTCATCGCCTTCTCAAGCAGCGGAATCAGCTTCGTGACATTGTCGATCTTGTCTTCATGCACGAGCACGAGGCACTTCTCAAGTTCGACCTTCATTGTGTCCGGATTCGTCACGAAGTTCGGGCTCAGGAAGCCGCGATCAAACTGCATGCCTTCGACGACTTCGATGTCTGTTTCGAGGCCCTTGCCCTCTTCGACGGTGATGACGCCGTCCTTGCCGACCTTGTCGAACGCGTCCGCGAGAATCTTGCCAATCTCAGGATCATTGTTCGCGGAGATGGTCGCGACGTTCTTGATGTCATCCTTGCCCTTGATCGGCTGCGCGAACTTCTCGATGTCCTTCGACACCAGCTCGACACCCTTCTTCATGCCGCGCACGAGCTGGTTCGCCTCGACGCCCGCCGCGATATAGCGCAGCCCCTCAGTGAACAGCGCCTCGGCGAGCACCGTCGCAGTCGTCGTGCCATCGCCCGCATCGTCCGACGTCTTGCTCGCCGCTTCCTTCACAAGCATCACGCCAAGGTTTTGCGTCTTGTCGCGCAGCTCGATTTCCTCCGCGACCGTAACACCATCCTTGGTGACGGTGGGCCCGCCCCAGCTCTTGTCGATCACGCCATTCCGCCCGCGCGGACCAAGGGTCGCCTTCACCGCTTTGGCCAGCTTCTCAACCCCCGCATGCAGGGCGGCACGTGCGTCGGACTCGAACGTCAGCTCTTTGACAGCCATGGGCTTCCTTCTCCATCTATCTCAGCAAGGGTCCTACTTGATCCGGCCCGCCGCGGCCCATCTGGACCGTCCGCGCGGCCCATACCTTCAGGCAACGGGTGTGCCAGGGGGTGTCCTGGCCTAAGTATCTATTTTCAATGCGTTTATGGCCCGAGCCGGACGACCTCCGACGCGCCAATTCTGACACGCCGGGGCTCCGGAGCTCCTTTGCCCTGCCACTGTGGCAGAAGCCGGACGCGGGCGACGAGTGCCGCCGACGGCGCAGCGGTTTCCCCTCACCCTCCGTTGCGTCGTCGCTCCGCCGCGTCGTCGCTTCCGCTCCCGCCCAAGACCTCCCGCAGGCTCGGGCTTGGCATCACCAAGGCTGCCCCGATGCGCCAGGAATCGACCACCGCACTCGCCAGCCCCAAGGTCAAGAGCAAGCCGGACATGGCGATCAGCACGACGCCCAACTGCCCCAAGAGATCGCCCGTCGCAGTCTGCCAGTTCGCCGCGACGACGCGCAGCCCATCGCCCGCCATGCCGACCAGCGTGACCGTGATCATCGCGAGGATGGTCTGTCGATCAACGCGCCCTGTGCGCAACGCGAGACAGCGCTTCACCAGTTCGCGCGCCGTCGGCCGCACGCCCATGAGCACCACAAGCACGCCTGCCAACATAAGCAGGCGCATGAGGATGCGATCCGTATTGAGTGTGCTCGCGCTGTAGGGTGCCGCTCGCCCCACTTCTGCGCGCAGCACGCCCACATATCCCATCAGCACCAGTGCATACCCCAAGACGCCGCCAATCGCTGCCAGCGTCTTCCCCTTCGCCATCCCATGAATGGGGCGCACAAAGGCCAGTGATCCCAGGGCGCTCGCGACAAGTCCCCAAAATGCGACGCGCGTCCACACTGCCCCGCTCTGCGCGCCACCCGGACCCGCTGCCACCTCTTCAATCCGCATGATCCAGATCGCCAGCGCCGCGACGAGAGCCCCTGCCGCCCACAAGCGCATCAGCACGCTCACCAATCGAGGTTGCATCACCGCACGAAAGACCTCGGCGCGCGGATCGACCCGGTACAAGATCGTCGCGCGCACCATCGTCCCGCACTCTGGGCAAACACCTCGAATCGAAATGCCCTTCAGGTCATACCGGCAGGTCACGCAGGGCAGCGACCCCGAAAGCGAGAGCCCCAGACGTTCCTCAGTCTCAAACGGCAAGTCGCTCAAAGGGCCGCGGGAGCCGAGATGAGGCGATGGCCCAGCCCCTGCATTTGCTCGCAAAGGTCCATTCTCGCCCGAATCGATGGATCGCGAATCATCCATGGCCCGTATCAAGCATGAAGTGTACTCCGCAGGCTAGGATGAGCCCGACGCGCCACTTCCTTTGCACAGCAGGCGACATGACGACACGCCAGACCGAAGCACAACCCGCCCCCACTGTCTCGCAGACCCTCGCGTCCGCCGCAGAGGCCATCGACCGCCTGCGCGAAAACATCGCGCGCGTCTTCATTGGTAACCCCCAGGCTATCGATCGCCTGGTCGCGTGCCTCCTGGCGCGCGGGCACGTGCTCATCGAGGATGTACCGGGCGTGGGTAAAACCGTCCTCGCGACAGCCCTCGCGCGGAGCGTCGACTGCTCCTTCTCGCGCATCCAGCTCACCCCAGACATGCTGCCAGGCGACATCCTTGGCGTGAGCGTGCTGACCCGGCGCTCGGGCGAGAATGGCGCACACGGCGCCCCAAGCTTCGAGTTCAAACCGGGCCCGATCTTCGCGAACATCGTCCTTGCGGACGAAATCAACCGCACGACCCCGCGCACGCAGTCGGCCTTGCTCGAATCCATGCAGGAAGCCACGGTCTCCGTCGATGGACGCATGCACGTGCTCGAACAGCCCTTCATGGTCATCGCCACGCAGAATCCCTACGAGTACGAAGGCACATACCTGCTGCCCGAAAACCAGCTCGACCGCTTCCTCATGCGCGTCACCGTTGGCTATCCATCCCCCGAAGATGAAGCCCGTGTGCTCACGCTGCGCCCCGCCCAACAGGCGCTGCAGCAATTGCAAGCCGTTATGGACCGTGACACGGTGCTCGCCCTGCAAAACGCCACCGACGCGGTGCGCCTCGACGAGTCACTCATTCGTTACATCATCGCCATCGCCGCCGCCACGCGCAAGCACGCCGAACTGCACGTGGGCCTCTCCACCCGCGGCACCCTGGCCCTCGCACAAGCCGCTCGCGCCACCGCAGTCCTGCAAGGGCGCGACTACGTCATCCCGGATGACATTTACACCTGCGTTGTGCCCGTCGTGGGCCACCGAGTCGTTTCCAGTGCCTTCCTGCAATCGGGCGACACGACCAGCGGCGCGCAGATTGTCGAGCATGTGCTCAATACGGTGCCGAGCCCGGACTAGGCTCTGGTGGGACAGGCATCTCGCCTGTCAGCGCGTTTCAACTTCCTTCAGCGCTTTCGCCACCGCCATATCCCACTCATCGAGAATCTCGTCCGTGATCCCCCGCTCCACCCGGCAGTGGAACTCGATGTAGTCAAGCTCCTTCATCATCTGGCGAATCGTCTTGAGGCTATTCCCGATCCCGCGCAACTTCATGCGATAAGAGGCATAGCTCTTCGAGTCCTGAATTGCTTCGATTGTTGCTTCAACATTCTTCACCTGCCGATCGATGCTCGCAAGATTGCGATTCTGCAGCCGCTCGACCGTCTCTGCGATCTTCTCACCGTCGACCGCTTCATAACCCGGATTCTCCAAGTCAAGCTGGCGCAGCACATCGCGGAACGTATCCGCCGTACCGCTCACCGCGCCATAATTGACCAGCTCTTCCTGCGTCGCACCGAGCACCGTCTGGTTGCTGTCAATGCGCACGATCTTCGCCTCAGGACCCAAGTCCTTGGGCTCGCTCTTGTACAACGTCCAAGGCCTCGTCGACGCATCCGCCCACAACTCCGCTTCCATGATCATCAAGGGATCAACCAGGATCGACGGGTGCTTCGCCTCTTCCACGCGCTGCCGCCACATCGCCGCTTCTGCCGCCGCAAATTTCTGCTCGACCGCATCGTGCCCACCCTCATCATTTGCACGAATCACGACCGCCGCGCCAAAATGAGTTTGCGGCCCCACATAGAAGTAGTCTGTCGCCAGACACACGAGCGCCGCCGCCGAAAAACAATCACCATTCACATAGAACACGATCTTGATGTCGTCGCGATTGTCTTTGATGACATCATAGATCTGGTGCAGCCCGAACAGATAGCCACCGGGCGATTCCAGCTCGAAGATGATCGCCTCCGCCCCGTGCTTGATCGCATCGTCGATCGCCTCGCGAAACAGATTCGCCGTCACTTCCTTGCCAAACACACCCTTCGTCGGCACGCGCACATAGCCGCCCTTCGCTTCTTCCTTCTGCTCCGGCGCCTTCGCCTCCTGCTTGGGTGCAGCGCCCGCCGGTGGCGCGTGGCGCTCCAGCTCCACGATGTCATACGAAGAAAACGTCTGCTTCTGTCGAATGCTGCCGTACCGGATCTCGATGGTGATTTCCTGGGTGGTCTCCTCGATCACCTCGCCCGTGACCTCGCGCCCGTCGCGCAATGTGATCGTCACCCAGTCGCCCGGCTCGCGCATCGCATGGGCCGCGGGCGTAACACACCACACCAAACTCATGAGCATTGCCGCCGCCAACCCGACCCACCAGCGCACCTGCATCATCGATCCTCCACCTGGAACTCGGTAAATCATACCGCGACCCCGCCGATCCTTCCTTAGAATCATGCGGAATCCCACTGCACCAGGAGCACCGCCATATGCCACGCCTCGTCCGCCACGAAGCCACTGCCCCGATCAAGATCGAGCCGCAGGACAAGCCCGTCTTCATCTGCGCCTGCGGCCTCTCGCAGGAACTCCCCTTCTGCGACGGCGCACACAAGGGCTGCAAAGCAGAAGACCCCAAGAAACTCTATGTCTATGACAAGAAGCGCAAAAGGATCGTGGAAGAGCGGGAAGACTGATGCCTGATGCCTGGTGCCTAGTGCCTAGTGCCTAGTGCCTAGTGCCCAGTCCCCTGTGCCTTCTCCGACAAACTCACAATGTCCGGCACATTCCGGTAGAACCCGTCGAAGTCCAGCCCATACCCCACAACAAACTCATCGGGAATGTCAAAGCCGACATGCTCCGCCGTGATATCCGCCTCGCGCCGCTCGGGCTTGTTGAGCAGCACGCATGAGCGCACGCTCGCCGGCCCCTGCTCCACCACAAGGTCGCGCACCAGCTTCAGCGTGCGCCCCGTGTCGAGAATGTCATCAATCAGCACCACGTGCCGCCCGCCCAAATCCTTGGGCAGCGCGCCGCGCAACGATGCCCCCTTGCTCTCGGTCGACTGCCCGGGATAACTGCTCACAGTCACCAGGCGAATCGACAGCTTCAACGGCATCTCGCGAATCAGGTCCGCCGTGAACACCATCGCCCCGGTCATGATCGGCATCATCACGATGCGATCCGGATGCGACAGCGCATCATGCCCCTCGCGTTCCAGAGCCGACGCGAGGTCATCCGACAGGGCCTGGCCCATCTGATGCACCCGCGCACGAATGCGCTCCCGGTCAATCAACACTGTGCCGCCATGGTCCATCCGCACACCATACCCGCCCAATGCAGGGGCCCGCGATGCCACCGCATGGACTCGATTCGCCTCCGGTTCGACTGATCGCCCGCCCACCGAGGACCGATAGCTACCCTATGAACACCATGCTCAACCTCGATATCGCCAATTGCCTGTCGTCTCGCGTCGGTTCACACGGCCTGCCCGACGACGCCATCCGCCCCGACTCCGCCAACGGCAAACGCGCCGCCGACCTCACCAAGAAGCTGGCGCAAACCCGCGGCACCGGCTGGGAACGCTGGCGCGAACTGCCCGTCAACCCCCTGCGCACAGATCACGTCAAGCCCATCCAGAAGTGGGTCGCAGCCCACAAGGGCAAGTTCGACAACATGATCGTGCTCGGCATTGGCGGCAGCGCCCTGGGCAACATCGCTCTGCAGTCGGCCCTCAACACCCACACATGGAACCTCCTGCCCAAGGACAAGCGCAACGGCTGCCCGCGCATGTTCGTCGTCGACAACGTCGACCCGGTCTACTTCGGCGCCGTACTCCAGTTCGTCCTCGCCGACGATCCGACGCTCGAGCGCACGCTGTTCAACGTCGTCTCCAAGAGTGGCGAGACCGCCGAGACCGCCGCCCAGTTCATGACCATCCGCCAGTTGCTCATCGACCGCCTGGGTGAAAAGGACCACGCGAAGCACATCGTCGCCATCACCGATCCCGCCAAGGGCACGATGCGGAAGATCTGCGACGCCAACGGCTACACCACCTTCCCCGTCCCCGATGGCGTGGGCGGACGCTTCAGCGTCCTCTCACCCGTGGGCCTCTTCTCCGCAGCGATGTGCGGCATCGACATCGAAGCGCTCCTCGACGGCGCCGCCGAGATGGACGCAAAGTGCACGAACGAATCCATCGACAAGAACCCCGCGGCGTTGCTCGCCACAGTCTTGGTCGAACTCGGCGCCAAGGGCAAAGTCAATCACGTGATGATGCCCTACGCCAATCAGCTCTACCTCATGGCCGATTGGTTCCGCCAGCTCTGGGCCGAGTCGCTTGGCAAGCAACACTCCGCCGATGGCAAGCGCGAAGTCTTCGCCGGCTTCACACCGATCAAGGCCCTCGGCACCACCGACCAGCATTCGCAAGTCCAGCTCTACCGCGAAGGTCCCAACGACAAGGTCTTTGGCTTCCTCGAAGTCGAAAACTTCTCCGACGGGCATGGCAACAACACCATCGACCTCGAAATCCCCAAGGGCCTCGGCGTCGATGCGCTCAGCTACCTCGAAGGCGCTTCCTTCCACACGCTGCTCAACGCCGAGAAGCGCGCCACCGAATACGCCTTCCTCGAATCGCAGCGCCCCAACTTCACCATCCGCTTCCCCAAAACCGACGCGCGCCACATTGGCCAGTTCATCGCGCTCTGGGAAATCGTCACCGCCTACGCCGGACTCATGCTGGGCATCGACGCCTACGATCAGCCCGCCGTCGAAACCGGCAAGCTCGCAACCTTTGGTCTCATGGGCCGCGAGGGCTACGGCGAGTGGAAGGACAAAGTGGAATCGGCCCTCGGGCAGTCCTGCCGCGAGCCCTGCTGCCACTGAGCAGCGCATATGCTTGAACCATCGTGACTGACGCTGCAGACAACAAGCCATTGCACGAGCAGCACATCTCCATGCCCCCGCATGCCATCGATGCTGCGCGCCGAATGCAGGCCCAGCGCGAGCAGCAACCTCCAGGCATGACAAGGACGCCCGGCCACCCGGCGCAACAGCAACCGGCGCCGCGCCAACCCAACCCCGAGCGCACAGTCCCGTTGCAGGTCCTCGACGACCCCGACCCGGACATGCCCGCATCGCGTCAGCCGCGCTTCATCCTCATTATCCCGGGCATCATCCTGCTGCTCTTCGCCGCATCAACCGACGCCCTTGCCAACACATTCCACTCCGTGCCAATGGCCATCCTCGCCGGCGCAGCAGCCATGCTCGGCGCATTCGCCTGCTTCGCGCTGCTCGGCATGTGGTCACGCACCCGCGAAGGCCAGGTCATCGGCGCACTCGCCGCCGGCGCCTGCGTCCTGCTCTATGGCGTCGCCGTGCTGCGGCTGATCTAGCGACGACGACGACGACGCACCGCGATTGGCGATGCAACACCAAGCAGTGCAATCGCACCTGGCGCCGGAATCTCCGTCGTCACAAGCACGTTGTCGATGAGCCCGAATGTGAACTGCGGCGCAGGCGATACCGACGTGAAGATATCTCCGTAGTACAGCATGATGTTGCCGTCACGGGTTGCGCCGCTCGAGCCATCGCTGATGTCCGTCACATCGATGCGCGCAATCAAACGCTGATCACCATTCGGCTTGATGATCCCGATGTCGACCATGTCGCCATACACCGTGAACTGCCAGGTCACCCACTGGAAAGCTGGTGAGCCATCAAAGCCTGCGATCGCCGGCTGGCCCGATCCCACGGGCGGCGCAACACCCGGCAAGAAGTTCGTGTAATAGGGATCGGCAGCGTTGCGAGAGCCTGCAACCATCGCGTCTTGCGTCAGGAAGAAGCTGTCTTTGAACGCGCGCCAGTCGCTGCCGGAACCACCATCACCGGTTGCGATCATCTGCACGCCGCTACCGATGCCCGCGGTCGCGCTGTCATAGCCGATGCCGCCGCCAAGAAACTCGGTACTCCCGATCTGTCCACCGGTCACATCGAAGCTCATCCACGCATCAAAGCGCAGGCGATAGTCGCCCGAGAAGCTCTGGCCAATCGGAAAGAGGTTCATCTCAGCAGACTCTGCCGGCTCGCCCGTGTTGGCTTCGAGCTTCACGCCGCGGGTCGCCGCATCACCACCCCTGCTGTTCGGAGCCTCTGGAATCCCGATCGCGCCGTAGTTGAAGCCAAAGGTCGCAAGGACATCCGCGTTGGTGACGTTCATGCCCCACCCAGCGCTGCTATTCATTTGGTTGCGATAGAGTTCGCCGGCGTTCGCCAATGGAGCCGCGCACAGCGCCCCGGCACCAACGCAAACCAAGACCACTGAACAAATCCCGCGCGCAGGTGTACCGCTCATCACATGCTCCTCAATCTGGGCAGTTTGACTCCCCACGCCCTGTGCGGCGTGCTGCTGGGAACATACTGCCAGGTTGGCCAAGGGCCAGTGCGACGCACGGAAAACAGCCAAACACAGCTTCAGGGCAACGCTCGGGCCCCACGAAAAACAAGAGGGCGACTCGCATGAAGCGAACCGCCCCCCCGTCGTAGGACCGACCGCCGCGGTCGGAACCTTCGGGTGGCCCCCGTCAGGGAGCCAAATCATGTCTGCTCACGTCACCCAGGCGACTACCCGAGCAACTGCAGCGCGCTCTGCGGCTGCTGGTTCGCGATCCCAAGCACCTGCGTCGAGCTCTGTACCAGAATCTGCCCGCGCGTCAGTGACGCCGCCTCCACCGCAAAGTCCGCATCGCGGATCACGCTCTCGGCAGCAGTTGTGTTCTCGACCGACACGCCCAAGCTTCGAATCGTCGCCCCGATCACGTTCTGCTGGAACGCGCCCAGGCGACCACGAAGCGAACTCACCTGCTTGATCGCTTTCTCGATGACCTTCTGCGCCGCGGTGTGGTTGCCATCGACGACATTCAGGTCGCGCCCGTTGGACAGGTCCTGCAGTAAGTACGTCTCGTCCGTGCCGTTCACATTCACAATCGACTGGCCAAGTTCGCGAGCGGCGACGTTGCCCACGCCAATGCTCACCTTGCCGCCAATATTGACGCGCGAAGACAGCTGGAAGTCCGCCCCGCCGCCATTGATCGTAAAGGCCGTAAACGCCCCGAGATTCGCGGCATTCACGTTGCTGACCGTGTCGTCGTACTTCAAGTCGAGTTCGACATCGAGAAAGTCCGTGTTGATCGCCGCGTTCGTGCCCTTGGTGGTGGCGCGAATGCCGTTCACAGTCACGCCAACATCCTGCCCACGATCGAGCACGCCATTGTTCGCAGAGCCGAACGTGGTAAGCGCTGCAGTATCAGCAGCATTCGCGTCAGTCGCATCCAACTCGTAGATGCCGATGCTGCTGCCCGTGCCAATGCCACCATCGTCAACGATCTTCACGCTCACGAATTCATTGGTGCCAAATCCATCTGAGAACAGGCGCACACCCGTGGTCGCGGACACGCTCGCCCGCACACCTGTCACGTCACTAAAGCTGTTGATCGCAGCAGCAATGTCCGTGAGCGTCGTGCCCGATGCGAACGTCAGCTCCCGCGATCCCAACGACCCGCCAATCTCCAAGACGAAGCTACTGGTCGCGCCGCCAAGATCAACATTGTTGCCCGCAAACGACAGCAGCAAACCCGCCACCTGCGCCGACTGTGTCACCAGGACATCGACATCGCGCGTCTCTCCATAGCTGAGCTTCGCGCCATGCACGTTGAACGCCGTGATCGCGGACGTGATGTTCGCCGTCTCGTAGTCCATGTTGCCATTGAGCAGCTTCAGGCCCTGGAAGCTCGTGGCGCTCGCGACACGGTCAATGGTTTGCAGGATTGAATCGATCTGCAATTGGTTCGCTTCAAGCTCTTCCTGGGACAGGCCACCTGTATTGGCGGTCTGCGTCACCAGGGCCTGCAAACCATTGAGCAGACTCGACACCTCTTGCAGACCGCCCTCGGCGATGTTCACCACCTGATCGGCACGCTCGGCGTTCTTCACCGCCTGGTTGAGCCCCTCGATCTCCGCACGCAGGTTCTGCGACGCGATGAGCCCCGCCGGGTCATCCTTGCCCCGGTTGATGCGCAGTCCCGTGCTCAATCGCTCAAGCGACTGCGTCAGGGAAATGTTGTTCTGTGACAGCACACGCTGACTCAGCAGGCTCGTCACGTTGGTATTGATCCGTGTCATTGCATTTGACCTCCGACGGTTGGCATCTCGCCTACGACGCGGGCTGGTATCGGGAGGTCTCGCGCCAACGCGCCCGCCACGACCGATAAAAAATGTACATCGCGCAAAAACGAAAGCACCCCGCTCGTCAAAGCGGGGTGCATCAGAGACTTATCGGGCGTCCTGGCTAATCACCCCGGGGAAACCCCTGGGGTGAAGCTCAGCCTTAGCCGAGCAGCTGCAGCGCTGACTGCGGCTGCGAGTTCGCCAGCGTCAACACCTGACCCGCCGACGCCGCCAGGATCTGGCCACGCGTCAGGGCCGCGGTCTCGGACGCGAAGTCCACGTCGCGGATCACGCTCTCCGCCGCCGCGGTGTTCTCAAGCGAGACACCCAGGCTGCGGATCGTCGCCCCGATCGTGTTCGACTGGAACGCGCCCAGGCGACCACGGATCGAGCTGACATTCTTGATGGCCTCTTCCACGGCCTTCTGGGCCACGGTCAGGTCACCATCGACGACGTTCAGACTCTTGCCGGCGCCGATGTCAGCAAGCGAGTAGTCAGTCGAGTTGTCCGTCACCTTGCCGATCTCGCGAACCGCAACGTTCTGGACGCCCAAACTGACCTTGCCCGCGATATCCACGCGGCCGCCCAGCTGGAAGTCAGCCCCACCGCCGGTGATGGTGAACGCCGTGAACGCGCCCACCTGGCCCGCGGACGGATTGCCCGTGTCATACGCCAAGTCAATCTGGACATCGAGGAAGTCCGTATTGACCCGAGCAACGGTGCCCTTGGTCGTGGCCTGCTGACCGTTGATGAAGACCTCAACGTCCTTGCCGGAGTCGGTCAGACCATTGGTCAACGCGTTCCATGCCGTGGCGGAGCCCGAAGCCGTGGCTTCGTCGCCGTCATCGAGCTTGGTCACGCCGTTACCGGCTGCGCCGCCGTCATCGATCACCTTCACCGACACAAACTCGTCGGCGCCGCGCTCGACCGAAGTCAGGCGCAGGTCATCGGTGCCGGAGATCGTCGCCTCGACACCCGTGACGTCGGAGAAGCTGTTGATCGTGCTGATGATCGTGGAAACACCCGTACCCGACGCGAAGCTCAGCTCACGCGAGCCGAGCGAACCGGCAACTTCGATCACGAACGTTGCGCCGGCGCTGGTCAGGTCGAGATTCGCACCGCCGAATTCCAGCAGGAAGCCGCCGACCGCCGCGGAGCCGGTCACTGCAACTTCGACGTCAAGGGTCTCGCCGAAGCCGAGCTTGGCGCCATTGACGCGGTACGAATTCACCGCGGCGTCGACCGTCTCGACGTCGTAATCAAATGTTCCGTTGAGCAGCTTGGTGCCCTGGAAGCTGGTCGCGCCCGCGACGCGGTCGATGGTCTGCAGGATCGAGTCGATCTGCAGCTGATTTGCTTCCTTTTCCTCCTGCGACAGGCCGGCGTCGTTCGCCGTCGCCGTCACCAGGCCCTGCAGCTGCGTAAGCAGGTCTGACACTTCGTTCAGACCACCTTCAGCAATATTCACCACCTGGTCGGCACGCTCAGCATTGCTGATGGCCGCCGTCAACGCCGACTTCTCGGCGCGAAGGTTCTGCGACGCGATCAGACCCGACGGGTCATCGGCGCCACGATTGATCCGCAGACCGGTCGAGAGTCGCTCGAGCGACTTGCTCAAATCCTGGTTGTTCTGGCCCAGAATGCGCTGCGCGATCAGCGAGTTCACATTCGTGTTGATGCGAGTCATCGAACGGTTCCTCCGTGAAACCTGAAGCGGGCCAGCGGGCCCCCCTACGTGCCCGAACCTCTCTCTGCCGGACGCAAACACAACGACCGGCATCCCTGGCCGACACATGGCGACCAGGTTCGCGCGGCTTCGGTTCGTTGCCGCGCGAGTCCTCCCGCGACGCATAAACACGCCGCGACGCTTGCTTGTCGTCCGAGTCCGCTTCGCAATGAGCGCACATACCCCCACTGCGCCGGGGGGCAGGCCGCCTGTGCCAGTCAACCGGTTATTGATCGCTGCAATAAAAAACGCCCCCAGGGGGGCGTCAGAGCGGACTTCCGAGAATTGTTGAACCGTGCAGACCCGCCCGCCCCTTTTCTCGGGGCGTCAGGTCTGGGCCTATCCGAGCAGCGAAAGCACCTGCGAGGCCTGCTGATTCGCAAGCGCAAGCACACTGGTGCTCGACTGCGCCAACACTTGGGCACGCGTCAGCTCCGCCGTCTCGGCCGCAAAGTCAGCATCACGGATCACGCTGCCCGCCGCCGTGATGTTCTCAATGCCTGCCTGCAACGACCGGATATTCGTGTCAAGCACGTTGCGCTCAAAGGCGCCAAGACGTCCGCGAAGCGTCGAGATCTCATCAATAGACTGCTCGAGAATCTTGCTGGCGTTCGAAAGGTTGCCGCGCAACGAGTTCTCGCCGCCTGACTTCAGGCTCGACAGGAACTGCACCTCCTGGTTACCGCCCGCATTGATCAGCAGCGACCCGCCAAGCCGGGTTGCCGCCACAGACTCAACGCCGATATTCACTTGCTGGTTGGCATTGACCTGCGGCCCAAGCTGGAACAGCGCACCGCCGCCCGTGATGCTGAAGCTGCTCGAACCACCGACAGTGGTCCCAAACGTCTCATCAAGCAGCAAGTTCACGTCGAGCTCCTGCCCGCGCGCTTTCACCTGCAACCCACGACCTGTGACCACAGCGCCGTTGAGCAGCACCACCACGTCCTTGCCATCGTCCTTGTCCGCGAGCACCCACGAGCTGTTGGGCGAACCAAGCGCCCAATCAGGCGTTCCCGGACCATCGTTGGACATGCGAGCGAACTGATAGTCCGCGTGTCCGCCCGAGAGCACCTTCACGCTGACAAACGCCTCCGTGCCATACTCGACGCTCTTGAAGACGATGCCGCTCGTCACGTCCGCCCCATCCACTGCAGAGGCGGTCACGCCCGTAATCGCGGTGCGAGCATTGATGGCATCGATGATGTCCTGGTTGCTCGAGCCCGACGCAAGACCGAGCTCGATGACGCCATCCGGGCCGGCGACTTCGACCACCGTGCGCCTTGGCAAGCTGTCCGCCACGCCGCCGGCGCCACCCGACAACGTCGGGTAGTTCGCATAGTCAGTATTGAAGTACAGATTCGCGGTCTGCGCCGAGCCGATCACGTCGACATCCACATCCACCGATGCGCGATCTGCGAACGTCACGCCGTTGACCTTGGCGATCGCAATCTCTGTGTTGTCAATGCCTGACAGCCCATAGCTCAACTGACCATTGAGCAGCTTGAGCCCGGCAAAGCTCGACGTGTTTGCTATGCGCGTAATCGAATCAATCGCCGAGTCGATCTGCAGCTGATTGGCTTCGATTTCCTCAGCACTGAAAGCGCCCGTATTCGCCGCCTCGACCACCAGCGCCTTGATCGAGTTGAGCAGTTCGCTCACCTCGTTGAGGCCGCCTTCAGTGGTCGAGATGACATTGCTTGCCCGCTCGCTGTTACGCACGCCCTGATTGATTGCTTCCAACTCAGAGCGCAATCGCTCGCTCACGATGAGCCCCGCAGGGTCATCGGCGCCGCGATTGATGCGCAACCCGGTTGCAAGACGTTGCAGCCGCAGCTCGAGGCCTTGGTTGGCCTGCTGCAGGTTGTACTGTGCGATCAAGCTCGGAATGTTCGAGTTGATTCTTGCCATGACGATCCTCCGTGATCATCCGTGCGGCTTACGCGCGCCGCTTCTGCTCACCTGATGCCCCCGTGCCTTTGACCATTCGCGCCGACGGGCTCGAGCCCGCGCCCCGTCGACCAGGACGGATCGGCGTCACACAGTGTTCCGTACCGAGCGCATCGCCCGCCATCTGCGCAGCCCGCTCGTTCTCACTCCGAATCGCCTCGTACACCTCTTTGCGATGTACTGCGACGCGCGGCGGCGCCGAAATGCCCAATCGCACTTTGTCGCCGCGCACATCAACAACCGTGATCTCGATCTCGTCGCCGATCATGATCGTTTCGTCGCGTTGTCTTGAGAGAACCAACATGAAGGGACCCCTCCGTGGATGCCCTGGGTGTTCTTCGCAACGTCACTTTGTCCTACACACCTGCGCCGGCTTCTAGGCCGACGCCGCCTTCGCCTTATCCAGCGCCAGCAACTCATGCCGCGTCGTCCATCGCTTTTCCGCAAGCACGAACTGCTCACCGACGCGCGAGACCGTGTTGATGACCAATGGCCCCTGCAGGTTGCCCGTCAACGTGTTGTCCACCTTGTTGACGATTACAAACACCTGCGCATCTTCCAACACGCTCAGCCCAAGCCCTTCCGATTGCTCCTCGCGAATCGGCACCGAATACTCCGGGACGAACATCCCAGGATCAGTCACCACAAAAGCCAGCGAGGGATCCTCAAGACTTTGCAGCCAGAAAAAACACGCATCGTCCTTCGGTTGAAGCAAACAAAATCGTTTGTGCTTCGAGAAACCCAACAGCCCGTTGGGAAACTCAATCACGCGATCTTCCGCTATGTCCACCGTTCCAAATCGTGTGGTCTGCACCTGCATCTTTGGCGCACTCCATCCTGGATCGCCCGCGTGCATCGGCACACAGGTGACATCCTGTCATCGTTCCAAACCAACCGCCCGGACACGCCGGACGCACTTCTTGTCAAACCCGAACCGCCCTGATCAACTCAGGAAGTTCAGCAAACTCAATGAACGCAGCTGCGCCGTCACTTGCAGCGCCGCCTGCAATTGCGTCTGCAACAAACTGAACCGAGAACTCGCTTCCACAAAGTCCAGATCCTGCAACTCGCTCTTGATCTTCCGATCCAACACCTGACTGGCTCCCAGCTGCTCTCGCGCTTGCTCCACACGCCGGACACGCGTCCCGACAAGCGCGCGAGCCTCCGCGATGCGCTCGACATCAGCTTCCAATCGCTCCCCCGCAAAAGTGATGCCACGCTCGTCGTTCGTCTCAAGCGCAACTTGCAGCTCGCTCAAGCTCGAAAACAGGCTTTCCACGCGCACCGTCGACCGATCCGAACCCGCAAGTTGTGCGCCTCCCGCGATCGCCGACGTCGCCCCGTCCAACAGCCCCAAATCCTCCGCCGCATACGCGTTCAAGCTCCGCACACTCATCGAGGTCCCGCCCGCAGCGTCCTCAAACAGAATCCCGTTCGTGTCAGGATTGATCGACGCGACAAATCCGCCGCCCACGCCCGAGGCCACCCACTCCGCATTGATCTTGTCCACCACCGCCTGCACCGACGCCAAATCCGCAGGCACCAGGTCCACCGTAAACGTCGACCCATCGCTCAACGTCACCTCGAAGTCGACATTCCGGCTCGCATCGGGCAGCCCGTTCTCATCCAGCTCCCCGTCCGCGATCTCCACGCCGCGCCCATCATTCAGCGCCGTCACCGGCGTCGTCGACATGAACGTCCGCACACCCAGTGCCGAAGCCACACTCGACCCCGCCCGATCCGTCACGCTCATGCGCAGCCCAGCGGTCTCATTGACAATGTTGATCGAGTCGCCGCCCTCCGCCACCTCCACCCGAATCCCCAGATCAAGCCGACGCACCGCCTCCGCGAACTCGCCCACGGTCATCGTCGGATCAGTGGTCACCGTGCCCTGGCGGTTGCCATTGCTAAACGTGACGTCGCCCACCGCCGCTGCACCCGGCGCCATGCTCGAGAACAACGTCCGCTCTGTCACACGCGGATTCAAATCACCCGCCACACCAAGCGTCGTGCTCGTTGCCAGATTAAACACCGTCCCCGAAAGTCCGAGCGCCGAAGCGGTCTCGCCCGTCGGCCCATCAGCAAACTCGACCGTATTCGCGCCAGCAACCAGAATCTGCAGACGATCGCCTGCAATCGCAACACCGCCCGGATACGCCCCCGCCAACACGCCCGGCGCCTGATCGCGAATCGTCGACTCGACCAAGTCCGCGATGTCGCCCACCGTCTCCGCATGCGCCAAATCAACCTTCAAGGTTGTCGCGCCATTCACTGTGATCTCCAGAATGCCAAGGATCTTGCCTTCCGTCGGACCGCGCAAGTCGCGCACCAGCGTGTCACTCGTCAGCACCGGATCCAAATCCACATCACCTGCGACCCGGGCCGACAGTGCGCCCACCGCGAGATCCGCCGCCACCGTGATCGGAAACTCCAGGTCGGGCCCAAGATCCGTGCGCAATCCATCACGATCACCCAGGTACCGATACCCGCCGTAGTAGGTTTCCATCGCGTTGGCGCCGGTCTGCCCACCCGCGAAGTAGTGAATGCCCGCATACGACCGGTTGATCGTGGCGAAGAGTTGCGTGAGTGACTGGCCGATCACCTCCGCCTGCGACGCGCGCGTGCCCGCATCCGATCCAATACCCACTTGGCTCGATGCCACACTCCGTGCTTCGAGCACCATGTCACTGAGTTCTCCAAGCGACGCATCGACGCTGCTCAATACCGCGTCGCCATGCGAAAGATTCCGATCGCGCTGCTCCGACAACTCCAGCTCCGAGTCGAGCGATCCAATGAGCGACGCCGCCACCGGATCATCGCTCCCCTTCCCAACGCGCAGTCCCGTGGCAAGCTGCTCGCTCGTCCGAAGCAAATCAAGATTCGTGTGGTTCAGCGCGCGCAGCGACAACTGCGATGCAAGCAAGCTCGGCACACGCCCGTAGATCGCCGGAATGGTCATGCGTTACTCCACATGCGCTACACCAACGAAATCAAGAGCTGCGTCAGTTCGTCCACAACTGAAATGAACCGAGCCGCCCCCGCGTACTGCTGCTGATAGGTAATCAGGTTGATTGATTCCTCATCAAGGCTCACACCGCTCAATGCCGCGCGCTGTGCCTCCAGGCTCGATCGCACAGTCGCCAACGATTCATGGCGCGACGCCGCCGCGCTCGCGCGCACACTCGTACCCTCGACCGCCGCCGCCCACTGCTCCGTCAAAGATCGCCCGCCCAGCGCATCGACCTTCGCCTCGCGAAGCTGCGCAATCGCCAGCGCCGTCGTGTTCTCGCCTGGCCCAAACCCCACACTGATCAACTCCGGATCGTTCGCCACTTCCGCACGCATCGCCATGTCCTGGCCCGTCGTGCCCTGGAAGAACGTATTGATCCCCAGCACCGCAAGCACACCCGACGAATCATCACCAAACGAAACGTCGTAGCCCGCATCCGTATACACGCGCAGCTGGCCGCCCGGCGTAATCTCCGCGTGCAGATTGGCAATGCCATCCAGTGCCAACTGAATGTCTGCCATCGTCGTGTCATCCGCAAAGCCCGGCGTGCCATCCGCTTGGACACCATCCAAGTCGACGAAAATGTTCTGCTCGTATTGATTGCCGTTCGCATCCGTGATGATCACCCGGAAGCTGCCATTGTTCACTTGGAATGGCAACGCCGCGAATGTCTCATTCGCCGGATCATTGAACGCCCGCGCCTGATCCGCAGTCTCCACAAACTGCCAACCCGTCGTATCCGTTAGCTTCGCCGTCGGGCGCCCGGACGTATGCAGCTTGTTCACCTGGAAGATCAACTGCGATGACAGATCATCCAAATCATCAATGAGGCCCTGCACGGAATTATCGCGCGCATCAAGCAGCTTGCCGATGCGACCATCACTCGCGCGCACATAGTCGCCCTCGTCTGTTTTCACCCGAAACTCAATCGTGCCCTCAGCACTCCCAACGCCCGGGATACTGCGACGATCGAGCTTCAAGCCCTTGGATTTGTTCCCCAGCACGATTGGCTGCGAATCCACCAAGATGTCCACGCTACCCGAAGGCTGCTCAATGACCGTGATGTCGATCAAGCCCGCGAGCTCGTCGACCAAGAGATCCCGCTGGTCGCGCAAGTTCCCGTCCTGCGCTTCACCGCCCGCCTCCGCCTGCGAGATCGCGCTATTGAGCTGCGCAATGTCGTCAACAAGCTCATCCGCGCGCACGACCGAAAACGCAAGCTGGTCTTCCAACTGCTGACGCTGCTGCAGGAAATCACGCCGCAGATTGCTCACATACGACGCCAGCGCCGAGCCCTCTTCCGCCACCGCGGCCCGGGTCACGCTGCTGGATGGGTTGTTCGCGAGCTCGCTCCATGCATTAAAGAACTTGCTCAACTGACTCG
The DNA here is from genome assembly GCA_020427635.1 of Phycisphaerales bacterium. Taxonomy (GTDB): domain Bacteria; phylum Planctomycetota; class Phycisphaerae; order Phycisphaerales; family UBA1924; genus JAGQOH01. Next base: position 73,731 of record JAGQOH010000008.1, read on the forward strand.
ACAGGTCCGTGCCCGTCAATTCATTCGTGAGCGCCTCGATCGTGTCCAGGACGCCCCGCTCGACCGAAGCCCCCTGCTCCTGACTGATCGAGCTGCGAAGCCGCCCTGCCAGCGCCGGATCAATTACCCGCGTGATGCGATCAACGCCGACGCCCTGCCCATAGAACAGGTTGCTGCCTTCGTGCAGCCCACGCACCGGCGACAACTCCACACGCTGGCGGTGATACCCCTCCGTGCCAACATTGGAGATGTTGTTGCCCGTGACCTGCAACGCCACCTGCGAGGCGTTGAGCGCCGTGCGTCCAATCAAGAGTGAACTGGTCAGCCCCATATGCGTCGGCTCCGCCGCGGCGCACCTTGCGCCATCGGAACCTCACGCAAGAGCCGTGCCAAGCCGAGGCACTGTGCCTAGTGCCTGATATTCAGCGCCGAGCGCACCGCGCCGCCCGCGACTGCACCCTGCCGTCCATACAGCCCCGCATGCCGCAATTCCCCTGCAATGCGCCGCACGATGCCTTCCATGTGCCGCGCCAGCATGTCTGCCGCCGCATGCGTCGATGCGTTCGCACTGTGCACACGCTCGAGCAGCGTCTTCAAGGCCCGCGACAGCACGCGCAATCGTTGCCCGGCCTCACCGCCCAGTCGCTCAGCAAGCCAGGTCACCGTCGTTTGCGTCCGCGCGGGCGAGCCATACCGCTCCGCCAAACTCCCCACCACGCGAATCCTGCGCTTCTCCGCCTCCGCAACCCGCTGCACAAGCTGATTCTGCTGCCCCACACACGTCGACAACTTCCCTGTGTCCGCATCACGCATCGCACCCATCGTCAACTTCGTCAATGAATACAGCTGCTCATAACACACGATCAGCTCACGCAGCAGGTCTTCCAATTCGCTCGCCAGGACGATGTCACTTGCCTCGTTCGCTTTCATCGCACGCCCTCCATCGCCATCGCCCCCATCGTCCGCGCCTTCGACCATGCCACCAGGTCGCCGCCCGGGTTGCCCAATCGCTTGGCCACCGCATCCACGACGTCCAGGCCTTGCCCCGCCACGATCTGCTTCGACATCGCCGCGTCTAGCAAGGGCCCAAACGCTTTCTCGCCTGCCCCCGGCGCAAAGGGTCCCGCGGCTTGGTTCGTGTCGCGCAGCTCCTTGAGGATCGGTTGCACAAGCGCAATCGACACCAACTCCTGCGCCGCCTGCCTGGGTGTCATGCTCGATGTTGCTGCAACACTGCTCATGTCATTCACTCCACAATGAACTCGCCGTGCAACGCCCCCAGCTTGTGCAACTGGTGCAGAATCGCGATCTGATCCCGCACCGGCACCTCGAGCTGTCGCAGCGCATCCATCAAGTCACTCAGTTTCGCCAACGAGCGCTCGTCTCCCGTCGTATCCACGCTCGTCAACGAACGCGTCTCCACACGCGGATTGAGAGCCGTCGCCGTCGGCTCAGGCGTCACCACCGTGACCACCAGGTTCGCGTGGCTCACCGCCGCCGGGCTAAAGGTCACATTGCCCGAAATCGCGATCTGCCCGCGCGCTTCATTCACAATCACCCGCGCCGGCAAACTCAACAGCGATTCATCAAACTGCACCTTCAGCAAGTCAGCAATGAATCCCGACGGGTCAGGCAAGTACGGCTCAGGAATCCGCACCTCCACCGTGCGCTCATCCAGCGCAATCGCCAGCCGCAGCGCATCATCCGTAAGAAACCCGCGCTTGTCCTGGTTCACCTGGTTCGCGATCAGCGTCGTCGTCGTCCAACTCGCATACTGTGGCCGCACAGTCAAACGAATCGTCCCCCGATCCGTCACGACGTCCTTGCGAATGTCCGCAATCATCCGCGCCCCGCCGCGCACTCGCCCACTCGTGCGCGTGAGCCCGTCCAGCGTCACGTCACCACTCGCCATCGCAAACACGCCCTGCCCAGGCATGGGCCCCACCAACGGCGCCAAGAACAACCGCCCGCCCTGCAGGCTCTTCGCCGTCAGCATCGATTGCACCTGCACATCAACAACGTCGCCTCGCTTTACACCCTCCGCCGGCAGCTTCGCCGTCACCATCACCAACGCCGCGCTCTTCGTCTTGGCAAGCTCCTCCAGATTGGGCAGCGCATTGCCGCCGCGCTCCATGAGCTGCGCAAGCGGCCTCGCATTCGCCAACATGTCCCCGCCATCGCCCGTGCCCTCGAGCCCAAGCACCAACCCCAACCCCCAGATCTCGTCCGACCCATAGCCCTCAAGCCGCACCAACTCCTGCAGCGACACCGCCCCCAGCACAGGCGACGCGACAAGGGCAACCGTGGCAAGCAACGCACCAATGATGTTCTGCAGTCTCATGATCTCTTCACCCAGTGCCTAGTGCCTGATGCCCAGTGCCTAGAAATTGAACAGCGTGTCAAACACCTTCGTAATCAAGCCCTTCTGCGACGACTTGTCGATCTCGCCGGTGTTCTGAATGTCCACCATCAAATCGAACATCTGGTTCGACTGCACCGTGTTCGTCACGGTCACATCCTCAGGGCGGCAGATCCCCGAAATCACGATCAGCTGCTCTTCCTTGTCCGTGCGAATCGACGTTCTGCTCTCGATCAGCAACGTCCCATTGGGCTTCACCTCGAGCACACGCCCCGTCACCCGCGTCGTCAGGGTGTCATCCCGCTTGTATTCGCCATCGCCCTTGAACTCGTTCTTCCCGCTCAGGTCATAGTCGATCGGCAAGTTCTCATAGTTCTGATACCGCAGCTCCAGCAGCTTCAACAAGTCCGGAATCGCATTCACCGATCCACCAAACTTCGAGTCCTTCGTCGTATCGATCGACTGCTTCCGTTGCGCCTTCGAGCGCTCCGAAACAATGATCGTGATCAAATCGTTCGCCTGAAATGTTCTGGGCTCGGGCGGCTCCACACGAATCAGACTCACCTGCTCCAGGCTCAACCCTTGCGGCGCCGGCGCCACAACAACACCTTCCTGCTGCGCCTCCGTCGCCGGGCGATCCATGAGCGCCTGCGCGCCCGTCGCGCCGCTACTCATCAACACCGCTGCCGCACCCGCCATCACTCGTACATACCGCATCACTGCGCTCCCGCCACTGGCTCGCCAGCCGACACCGCTTCCATCACCACCCGCCCGGGTCCATCCACGCGCGCCAGAAAACTCCGCTCAGCGCCTTCCAGCTTGCACTCGATCAGTTCGCCAACGCGCCCGTTCGCCATCGCACGACCACGCCCGCGCACCACCAATCCACCACTCAGGCAGTGCACCTGCACCAGGTCGCCACGCCGAATCGCCAG
>JAGQOH010000089.1 GCA_020427635.1 Phycisphaerales bacterium
CGCAACCTCGCCAACCGGGCTCACGAAGGGTGTCTATGGGCGCTCCGAGAGCGACTTTGGGCGCGGCGTCGTGGGCGAAGCGACCTCAATCACAGGCACAACCTTTGGCGTCCTTGGCGTGGCCGTCAGTCCCGACGGCTACGACTTCTACGCCGACGGCGCCGGTGTCGACTACGGGGCGCCATCATCCATCCGCTGGAAGCGCAACATCGAGCCGATACACGATCCGCTGGGCATGGTCGAACAAATCCGCGGCGTGTACTTCGATTGGGACGAAGACCACGGCGGGCAACACGCCATTGGCTTCATTGGCGAGGAGGTCGGCCAAGTATTGCCGGAAGTCGTCGCATACGAACCAAACAGCGAATATGTCTCGGGCATGGACTACGCCAAGCTCACGCCGCTGCTCGTCGAAGCCGTCAAGGCCCTGCGCGCAGAGAACGAAGCCTTGCGCGAACGCTTGGATCAATTGGAAGCGCGCACCCCCGCGCCTTGATGCACCGTCCTACTGCTCCGACCACACCGCAAGCTCATTCCCATTCGGATCGGTGAAGTGAAACCGCCGCCCACCCGGGAACTCATGCTTTGCCCCAATCGTGCCGCCCGCGTCGATCACGCGCTGCTCCATCGCATCGAGATCGCTCGCGTACAAAATCACAAGCGCGCCACCCTGCGCCGCCGCCTCGCCAACGCGGAACCCACCTTCGAGTCCCGCGTTGGAAAAGCTCACATACTGCGGCCCGGGCCCCCAATCCTGAAACGTCCACCCAAACGCTTCGCCATAGAACCGCTTCGCCTTCGCGACATCCGCCGCCGGCAACTCGATGTAGTCAATCCCGCCGTTCTTGTGCTCGCTCATGCGTGCAGCGTACCGCGGTCTGCGTGCCCCGGCTTGCTTGTCAAGCCGGGTCTATACCCACATGCATGCTGCAAGCCTCGCGTGCCGTGGTTGCCTTGGGCAACCACGTTTGTCCGCCCGCACGGACGATCGCCGATACATCCCAACGTGCTCGCAAGCATCACAGCTCTCGCCCTGACAGCCGCGGCCAACGCCGGCACCATCGACCCCCTCGCCTTCCAATGGGCCACCATTGGCGACCCCGGCAACGCGCCCTACACAGGCCCCAACAACATCCTCGTGCCCGAGCTCGGCTCGGTTTCCTACGAGTACCGCATCTCGCGCCTGGAGACCACGACCGCCCAGTGGGCCGAGTTTCTCAACAGCGTCAAGACCTACGACCGCTTCCTCGCCCTCAATATGAGCAGCGTCCGCTGGGGCGGCGGACTCGACGCGAATGACAACTTCGTCGTCGGCCCGGGCGATGCCGCGCTGTACCCCGTAGGCGGCATGTCCTGGCGCGAAGCCGCCATGTACGTCAACTGGTTGCACAACGACAAAGCCGATGAACGCAGGGCTATCGAAGATGGCGCCTATGACATCTCAACATTCAGCAATGTTGGCGTTCACTTCATAGACCAATTGACCCATCACCCGGACGCGAAGTACTGGATTCCAACGCTCGATGAACAGTTCAAGGCGTTTTACTTCGACCCGAACAAGGATGGCCCCGGCGCGCCCGGCTACTGGAGCTACCCACACTCGTCCGACGAACCGCCGGTCGGCGGCCCACCCGGAACCGGAGAATCCACCGCCGACTGGGTGTCCAAAGACGCCTGGGCCACCGCGCTCGGCGCCTACTCGGATGTCCAGTCTCCCTGGGGGTTGTGGGACACTTCAGGCGGCGTGACTGAATTGAGCGAAGGTGTAGTGCTATACAACGGCGCACCGCGTTGGCGACTCTTTAACGGTGCATATGCAGGGCGTGATTCCCATCTCACAGAGGACGAAATCAGGAACTTCGACATTGTCAATCCGGGATCTCACTACCCAAACCAAGGTCTTCGAATTGCGACGCGGGTGCCGGAACCCGGCGCGTTCCCAATCGTATTCCTTTGTGCAAGTTCGCTTGCGCAAAGAAGGCGCAGCACCGCTCCCAGCTGCGCGCGCAACTGACAAACCAGACTTGACACGCAAGCCCGCCCACCCACAGCTTCTTCTCTGTGTGCTCTCTGTGTGCTCTGTGGTTAGACCGCTTCCGCCTGCGGCGTGAAGACCTCGTCGAAGTCATACACATTCTCGAAGTCTTCCATCGAGTCTTCATCGGTCTTGCGCAGCAGCTGCGCCTCGACCATCGCAAAGACGATCCTGCCGAAGTCCTCGGTGCGCCGGATCTTCCACGTGTGCAGCACCGTCTTCGCAAGCGGGCCATACTGGCGCACGGCGTAATCACGCAGCCCCAGGCACAGCTCCGTGCCGCTCACGTGCCGCGCGTTCGTGCCCTCGCTGCCATGCAGACGCTCACACGTGTGGCGCAGCCCTTCCTGCACGAACATGAACGCCTGCGGCGGGAACTCCGGCGCGGCGGCATGCAATCGATTCCACAGCACACTGATGTCGGCGCCCATCTGATCTGCTCCACAAACGCGAACCGCACACGCACTCCGCCCGGCCCGATGCCGAGTCGGCGGCCGCAAAGCCAGTCAATCGTATCGGCTCAAACCGCCGGGACAACTGCAGGCTGTTTTTGCCTGGCCCAGGCTGGAATGGTGGTTTTTGGTCGCCAAATGACGCCTGCCGCGCGGGATTTGCTGACTGATCGGCAATCGGCGAGCCAGAATCGCAGCGGGCGGTCGCGCCAGGGCTCGCCGGCGGTGTCGATGCCGATGCGCGGACCGACCATGATGCGTTGGCCGAGTTTGCCGTCCTTGCCGAGGTTGTCAATGGCTCCGGGCGCGATCAGCCGGATCGGTGCGCACGGATCGAGGAGATCGACGCCGTCATGTACGCGGTTGATGCGCATGGCTTGGCAGATGCGCCCCGGTCCGGCGCACAACTCATGGTCATGCCAGCGCGCTTGCGCGCGTTTTGGACCCCTATTTGATCGTTTGCGCGCCTTTTGCATCGCTTCGAGACCCGAAATGGGCTCAAGTGCGCGAAGCAAAACAGCCTGGGGCGTGTTTTCGTGCGCACAGACGATGTTGATGCAGTGGTGCATGCCATATGTGAAGTAAACATAGGCAAGCCCAGCGCGCCCGTACATCGACTCGTTCCGTGCGCTGCGATGGCGTCGATAGGAGTGCGCGGCCCGATCGATCTCGCCCAGGTACGCCTCCACCTCGACGATGCGGCCTTCCAAGACTTCGCCCGTGCCTTCCAGCGTTCGGCGGAGGATCAGGCCGAGCAGTTGCGGCGCGACGAGGAGGGAGGATTGGGTGAGATCGGGCAGCACGGCGTGTCTAACTGAGGCGCAGTTTGGCGTTCGTCGGGGCGGCGCCGTGTTCGTCGAAGATAACCAGTTCGTTGGGCTCGTCGTCATTGAGCCAGGGTGTTGGGAGCCAATAGCGGTCTTGGCCCGCGACGGGTTTGCCATCGGCGGTGGCGACGAAATAGCGGCAGAGGTTGCGACCGTTCAGGAAGAGTTGGCCCTTGGTGAGGCCGACCGGTTCGAACCAAAGCGTGCGAACATCATCAGTGAAACGATCGAAGGTGAGGCGATACCACGCGGGGGCGTGACCGGCGGTCGCAGTCTTTGCGAGTTCGCTCCAATCGCGCGCGGCGGGGCGTGTCCATGCGGCGCTGGCCCAAGCTGCTGATTCGGTGAGATTCGCGGCGACTTCGTGGAATGTCGCTTGCGCTCGGACATTGGCGAGGAGCGCCTCGATCTCCTGGGGCGCTGCCATGAGGGCGATCTCAATGGTGTTGGCCCCTTGCTTGAGGATGTCACTTGTGAGGCGGACGTGCGCCGGACGGGCGGGGTCGATGCGCGCGACGAGCGTGTCGTTGACGATGATGCCGCCAATTGCGGGCGGTTGATCGATGGCGAG
>JAGQOH010000090.1 GCA_020427635.1 Phycisphaerales bacterium
ATGCGCAGACGCTCGCGCTTGATCCATTGATCAAGGTCCGCGCCGACGTTCAGGCGTTCCAGTGGAGCCAGGTACTGTTCGGCTGGCGAGCGCTCGAGCCCTTTCGCCAAGCGCCGCCGATGGATCTTTTCCTTCGTGCGGACACTTCCCGGCGATCGCCCTAGATACTCTCCACACCATTGCAGCGACTTGCCGGCGTCACGCGCCCGGACGATCCAGTCCGCTTGTTCCCACTTCACTTGGGCCTGAGCGATGTCTATCGGCAGCACTCTACACCACCGCTCGAATCGCACTTGCTGAAATACCGTCATCCGCGCGTCAGTGCGAGGCTCGCGGCCCCACAGCGGTTGTTTGCGCGTATGCTCTGAGAGTCGCCCTTTATCTGTCAGCGTCACATGCCGTTGACGGCCGGAGCTTGTCAAGCCGATCACGACCCATTCGCGCCGTAGTAGTTCGCTGGCCAGCTTATCGAGCTCTTCCCGCCACGCCGCCAGCTTGCACCACCTCTCGAGCCACTTCGGTCGCGTGATCCGTTGCCAGGTCTCGGCCGTCAGTTCCTCGCCGAACAGCGCCGCAGTCACCCGACCCTGGACGCTAGGCCCGTGACCTAGCCCGCCGAGCGCAGCCTCGTATTGCGCGGCCCAACTCCATGCGTCCGGCTGGTCCTCCGCCCGCCACTGGCCGCGCACGCCGTATTCCAGCCGCTCTAGCCAGTACAGGGAATCCGCGCCGTAATACCATTCGCCCCATGCGCGTAACGCCAAGCCCTTCGATGTCGCCGAGCCCCCAGCCCCGCCGAGCGCTAAAATAATCCGCTTCCACCGCTCGCCCTGGGCCTCGCCACGCTTTACGATCTCAGTCGATGCGGCGATATCGGCCCAGTCGGCAGTGCTTAGCTGATCATTCGTCCGCGACGGCAGGCCCATGGCGGCATACAGCCACGCCCGCTTGCGTAGCGACCGCGCCACTAAATCCCTATCCGCTTGTGGAAACTCGCTTTTCCCCATGTCCTGCGCTCCGGGCTGACTGTGACACATTGTACCACAATCAGCCCGGTTTCGCGCGGTCTCGGACGATTATCCACTACCCGGCTCAGGCGCGGGTCTAGTCAGACGCTCGAGCTCGGCGATGGCATCGAGGCATATCGCCCCGCCGCCAGGCCCCTCGGCACTGTCCAGATGCTCCGCGAGTTGAGCGAGTAATGACTTGAGCTCTGCCGTGCTATCCATGCGGCAAGTCTCCCGAGATAGGACGCGCACACTCGAGCGCGGATAGCGCGCGTTAGTATGGGATGTGTGCACTTTACTGAATCGCTCGAATCAGTCAGTGTAGCCTCGCGGCCGAGGCAGGCCCGAAGGTGTATCCCTCCGCCACCCCTGCCTCGATACCCGCAACTCTCCGGCGACAGACCACGGCATCTGCCGTGACAAGCTGTCGGATACCCGGAGACTGTCAGCGTGGGCACGTGACCATCGCCGACAGGGCCATGATCCCGTGAACGGGGCTCTGATACCGTTCGACGGGGCGCTTGCCTCAACCCAGGGGTTGGGCCGGCTCGACCCGGAGGGCAGTCAAATGCGCTTCCAGGTCAATGTTCAGATCAAGATCGACCTAGCCAAGTGCCTTTGGGCGCTTGCTGGGCTTATCGCTCTTCTCTGAACGGGTGGCGGGACCGTTGCGTCCCGCCACTTTCCGCTTCGGTGGCGTGCGTAGCGCCTTGTGCACGATCTCCGCAAAGCGCTCAGCAGCGCCCGGCTCGTCCTTGATCTCTGGCTTCTTAGGTGACTTTGCCATGCGACCAGACCCCGAACAAGAGCGCCTGGTCATCTCCGATCTCGACCTTGAAGCCTTTTCAAGCATCGGCCATACCCTCGCCAACAAAGACGCCGCGTCAGGCAATCCGCACACATAACGCGCATCGCCGCACCAGTCGTCAAACAATGCCTCAAACTGCTGTGCAATGGCGGGCGTCACCCCCTCAGGGAGGGTAACGCCTCGATACGTCAACCGTTTCTCTTCCGCCATCGCATAAACCGTCGCGCCTTCTGCTTAGGCGTCCTTGCTGCTGTCAGGCGGTCGATAGGTCAGGCGCTTGCCAACGCCCGCGCGGATCATCAAGGACGTGCGCTCCACGTCGTCGATGCCCAATGACGCCCGAGTGTTCCAACGAAATGCAAACACGGCATGCTTCTTGGGAATGGGCTTGTTCTTGTGAGCGTTCTTCGCCTTGCCGCCGACAAAGGTCTCGTCAGACTCAACCACCTTGCCCTTGCCACCCAAAGGCCCCGTCTCCGCAACGCTGGCAGGGCTCATAGCTTCGCGGATACGATGCCCGATAAACCATGCCGTGCGATAGCTCACCCCAAGCATCCGCTGGAGCTGCTTCGACGAGACGCCCTTCTTCGACGACGCCATCAGCCGGAACGCCATCGCCCACTTCGCAAGTGGGACGTGGCTGCGCTCCATGATCGACCCGGTGCGAACCGTGAACTTGGCCTGATCGCACGCATTGCAGTAATACCAGCCCGAACCCATCGACGCGCCATTCAGCGCCTTGACGTGTTTTTTGCTTTCGCAGAAGGGGCAAACGACGCCATCGGGCCAGCGCTCCTTTTCCAAGAAGGCGCGGGCTGATTCTTCGTCGTGAAAGATTGAATTTGTAATATCGCACATGGGCTTATCTCCTCATGTGCTTTATATAGTGCACTTTCCACATTCAGTCAAGTGCACACTTCCCAAAGCCGTACACTCCTCCCCACAAA
>JAGQOH010000091.1 GCA_020427635.1 Phycisphaerales bacterium
TCGCTCGAACTGCGCGAATGACAGAAGCATGTTGAGCGTGAGGCGACCCATCGACGTCGTTGTGTTGAACTGCTGGGTCACGGAAACAAACGAGACACCATGCTCATCAAACCTCTGCATGATCTGCGCGAAGTCGTGCAGTGATCGTGAGATCCGATCGACCTTGTAGACCACAACCACATCGACGCGGTGCTGGGCGATGTCGGTGAGGAGGGCCTGCAGCCCCGGCCGGTCCATCGAGCCACCTGAGAAGCCGCCGTCGTCGTAGTGTTTCTCGACAGCCTGCCAGCCCTGGTGTTTCTGACTCTTGATGTAATCAATGCCCGCTTCGCGCTGGGCGTCGAGGGAGTTGAACGCCTGATCGAGTCCCTCTTCGTGCGACTTGCGGGTGTAGATTGCGCATCGCAGGCGGGGGGCCTGTGAACCGCTCATGTCTTGGCTCCCCTCCCGCGCCCGGCGAGTCCGAAGAAGCGCGGCCCTGACCAGCGGGTACCAGTGATGAGCCTGGCGATCTCGCTCAGGCTGCCGTATGTGTCCCCCTGATACTGGAACCGAGCTTCACCTTCGACAACAACCTCGTGCTCCTTCCCGTGCCATGTGCGGATGAGCTTCGTCCCAGGAGAGAGCTTGGTGCGCCGCCTTGGCGCCGCCGGAGGGCGGGGCCGTTGCGGGCGCCCGCCGCTCGGATGCCCCTCGCGCAACGCCTGAATCTCCCGTTCAGCGGCGCGCATCGCCGCCCTGAGCAGCCGCTTGGTCTCGGGGTCAAACTGGCCGTAGCGTTGTTCGTGCATCTCCCAAGCGAGCTCGCGGACGAGGTTGCGCCGGAGTGTAGGCGGCGCATCGCGGCGCTTGCCGCGCATTGTTTGGCGCCAGAGCTCGTGCAACTCCTCCATTGAGCATTGATTCAGTTCGGCAGGGTCGATTTCCTTGGCTGATTTCATGGGCAATCTCCGGCGCGGAATGCACCCACAATGAGCCAAGTGTTGCGCCGGAGATCAAGCCACTTTCGGCGCTATTGCAGAGGTTTCTCGATCGTGTGGGAGACCTGCGCACAAAGCCGTCCAGGAAGCTCAGAAAATGACGAGATTTCGCTTGATTTCGCGCCGAAGGATGGCTGTTTCGCCCATTTCGGGCAGCACATCTGCCAATCACGCGCTTTCCTTCGCCGCCCGCCGCCGGTGCTGCTGCCAGCCCAGTCGAAGTTTGTCGCGGAAGCGCTGCATGCGGTCGGTATCGCGCGGTGTGATTTGGCGCCGAAAGTGGAAGACGACGTTCCGCAGCTCGTTGACCTGCTTCATGTCGGCATGGATCAACTCGCGCGGCGAGACAAAAAGTGGCTCAAAGATTGGCCATCGGTCGCGCGCACAAATGATCGTCAGGTAATGGCTGAAGCTCAGGTCATGCAGATCGCGCACTGGCGGAGTATTGGGCTGTGTAAATTGTTCATAGACCGCGGCCAGTTGCTCGACGGAAAGTAGTTCCTTGATGATTTCCCGCAGGTCGAGCTCGATTTCATAGAGCACCACAAACGCCTCGGCGAAATCATTCAGCCGCCCGAACACATCGGAGACGGTGAGCACGCCGATCACCTCGTCCGGCCGACCAACAAGCACATAATCGACCTGGCTCCAATCGGTGGCAGAATCGGTGTCGATGTATGTGTCGGGCGAGATGAAGACGGCATCTTCCATGCAATCGCGGACGCAAAGCTCGGTGGCATCGATCCTGTTGCCGCGGAGGTCGAGCACGCGCTTGCCGAATGACTGCCAGGAGAAGACGCCTGTGACCTTGCCATGCTCGTCGGTGACGGGGACTTGTGAGAAGTCGGCGTCGATCATGCGCTCGAGCGCGTCCCAGGCCTTGGTGCTGTCGGGGATGAGCAGCACTTCTTGGCCGCTCGGGAGCAGGGCCATCGCGGGGCCGAAGGGGCCGGGGCGGCGTTTGGGCATGTCGGCTGTCATGACGCGCCGTCCCTGGGCAGGTGAATGTGCGCGGGCCAGTTGTTGCGGTCCCACTGCGCCATCGGGATGAAGTTGCCATCGGCGTCGGCGGGCGGGCCGGGCGGCGGATCGAGCGGGCTCACCCAAGGCTCGCCGGTTTCGATGGCGCGGGCCATCTGATCGTAGATGTCGAGGATGGTTTGCTTGGTTTTGTAGACGCCATCGTTGGCCTGTTCATCGCGCTTCTTGAAGACGGTGAATGTGTCCATGATGTAATCGACATCATTGCGCTCGATGCCGTAGAGGTG
>JAGQOH010000092.1 GCA_020427635.1 Phycisphaerales bacterium
ACTGCGAGGGCGTTTGCGGTCGTAATCCGGAGATCGCGTGCAGCCGCTTCCCCGACCATGAACGAAACCAGTCAAGAATTGCTGCGAAATCGTCATTGCGAGTGTCCGACCGACGGCGTCGGGGTTTAGACAAAGAAAGCTCCTGCTGGGATGATAGGTTGTGGTCGGCCTCGTCCCCGTCGCTCGAATGGTGCTCGTGCCCGATTGCGAGTTTGGTGGTGGGAAATCGCGAGGTTTTGATTGGTGAGGCGGCCGCCCTGGGTTCGGCGTTCGTCATCCCGTTTAACAGCATGCTGGCCGTTAATGCCCCTTCGTTTTCCCGGTCGATCCACGTCAACGTCATCCCAACAGGAGGTGCGCTCGTGGGCAAGTCTACCCGAACTTCGAAGCAAGAGTCAGCCACACTGTCGCTGGTCCACCCCAATGCCGGCGGTATCGACGCGGGCGCGCGCCAGCATTATGTGGCGGTGCCCCAAGACCGCGATTCGCCGTGTGTGCGCAACTTCGGCTGCACCACCCCCGAGCTATTGGCGATGGCGCAGTGGTTGAAGAAGTGCCGCGTGGACACCGTGGCGGTGGAAGCCACGGGTGTGTACTGGGTGGCGCTTGCGCGCGTGTTGGAGGAGGAAGAGATCGAGGTGAAGCTGGTGGATCCGCGCCAGGCGCGCGCCCTGCCGGGGCGCAAGACCGATGTCAAGGATTGCCAGTGGCTGCAGCAACTGCACGCCCACGGACTCTTGGCCGCGGCCTTCCGCCCTGACGCCCAGATGGAGCCATTGCGCACCCTGTGGCGTCACCGCGCCGCCCTCGTGATCGACGCGTCCACCGCCATCCAGCACATGCAAAAGGCGCTCACGCAAATGAATCTGCAACTGCACACCGTGCTCAGTGATATCAGCGGCGTCAGCGGAATGGCCATGGTGCGCGCCATTCTCGCAGGCGAGCGCGACCCCGAGATCCTCCTGGGGCATTTGCGCCCCAACTGCAAGGGCACACGCGAACAATTCCTGGCCGCGCTCAGCGCCCACTACCGGGACGACCTGCTGTTTCTCCTGCGCCAGGCCGTCGAGCGGTACGACTTCGTTCATGGCCAGATTGCCCGGTGCGACGCGGCGCTCGAAGCCCACTTGAAGACACTGCCCTCAAAAGTCGAACGCGCCGCTCAAGCCGCCCCCATCCATGCCAAACGCCGCGCCAAGCCCCGCAAGAACCAACCCCACTTCGATCTGCGCGGCGAACTCATCGCACTCACCGGCGTCGACCTCACACAAATAGAAGGCATCGAGGCCCTCACCGCTTTCACCGTCATAAGCGAGCAAGGCCACGACATGTCCCGTTTCCCCACCGCAAAACACTTCGCTTCCCACCTCGGGCTGTGCCCCAATCACAAAATCACAGGCGGACGCATCAAAAGCCGCAAGACCCGTCACGTCTCACGCCGCGCCGCCACCGCGTTACGCGTGGCCGCCCAAAGCCTACGCAAGAGCGACAGCGCCCTAGGCGCCTTCTACCGGCGCATCGCCATCAAGCACGGCGTGCCCAAGGCAATCACCGCCGCCGCAAATAAACTTGCCAAGCTCATCTACCACCTGCTCAAAAACGGCGAAGACTACATCAAGACCGGCCAAGAGGAATACGAACGCCGCCACAACGAGCACCAGCAAAAGCTCCTCGCCCGACTTGCCAGAAAACACGGCCTCGAACTGCTCGACCCACAAACCGGCCAAATACTATGACAAACCACGAAAACACAACCGCTTTCTTAACAGGAGGATTTCCAGCCGGAGTCTTCGGAGGCTGGAAACCGGACGAAGCAATCTCGTTGACAGGAACGATTCGTGGCGACGAGATTGCCGCGTCGCTCGAAGACTCGCTCCTCGCAATGACGTTTTCGTAGCTGATTTCAGATGAATTTGTCGATGCGGTTCGGG
>JAGQOH010000093.1 GCA_020427635.1 Phycisphaerales bacterium
TGGGGGAGGGGGTCGGAGGGGGCATGATCGGCTAGGATCGGGGATTGGCGCGTGAGCGCACACTCACTTCGGTTGGCGGCCGGGCCCGTTGCACGGGTGGCCCGTGAACCTGGTCAGGGCTTGACCGCAGCAGCCATAAGCGGCCGTCGCCCGGTGCCGACGGTGTCCTGGTCGCCAACCGGGGTGAGTGATCGAGGCGATGGTGGGACCTGCGTCCGGAGCCGGCGATGCGCGCATTGATGTGGTTCCGGGGTGATCTGCGGGTGCGGGACAACCCGGCGTTGGATGCGGCGTGCCGAGCGGCGTCGAAGGACGCGAACGGCGGGGTGGTTGCGGCGTTCACAATCTGCCCGAAGCAGTGGCAGGCGCACGACTGGGCCGACGTGCGCGTCGGCTTCATGATGCGCACGCTTGCGGAGCTGCAAGACGCGCTGGCAGAGCGCAACATTCCATTGAGGATCGTGACGACGCCAACGTTTGCTGAGGCACCGAAGGCACTTGGCTGGCTTGCGCAGGAAGTCCGTGCAGGCGCGCTGTATTTCAATGACGAGTATGAAATCAATGAGCAGCGGCGGGATGAGCAGGTGCAGGCGGCGTTTGAGAAGGCGGGGCGCGCCGTGCATCGCTTCACGGATCAGGTGGTCTTTCGCCCGGGCGAGGTGCTGACGAAGGATGAACGGTTCTACACCGTGTTCACGCCGTTCAAGAAGGCGTGGATCAATCATTGGCGTGAGGGGGAGCCGCCCGAGGTGCTTGGCTTGCCCAAGAAGCAACCGGAGATCGATGTTGCGTCGGACGAGATTCCGCAGCATGTCAGTGGGATTGACTTTACGAACGACTTGGCTGAGCGCTGGCCCGCGGGGGAGAAGGAAGCGGCGAAGCGGCTTGATCGGTTTGTTGAGGGGCGGCTCGCGGATTACAAGGATGCGCGCGATCTGTATCCGATGGATGGCACGTCGACGTTGTCGCCGTACTTGGCGGCTGGCGCGATTTCGCCCAGGCAGTGCTTCTGGGGGGCGCTTGAGGCAAACAACAATCGGCTCGATTCGGGCTCCAAAGGCGCGGCGACGTGGATCAGCGAACTCATCTGGCGCGAGTTCTATCGCAACATCCTCGTCGGCTTCCCGCGCGTGTCGATGCATCAACCCTTCCGCACCGAAACGCGCAGCATCCCCTGGCGCGATGACGAGGAGGAACTGGCTGCGTGGAAAGAGGGGCGGACGGGGTATCCGGTGGTGGACGCTGCGATGCGCTGTCTGAGTGCCACCGGCTGGATGCACAATCGGCTGCGCATGATCGTCGCGATGTTCTTGAGCAAGCACCTGCTGCTCGATTGGCGGCTTGGCGAGAAGCACTTCATGCGGTCGCTTGTTGATGGCGACTTGGCGAACAACAATGGCGGGTGGCAGTGGTCGGCGAGCACGGGGACGGACGCCGCGCCGTACTTTCGGGTGTTCAATCCGTTCCTACAAAGCAAGCGGTATGACCCGAAGGGGGAATTCATTCGGGCGTGGGTGCCGGAGCTTGCGGGCGTGGAGGATGGCAACGCGATTCACAACCCCCAAGAGCACGCGGGTGGGGGGCTGTTTGCGAGGCTCGACTATCCGGAGCCCATCGTCGACCACGCGAAGGCGCGGGACCGGGTGATGGAAGCGTGGGGGGTGATGAAGTAGGGGTAGCGTGCCTGGGCCGGCGGGGTGAGGGGCCGGTATGGGTCCGTCCTGTGACTTCTTCCTTGGTTTGTGAGCACACATCTTCTAAGCTAGGAGTGAACGAGGAGAGCGCGCGATGGCTTTACATAGGGTGCTCGGTATTTGGCTGGGGTGTTGGTTTGCAAGCGCGGCGAACGCTCAGGTCACCCACGTCCCGATGTACCGCTTTTTGAGCTCCGGCGGCGGGCA
>JAGQOH010000094.1 GCA_020427635.1 Phycisphaerales bacterium
GCCGAGGAAGGCCTCTACAACGATCTCGTCGGCGCCGCGCTCACCAGCCATGCCTTCGATCGGGTCACGCCCGGCCTCGGCAAATGGCTCGTCACCATCGCAAGCTGGCTCTTCGCGCTCTCAACCATGATCTCATGGTCGTACTACGGCGAAAACGGCATGGTCTGGCTCCTGGGCAAGAAATCAATCATGCCCTACCGACTCATCTACTGCGCGCTTATTCTCGTCGCCTGCGCCGGATTCATCCGCACCGACAAGGAACTCGACGAACTCACCGCGCTCGGCACCGGCGTCATGCTCTGGGCCAACATCCCCATCATGCTCATCTTCGGCGCAGTCGCAATGGGCGCGTACAAGAACTACTTCGCCCGCATGAAGGCGGGAGGCGATCCGCCGCACAAGGCGCCACCGTTCGTCGATGTCGCCGAAGGCAAAGACATCCAGTAGACATAATCGGAATCCGCATCACCAAGGGGGCCAACAGGCCCCCTTTTCTATTGCAATCACATGTGGGACGACATGCTCATCACACGATCCATCGCCGACGCGCTCCGCGCACGCGCACACGAACTCGACGAGGAACACGCAACACTCGGCATCGACGCCCTCGACGAACTCCCCCTCCACCCAATCCTCTGTGCAGGCCTCGAAACAACCGGTCTGGGCGTCCTCCGCGAACAGCGCTACCCCGCATCGCGCGCCGTCCCCAAGCGCTCAATCGGCGACCGCTGCGATATCGTCCTTATACGCGCGCCCGACACCCACCTCACCGACCCCCTGCAATCAGGCACACTCTTCGCCGAGCAGGGCGTCGCACCAGAAGATGCACTCTGGCTCGAGGTCAAGCTCGCCGCACAGTTCGCAATGTCCGACGGGTGGTCCCGCGCCAACCCCCTCTACTCCGGAGTCATGCTCACACAGACCATGGCCGACATCCGCAAACTCGCATCCGAGTCAGCGATCCACCACGCCGCCCTCGTCCTCATCATGTTCAACACCGACGAACCCATAGCCTCGCACGATTTATCAGCGTGGTATCAACGGTGCATCGAAAGGGGACTGCCGATCTCAGCACCCATCACGCATCGCTTCGCCATCACCGACAGAATCGGCAACGCCGTCGCCACCATCGCGCTCGTGCGCGTGCATCAGTCCTGATCGGCGGTCTGTTTCTTGGGCAATGCCGCGTGCGCCCGGTGCTCAACGCCCGCCGTCTGCGCGATCGCATCCGCAGCCTCGGCACTGGCGATCTTCCCGTCGAACTTCGCCGTCAGCGCCCGCAGCGCCTGGCGTTGACGCTCCTGCGCCGCCGCGTCCTTGATCAGGCGATCCGCCTCATCAACCAACCGCTCCGTCCCCGAGAAATACGGAATCAACTCAGGAACGATCTGCTTGCCCGCGATCAGATTCGGCAACGACAGCAGCTTCGTCGAGATCACCCATCGACCGAGCAGGTTGTAGAAGAGCTTATTCGTCTTGTAGACGATCACCATCGGCTTGGATTGCTTCGCCAACTGAAGCGTCACCGTCCCCGACACCACGATCGCCAGATCGCACCACCGCGCCACCAGATCGGTCTCACCAACCCGCACATCCATGCCGTCCGGCCAACCACCCAGCGAGTTCGCACGCTCGTACAACTGCGCCCGCACCTGCTCCGTTGTCGCGCCAACAACACCCACCATCCCGGGATGACGCTGCTTCAACTCGCGAAAAGCCTGCAAAAACAATGGGAAGTTCCGACGCAACTCCGCCGGACGCGAGCC
>JAGQOH010000095.1 GCA_020427635.1 Phycisphaerales bacterium
TCCACCAGAGCACTGGGCGGGCAGGCGTTGGAGGATCTCCTCCTCCAACCCAACCTTTTCGATCATCTCGCGAACTCGGCTGTCACGTGCGCTGCGGGCCCTGACCCCGTTGTGCCGCAGTGGAGCATCGAGGCTCGCACCCAGGGTCATGCGGGGGTCGAAGGCGCCGTAAGGGTCCTGGAAGACGAACTGCATGGTGCGACGCAGCGTCTTTAGTTTGGCCCCCTTGACCTTGGTGATGTCCTCACCTTCAAACGTGATTCTCCCGGAGGTCGAGGGAAAGGCCCGGAGAATCGTCCTCGCCAATGTGCTCTTGCCGCAACCGGATTCGCCGACCAGCCCGAGGACCTCGCCCCTACGCACGGAGATCGTCACGCCGTCCACCGAATGCACCGTGCGCCCTCCGCCCGCCGGGAAATGCTTCACCAGCGAGTCCAACGACATCATTTCATCCGAAACGGCCACGTGATCCAGGGCCGTGTCGACCCGAGCGCTCACGAGACCGCCTCCTCGCGCTCACCTGCATAGCAGCGGAGGTGGTGATCATGTCCCGCACACTCGGAGAGCGCAGGCTCCAAACCTGCGCATCGGGCGGTCAGCCCGCGCTCGGCAGCGACTGCGCAGCGCGGCAGGAATCGACAACCGTGTTCGAGCGCCCTC
>JAGQOH010000096.1 GCA_020427635.1 Phycisphaerales bacterium
TGACCCCAACCCCGATCAATTCCCCAAGTACACCCTCGGCCCCCAGGGTGGTCGAAATCTTCACCGATGGCGCATGCAGCCGTAACCCCGGCCCCGGCGGCTGGGGTGCGATCCTGCGCAACAGCACCAAGAGAATGGAGTTGTCGGGCAGCGAGCCCGACACCACGAGCAATCGGATGGAACTGATGGCCGTCATCTCCGCCCTGGAGGCGCTGAGGCGGCCCGTGCAGGCTGTGGTCACCACGGACAGTCAATACGTACAGCGGGGCATGTCCGAATGGCTGCCGGCCTGGAAGGCCCGCGGCTGGAAAACGGCTGACAAGAAGCCGGTGAAGAACCAGGACCTATGGCAGCGGCTGGACGAAGCGGCAGCCCCGCACGCCATCGAGTGGCAGTGGGTCAAGGGCCATGCCGGCCATCCTGAAAACGAACGTGCCAACACCTTGGCGCAGAACGCCATCACCATGAACAGAGGACGATGAAGATCCCCAACCACCGATCCACCTAC
Organism: Phycisphaerales bacterium; assembly: GCA_020427635.1. Taxonomy (GTDB): domain Bacteria; phylum Planctomycetota; class Phycisphaerae; order Phycisphaerales; family UBA1924; genus JAGQOH01. Next base: position 509 of record JAGQOH010000096.1, read on the forward strand.
GGGGCCATGTCTTAATGGCCCGCCATCCCATCCCCGGCCTCCAGATCCAGACCTCAGGGCGCAGCGGGAACTCTCAGGGCCACCAAAGGACCCCTGTCGACTACCAGCGGGCTCTCACGCCCACCCGGCCCCAGGCGTCCCCTGTGGACA
>JAGQOH010000097.1 GCA_020427635.1 Phycisphaerales bacterium
CATGAATATCGTCTTCGGAACTCCACCGGTCCCGGATGGAACGATATTTTTGAGGAAATCGATCTGGTATGCCGTCCTCGTGTTTTCGGTGTATCTGTCGCTGTCGAAGTTTATCTTCCTCGTCTCGGGATCTATCTCGAGGTTTTCGAGCACCGTCCCGAAATGAAGCGACGCATCGTAAATCTCGGGCTCCGTTTCCGGGCTCAGCTTTATAGCCTTGGCGTAGCACCCGCCCTCGAAGTTAAACACCCCGCGCTCGTGCCATCCGTGCTCGTCATCCCCGATGAGCGCCCTTCCCGGGTCCGCGGACAGTGTGGTCTTCCCCGTGCCCGAAAGCCCGAAGAAAAGAGCAACTTCCCCGTCCTTCCCGACGTTCGCCGAGCAGTGCATAGGGAACACCCCTTCCATCGGCAAAAGGAAATTGAGCGCCGTGAATACAGACTTCTTCATCTCTCCCGCGTATTGCGTCCCGCCTATTATGGCGACCCGCTTCTCGAAGTTGAGCACGATAAACGTCCCCGTCCTGGTCCCGTCCGTCTCCGGGTCGGCGGTGACGCCCGGGGCGGCGATGACGGTGAACCCGACGTGGTTATGCGGGAGCTCCTCGGGCTCCGGCCTTATAAAAAGATTGTTCACGAAAACGTTATGCCAGG
>JAGQOH010000098.1 GCA_020427635.1 Phycisphaerales bacterium
CTTTGCCCTCCACTGCAATGCGCCCATCGGAGTTGGCGGAGTCCTGCGGGTCCAGGGCGGCCATGGGCCTGTGGCTGTTCGCCGGGTTAGGCCCTAGAGCAACCCAAGCGCGTCGGATGGTGTGCCACGAATGCTGAGCGCCTTGAGTCGTGGGTTGGGATGTCACAGCGTCCGTTTGCTGCATGACCTCGCACAACCTCGCCGTTGGGGCGATTTCGGGTCGTGCGTGAACGCAGCCAGCTGTGGCGCGCTGAGGCCAGAGTTCCGCCGTTTGGCGGGAAGCGGAGTGGAGCGCCCGATCGGACTCGAACCGACGACATTCAGCTTGGGAAGCTGACGGTCGCGTGTCGCAAATGACGAAGGGAGCGTGAGTTAGGGCAATGCGCGGGGGCGCTTGTGACGTGTACTCAACGGCGTGTCGCGTCACGCCCTCCCCCGCCCGCCTCGGAGCGGTCGCCGCACGAGACGGTGGCAGGCCCTGTGATCCGGCAGCTGCCGAGAACTCGGACAGAACAGTCAGAATGTCGTGACGCAGAGCAGGGGTGCAGGTCCGCCAGCCAATCCAAGTGTGCTATCATGGCGTGCGACGCACACGATACCACAGAGTGTAGTCTACTGAATCGTCCAAGAGCCTGCTCACTGCGAG
>JAGQOH010000009.1 GCA_020427635.1 Phycisphaerales bacterium
CTTCTGCGAGGCGAAGCCGGGCACCCGGCCGCCATCAGCGACCATCCTAGGGGCGAGAACCCGCCCGCACCATCGCCATCACCCTCCCAAACGCTACGCCAGAACCAGCCCTCCGGCGGGCTCATGCGCCATTTGCGGCATCCAATCGCAGGTTTCCACCTGCGGGCAGACGCCCGCGGAGCCCCCATGATAGATCCTCGACCACGCTCCAAGCCATTGTCTGCTCGCTCTGCCACCGCCAGGGGAGGTGTGTTGGCGTGCCTTGGACTGCTCACGATGATCCTGGCGGCGGGATGCGCACATGTCCCCACGCAGCGAGCGACCATTGAGCACCGTGCGCTGGTGGCGGCCCCCACGCCGCTGATCGAGCTGCCATCGCTGCAGACGGCGCTGCGCCGGTAGCCCGCACGCGACGTCGTATGATGCGGCGATCATGGCGCGCGCATTCGAGCAAACGATCCAAACCGACTTCACCGACCGCCTCGACTATGCAGGCTATCTCGACCTGCAGACGTTGCTCAGTGCGCAGCATACTCGCTCCCCTGGCCCGCACCACGACGAGATGCTGTTCATCATTCAGCATCAAACGTCCGAGTTGTGGATGAAGCTGATCATCCACGAGCTCCGGGCCGCGATCGCTGCAGTACAGAACGATCGCTTGGAGCCCACATTCAAGATCCTGTCACGCGTGAAGCTCATCCAGCGCAACCTCTTTGAGCAATGGGGCGTGCTGGAAACGATGACGCCAAGCGACTACGCGCAGTTTCGTGGCGTGTTGGGACCGGCATCCGGCTTCCAAAGCCACCAATACCGCCTAATTGAGTTCCTCCTTGGCAACAAGGACACCAACGCGATCCGCGTGTTCAAGCACCTGCCCACGATCCACACGGAACTCGATGAGGCCCTGCGGGGGCCAAGTCTGTATGACGAATTCTTGCGTCACCTGTCGCGGCGCGGCATGGCGGTGCCTGGCGTTTGCACCGAGCGAGACTGGTCGCAGCCCATCGAACCCAATGCCGAGCTTGTGGGCGTCATCAAGCAGATCTATGCGAGCCCGGAGCAACACTGGGATGCCTATGAAATGTGCGAGAAGCTGATCGATGTCGACCAGCAATTCGCGCTGTGGCGCTTCCGCCACTTGAAGACCGTCGAGCGAACGATTGGTTATAAGCGCGGTACGGGTGGCAGCTCGGGCGTGTCGTTCCTCAAGCAGGCCGTCGAAATCCGTCTGTTCCCGGAGCTCTGGGACGTGCGCACGCAGATCGGCGCGGTGTGATGGCCACAGACTTGCACGCTCCGCCGCGCCACCTGATTCGTCCCGAGATTCTCGCGGCGACCGATGCGCTTGGTGAGGAACTGACAGAGGAAGCGTTGCGCGAGCACATCTGGCCGCTCTTCTCGCGCGTGTTGAATCGCCCGATCCATCCGAAGCTTGGACGGCCTGAGATCTATCTGGCGAACCACTCGCTGGGGCGGCCGCTGGATTGCACTGCGGATGATGTCATGGGCGCGCTCGATCTGTGGTACCGAGACCTCGACGCCGCGTGGGACGGCTGGATGGAAGCGCGCGACAAGTTCCGTGCGCTGGTGGCCGCACTGCTGGGCGTCGAACGCGCTGATTGCGTCGTGCCCAAGACCAGCGCGGGGCAAGGCCTGCGGGCCGTGCTCAATGCGCTGCTTCGCCCCGATCGTCCGCTGTCCATCGTCGCCACTCGGGGCGAATTTGACAGCATCGACTTCATCCTGAAGATGTACGCCGACAAAGGCTGGGCGCAGGTGCATTGGGTGGAGGCATCAGGTGGTCGCCAAGGCGTGCCATGCATGACTAAGGCTGACATCACCGGCGCGGTGGCGGCGCACAACCCAGACCTGCTCGTTGTGTCGGGGGCCTTCTTCTCGACGGGCCAAGTGCTGGAGGCGGCCCTGTGGGAGATCGCGGAGTTCGCCCACAAGGCAGATACCCTCGTCCTCGCGGACCTCTATCACAAAGTTGGTGTCGTGCCGCCCTGCCTGGATCGGTGGAATCCCTGGATCGATTTCGCCATCGGTGGCTCGTACAAGTACATCCGCGGCGGCCCCGGCGCATGCTGGCTCTACATCAACCCGCGCCATCTCGATCACGACAACGAACCCGGTGCGCTGCGCACGCTCGACACGGGCTGGTTCGCGAAAAAGGACACGTTCAAATACGAGCGCACTGAGAAACCTCTGCTCGCACCCGGCGGCGATGCATGGCTCGAATCCACTTCGCCATTCTCAACGTGTTACCAGGCCCTTGCCGGCATGGAACTGATGCTCGCGATCGGCGTCGAACGGCTGCGTATGTACTCGATCGAGCAACAAGTCTTGATGCGAGACATCTTCCACGGCAAAGGTGTGGACATGTTCGACCCCGATCCGCCCGCCCAGTTCGGCGCGTTCTCACTCCTCCCGCATCACAACGCTCCGGCCCTCTCCGACGCCCTCCGCGAAGAAGGCGTCAACACCGACGCACGCGGCAAGTACGTCCGCTTTGGCCCGGACATTTTGAACTCGCGTGAGGAGCTCGAGCTCGCCGCCCTGATCACCGCCCGCGTCATGAAGTAGATGTAGCGCCCGCGCGCGGCAGGACGATTTCAAAGTCCGTGCCTGCGTTTGGCGAGGTATGCACATCGATCGTGCCGTGGTGCGCTTCGATGATGCGCTTGGTTGTGGGCAAGCCCAGCCCACTGCCACCCGACTTGGTCGTGAAGTATGGGCGAAAGATGCTCGCCCGCACGTCGTCGGCAATGCCGGGCCCGGTGTCAATTACATGCACGGCCCAACCTTGCTCCGGGCCGCTCGCCGCGTGCGTGCGCACGATCAGTTCCATCGTGGCGTTCGGGTTGGCGACATTCGTGCCCGTCATTGCCTGCGTGGCATTGAGCAGCAGATTCAACAGCGCCTGTTTCAGGTGGTCCGCATCCAATTGCGCGGGCATGGGCCCGGGGCCAAGCTCCGCCCGCAGACGCACGCCCACGTGCTCGGCCTGGGGCCTGTAGAAATCGATCAACTCCTCCACGACTTCGTTGACATCATGCTCGCGAAGGTCCAGACGCAATTCGCCCGCGAACTTCAGGAAGTCGCCCAGAATGTCGCGCAACCGCTCGGCTTCGCGCGAAAGCGACCCCACGCGCGCGACCAGGCGGCGTTTTTCATCCTCGCCCAGCGTCGAATCGCGGATGCCCTCGCTCAGCAGCTCTGCATTGAGCCCGATCGTGGAGAGCGGGTTCTTGATCTCGTGAGCAAGCCCGCCGGTCATCGCGCCGATTTCGGCCAGGCGCTCAGCATTGCGCGCCCGACGCTCCGCCGCACGCACGCGCCGATACTGGCGGCGCGCCACAGCAAGCGTCGCGGCCCAGACAACCACCGCGCCGAGCGCCATGCCAACCAATGCGCCAGACCACCACGCGTTCATCGCACAGACAGTATCCGCGCCCGGAACATCACGCCCAGGCCCGCATCACACTGTCCGTCTGGGGTTGCGGGTCGACACACCGACCGATCGCACGCGCACATCAGGCTCGTCGATGCGCTCGACCTTGGTCGCATGCCAGCCTTTGTCGCCGCGCTCTGCGCTGTAGCGCACGCGGCATCCATCCTTCAGCACACGAAAGCCATCGCCCTCGATCTGCGTGAAGTGGACGAAAATGTCCTGCTCTTCAGGCCCGACAATGAATCCGAACCCCTTGCGCGGGTCGAACCACTTCACCGTGCCTTCAACGTCTTGCAACACCGTCGTTCCCGGCGAATCCTTCATCGGGCCTCCCCGCTGCGCGCTGCTCGCACGTTCGCATTGAGCCCGAGCGCGCACCACGCCGCACCCCCAACGGGACCCCTCGAACGCGCGGGGCAAAATGCAGCCACCGCGACACGTCCCATAAGCTATCACGCTCCGGATAGGAGTTCAAACTGGGCAAACTGACGGCGCCACCCGAGGCGTCGCAGGAGCCCGAGGCATGTGCCATCACGTCGGCCCACAGGAGCCACCAAACGCTGTCAGACACTCCATGAGATCGTCGAGATCTGTGTTGCCGTCGTGGTTCAGATCGCCCGCAACATCGCTCGTGCCAAAGGTATAGAGCACAACTTGCAGATCGTCGAGGTCAACGGCGCCATCGCCGTTCGCGTCGCCGTGGCAGGCCACGCCCTCGAAGTACTGCACCGCATAGTTGAACGCCTCGGGCCCGATCACCTGACCGATCTGTCGCCCCGGCAGGTCGTCTGCGGGGGGGTGAATACCACCCCAAATGCGCGACAGCGATGTCTGATCCGACGCGTCACGATACGTCGCCCACTGCAAGGTGATGTCCTGGCTCGGGCCTTCCTCAAAGACGAGGAACTGGTTCTGCGGGCAGTGGAACTCGCCCAACCCACCCGGGAAGAACGCTGAGCCGGTCAGCAAGGTCATCAACTCGGATGCGCCCCGACTGAACGTCGAATGGCCCGACACAAACCCTGGGAACGGCGGCGTTACGAAACTCGGGCGCTGATAGGGCCACCAGTTCTCCGCGAGAATCCACCCCACGCCCGCATCGTCCGTCGCAGGATCCGCAATGAACTCGGGCCCGCGCCACGCTTTGATGGCGATCTTGCCAACGTGGGCCGCAAGATGCTCGTGGTGTTGGCCGGGCGCGCTGCTCGCGGCCGTCACCACTTCGATGAGCCCTGCATGCAAGTCAATGCCGCTTGGGTCGTATGAGATCTCACCTGGGTCTGAACACTGACCCTGATCGCACATCCAACGAATCGCTGAGATCGGTCGGATGAAGTCGTACCATCCCTTGATGCCCCATGCGGTGATCGCGACATCATGCATCATGCCACCCATCGCGAGATATGCCTTCACATCCCATTCGAGGTCGGGCAGGATCGGGCCCACACCCGCCATGCGCTTTTCGAACAGCGGGTGATCATTGACGTAATTCAGAATCGTGAACCAATGGCCGGGCGGCGTCTCGGAGTTTGGTCCATCGGCCCAGAACTCCGCGAGCACGCGCGCGTAGTCGCCGCGCGGCACGACATTCGGTGCATAGGGCAAGCCAGTAACCGGGTTGATCGGGTGGCCCGTGCCGATGTCGCCGCCGTTGGCAAAGTCGTAATAGGCCGCCCAGTCATTGACGTCCGGCAAGGCGGTGTTGCCGATCGACCCGGGCGAAATATCGATCATGACGCCATCCGTCGGATCAAGATGACTGCTCCATGCGCAGACCATCTCAAAGCCCCACTTGTAGTAGTCGTCGCCTACGCCGTTCACATGTGGCGGCGGGCCCGGATCGTGATAGACCCAGTAGTCAAAGCCATCGCGGGAATACACGTTTGCTTCTTGCAGCTCAAGCGAGAACGGCTTGACAATCCCCCACTCCGGGCTCAGCGCCGGCGGATAGCCGAAGGGAATAACGTGCCCACTCTGGTCGACAAAGAAGTTGAGGCTGATTTCCTGCCATCGGTTCGGATCGACAATGTCCGGATTGCCGGGCAGATCGGGCACGATGGGTTCGTTCACCGGCTGGTACGACGTATTGGCGAAGTTGTTGGCTTCATTCGAACCATCGGTCAGGCCATAGGCGATATACGAGGCCGCGATGCGATTGCCCAGCGCAGCGGGCGAGTCGCCTACGGTTGACGAATCGGTAATGTCATAGCCAAGCGCGACCATGCGATTGATCAGCGCCGGCAGCACGTCGGCAGCGCCAACCGATGTCGAAAACCGATGGTAGAGCAACCGGAATGCGGCGTAGCTGATCGCTTCCTTACGATCGGCCTGAGCGTTCGTCGTTGGCAGCTTTTCGTGGTGCAGATACTGATCGGCGACGTCGTCATAGGCCGCCCATGCATCCCACATCGCCGCCGACACATGAAAGAGATTCCGCGCATGCACCGTGGGCCGTGCAAGGTCGTGGCGAATTGCGTTAAGTAGTTCTTCGTTCCACTGACGGGCGACTGATTGCGTGCCGGCGAATGCGGGCGCGGTCAGACAAAGTGCAAGGCCAAGCGCCGCCGCCCCCCTGCATCGACGAAGCCAACCAATCCGAAGCCATCCCCAAACGCTGCGCAGCAACCACATGTTGGCCCCTCCTTTTGCTAGGCGAGCTCTCCCGCGCCGTGGGACCGCTGCGCCCAACACCATTATCCGGACGGGCTCCCAACACACAATGCCAAACTTGCTCGATTTCCAACGCAGGGAATGAAAAAAGCGGCCGCAACTGGTGCGACCGCTTCTGCAACCATCAAATGCCCGTTGCGGGCTTACTTTGCCTCGGCCATCTCCTCTTCGACGTCGGCCTCGACTTCGTCGGCTGGGCCTTCTTCAGCCAGCACGGCCTTGCGGCTCAGCTTGATGCGACCCTGATCGTCGACCGAGATGACCTTGACCTTGATCACGTCGCCCAGCTTCACCACGTCGGTCACATGCTTCACATAGCCCTGCGCGAGCTCGGAAACATGCACCATGCCATCGGTGCCCGGGGCAAGCTCGACGAATGCGCCGAAGTCCTTCAGCGCCACAACCTTGCCCGTAAAGACAGTGCCAACCTTGATGACCGCACTGAGCGCTTCGATCTCGCCCTTGGCGCCTTCGATCGCATCGCGACCGGTGCCTGCCACTTGCACGGTGCCATCGTCTTCGACATCGACCGTCACGCCCCACTTCTCCTGCAGCGCGCGAATGGTCTTGCCGCCCGGGCCGATCAGCTTGCCAATCTTGTCCGGATCGATGTGGAGCGAAATGATGCGCGGCGCCTTGGGTGACACATCCTCGCGCGGCCCCTCGAGCACCTCTTCCATCTTCTCGATGATCTCGAAGCGGCCCTTGCGCGCCTCTTCGAAGCACTCACGGATCTCATCCATCTTCAAGCCACGCGCTTTGAGGTCAAGCTGAATGCCTGTGATGCCTTCGCGTGTGCCGACGATCTTGAAGTCCATGTCACCGAAGAAGTCTTCTTCTCCGATGATGTCCATGACACGGACGACCTTCTTGCCCGACTCGTCGGTAAAACGCCCGACCGTGATGCCGGCACAGGTGTTCGTGATCGGCACGCCCGCGTCCATGAGCGCCAAGCAGCCGCCCGTCGCGGACGCCATCGACGAAGAGCCGTTGGACTCGGTAATGTCGCTCACAAGGCGCACGGTGTACGGGAAGTCTTCCGGCGAGGGCATGATGCCCGCAAGCGAGCGCTCCGCCAATGCACCGTGGCCGATCTCGCGGCGTCCGGGACCCATGATGCGCCCCGCCTCGCCCACGCAGAAGGGCGGGAAGTTGTAGTGCAGATAGAACTTCTTGGAGTACTCAGGCATGAGCCCGTCAACAACCTGCTCGTCTTTGGCTGTGCCAAGCGTGCACGTGACCAGGGCCTGGGTCTCGCCGCGCTGGAAGAGCGCCGAGCCGTGCGTCTCGGGGAAGATGTCGACTTCCATTTCGAGCTGACGAATCTCGTCAAGGGCGCGCCCATCGGCTCGCAGGCCCTTCTCGACGATCAGCTTGCGCGTGCACTTCTTCTCGAGCGTGCGGAAGGCCTCCTTGGCCATCGCGCGGCGCTTGGTCGAAGTCGCCCATTCGCCATAGGTGCCGCTGTCCTTCTCGGGGAAATGCTCGTCGAGCACCTTGGTGCGCAGCGCGTTGATCGCATCGCCACGCTCGTTCTTGCTCTTGATCTGGCGAAGTTCGAGCATCTCCTTCTCGCAGAGCTTCTTGACCTCGGCAACGATGTCCTCGTCGGGCAGGTTAATGTTGTCGCCCAGCACCTTCTCTTGACCCGCAACCTTCACCAGGTCATTGATCAACGCGAGCGTCTCTTCGATGTATCCGTAGCCAAACTCCATCGCAGCAAGCACGTCCTCATCGGGCACTTCCGCGGCCCCGACTTCGATCATGTTGATGCCGTCCTTGTGACCGGCGAGCACCAGGTCAAGGTCGGAATACTGCATCTGGGTATTGGTCGGGTTGATGATGAACGCCGGGCCCTCGTCAGTGAAGACGCGGGCGACGCGCACCGTCGCGGTTGGGCCTTCGAAGGGGGCGTTCGAAATGGCCAAGGCCGCCGACGCCGCACATGCCGCGATCACATCCGCATCGTTCTCTTCGTCATGCGAGAACACCCAGCACTGGATCTGCACCTCGTCGATGAAGCCATTGGGGAACAATGGCCTGATCGGGCGATCGATCATGCGCATGGTGAGGACTTCCTTTTCGTTCGGCGCCCCCTCGCGTTTGCGGAATCCGCCCGGGAACTTGCCGGCTGCTGGCAGCTTCTCGCGATAGTCGACCTGCATGGGGAAGAAGTCGAGCCCCGGGCGCGGGTTGGCCCGCACCACTGTGGCGAGCACCTGCGTGCCGCCGTAGGTCGCCAGTACGCACGCATTGGCGAGCTTGGCGATCTTGCCTGTTTCGAGTGAGAACGTGCGTCCGCCGATTTCGCGTTCGACCTTGTGATATGCCATGTGCAATGCCCTTCGGCATCACCGGCTCGCCAATGCACAGCGTCCTTCATCGGGTCGCGCTGCCGCACATCCGCGTGCGCCGGGTCTCACCCTGACTCGCCCACCGCGCCGAAGAGCTGGAGGCAAGAAGCGCCTCATCAACGATCGCGCCGATTGCCCCACGCTGTCCGCGGGCGAACGAGCCAGAACGAGTTTGTTGTCAGCACCCCGAGCCGCCGCGCGCCGGCGGCTCCTGGCGATGCTGCTGTACGTCAATGCCCGCGCGATTACTTGCGCAGGCCCAATCGCTCAATCAACTTCAAATAGCGCTCGCGGTCCGTCCGCTTCAGATACGCGGACAACCGGTTGCGCTTCGACACCATCAGCTGCAGACCACGGCGCGAATGGAAATCGTGCTTGTGGTCTTTCATGTGCTCCGTCAGATCACGGATCCGCTCAGTCAAGATCGCCACCTGCACCTCAGGCGACCCCGTGTCGCCATCGTGACGGGAGTAGTCCTTGACCAACTGCGTCCTACGTTCCTGTGCAATCATGCCAACATCCGTTGGGCCTTGGCGAAGCTTCGCCGCCGCCCGCACTTGGTTTGTGTGTTCTCCAACCGCTTCCAGGAACCAAGGATAGCGATCCCCAACCCGCCCGGCAATTCGCGGCGCTCTCGGGGTCCGCCCCGCCCCGTCGATATAGTCCCCGTCGTGGCGTCCACACCCACCCAAGCAGATCGCCTCCGCCTGTCCAGACGGGTCGAATCCCTGCGGCCATCGAGCACCCTCGCGGTCGCCGCCAAAGCCAAGGCCCTCGAGCTCGCGGGCAAACAGATCCTCACCTTCTCAACCGGCGAGCCCGACTTCGACACCCCCGAGCCCATCAAGCAAGCCGTCTGGAAGGCCATCCAGGCCGGCCGCACCGGCTACGGCGCTGTCCCGGGCTCCCTTGACGCCCGCAAGCTCATCGCCGATCGCTTCGCCCGCGAGAACGGGATCGACACCTCGCCCGACCACATCGTCATCTCCGCTGGCGGCAAGCACTGCCTCTACAACATCATCCAGGCCCTGGTCGACCCCCCCAAGCCGGGCGAGCAACCCGCAGAGGCCATCCTCCCCGTCCCCGCATGGGTGAGCTATGCCCCGCAAGCCGAACTCGCCGGCGCGAAAGTCATCGAGGTGGACACCACCCCCGACTCGGGCTTCCGCATGTCCCCCGAGCAGCTCGAAGCCGCGATCACCCCCAACACGCGCCTGCTCTTTCTCAACTCCCCCTCCAACCCCTGCGGCACGATGTACACCCCCGACGACCTCCGCACCCTCGCAGCCGTCGTCGAACGCGCCGCGAACACCATCGCGCCGAACCTCGTGGTCATCTCCGATGAGATCTACGACAAGCTGATCTATCCCGAACTCGCGCCAAATGAAACGGTCGAACACTTCTCGATTGGTTCGATCCCTGCGATTGCCGAGCGCGTGATCACGGTGAACGGCTTATCCAAGACCTATGCCATGACCGGCTGGCGGCTCGGCTACTTCACCGGCTCGGGACAATACGGGCTCGACGTCGCCAAGGGCGCAGCCAAGCTGCAAGCGCAATCAACAACCGCCGTGCCCGATTTCTTCATGCCCGCGTTTGATGCTGCATTCAGTGCGTGCGATGCCATCGTGGAAGAACGCCGCCGCGCCTTCGCCTCCCGCGGCAAGCTCATGCACGACATGCTGAGCAACATCCCAGGCCTTGTCACCCCCGCGCCCGTCGGCGCGTTCTACTGCTTCCCCGATGTTTCAGCACACTTTGGCAAGCGCTCCCCCAACGGCGCGCTGATTGTCTCTGCGATGTCATTCGCCGCAGCACTGCTCGAAGAACATCTTGTCGCGGTCGTCCCCGGCGAAGACTTCGGCGGCGCCGGCGCCAACTGCTGCCGCCTGACCTTTGCGTGCAACGAAGCGCAGATCACGCAGGGCGTGGAGCGGGTCGGGGCGTTTGTTGCGAGTTTGAAGTGAAACTCCGGGTCATGAGCGAGACCGACAAGCGCATCGTGCGCTGGGTCGCGCGCACAGTCCTCATTGGATTGTTCACGAGCGGGCTCACACTTGCGATTCGCCTTGCAACCAAACCCGCACCGCCGCCCAATCGCGACTACGTCGCGGAATACAACGCGATGCTCGATCAGATCGGGCCGTACGACCAGGGGGTCTGGAATCGAATCGAGGGCGAAGCAATCGTTTGCGAGGTCTACTGCGAGTCGGCGGCGAAGGAGGTGTTCGGCGACCTGGGCACAGCCGACGACATCAATGTATTCCTACTGCTCTTCCCGGAGGATTACGTCTTCCCCGACCAAAACCCCCCGATCGATCCCCGAGATGAACTGACCCTTGAGGCGACCCGCCTTGCCTACGAACGCTTGGACGACCTCGATGTCGGTGTATCTCTTGATGAGCCCTTTCGCGCGCCTCCGATGAGGCCTCCGCTCCAGTCGCATGTGTTTTCCGGCAACACCGAGGACGTTCGGGCCCTCGGCTTTCTTTTGATGGCTCGCTGCGACTTCGCGCTCCAAAGACGCGATCGGGCTGGAACGGCGCAACACCTGAGGCGCCTTACGCAATCTGCCCATGTATCAATTCAAAACTGCTCCGGCATGGACATCATTTCCGGCGTCAGCATGATGCGATACGCACACGTTCAAACCGCGCGCACTATCGCAAGCAACTGCGGAATCAACCCGTCCGAACTTCTCGCTGCGCTCCCACACGATTTGCGGATGACTCAAGTCATGATGCGAGATTCGAAAGCCAGCCGGCTTCTCTTGCTCGACACCTTCGATCGCCACTTCAACGGCGATCCCACTGGTACGATCGAGCGCTATGGTCTTCTCACGCGACTGTGGGCAAGCCACGGCGAGTATTACAAGGCGATCAACGACAAGTTTGACCTTGTCGATCAGTGGGTCCAATTGCCGCCCATCGAGCGACGCAAGCAATCGCTGCGTGATCTAATTGCGCCGGTGAATACGCCGAACAAGTTCATCGATGAACTTATCGAGATCGCACTTTGCAGGCCCGACTTGATGGACTTTGCTGACCAACGGTACAAGGCCATTCGACTCATGCTGGCCCTTGAAGTTCACCGCGAACGCAATGATGCATACCCAGAGGCGCTGACCCAACTTGTGCCAGACATTTTGCCCGAGTTGCCTGATGATCCCTACGCTACGGATGGCATGTTCCACTATGCCCGCGAAGGCGATTCGTACCGCCTTTGGTCCGTTGCGTTCGATGGCGTCGATGACAACGGTGCGCCGATGGAATCCAAACGCGGCAACGACCCATTCAGCGGCAAGGGCGACTGGTTACTTTTCCCACCACCACCCGAGTAGTCGTGTGCCGTGGTTGCCTTGGGCAACCACGCGTGTCTGCAACCAAGTTTCAAGACATGGTCACCCAAGGTGACCATGGCACACGAGCGAAGCTCACACCAACAACATCATCGGCGCTTCGAGCATCTGCTTCACCGTCGCCAGATACTGCGCAGCCATCGCGCCATCGATCACGCGGTGATCGCTCGACATCGTCATCTGCATCTCGTGCCCGATCTCGATCGTGTCGACGCCATCCTTCTCGACCACCACAGGCTTCTTGATCGCGCCGCCCACCGCAAGAATCGCCGAGTTGGGCGGATTGATAATCGCGGTGAAATGCTCGACGCCATACATGCCAAGGTTCGAGATCGTGAACGTTGCCCCGGACATTTCGTCGATCGTCAAGCCGCGCTCGCGGGCCTTCATCGCCAGCGCCTTCGTATTCGCCGAGATCTGCCGCAGCCCCATGCGATCGGCATGCTTGAGCACGCCAACCACGAGCCCGCCGCCCTCGCCACTTGCCTGATCGATCGGCAGCGCAATCGCAACACCAACATTCACTTCGCCATGGAATTGGACGCTCTTGCCGTACTCGCCCCATGACGCGTTGATGTACGGGTGCTGATACATCGCCTTCGCGCACGCCCGCACCACGAAATCATTCACGCTCAGCTTCACGCCATAGGGCTTGAGCTGCTCGTTGATGTGCTCCCGCTGCTCGAGCAGCGCATCCATCCGCGCCGTCACCGTCACCTGATAGTGCGGCACGCTCGTCTTGCTCTCCACCAACCGCCGTGCGATGGTCGCACGCATATTCGAGAGCGCCACGGTCTTGCCCTGCAGCATCGGGCCATCGCCCATGTCGAACGCAGTGCCGGGCACTGTTGCTGCGACAGGCGCTGCGCCGCGCGACGGCTGCGCGGGCGCAGGCATGGGCACTGGCGCTGCCATTGGTGCAACTGCCCCACCGCCGCGCGCCGCTGCTTCGACATCGCGTTGAATGATGCGCCCGCCGGGGCCTGTGCCTTCGATGCCGGCAAGATTCACGCCGCGTTCCTGCGCGACCTTCTTGGCGAGGGGCGATGCAAACACGCGCCCGCCGCCATGGCCGTTGCTCGTGTGCGCGGGTTCCGCGACGGCGGTGCTCGATGCGCCATTGCTCGACGAATCGCTCCCGCCCGATGATGCCGCTGCCGTCTCCTCGCTCTTCGCAGGCGCGCTCGCGTTGGCACCATCGGCATACTGCGCCTTTACGCTGGCCGCGTCCTCGCCGTCCTCTGCAAGCACCATGATCGCCGTGCCGACGCGCACGCTCTTGCCTTCCTTGAGCAGCAACGCCGCGACCGTACCATCGTCGAAACTCTGCAGCTCCATCGTGGCCTTGTCGGTTTCGATGTCGCCCAGCACATCGCCCGCCGAGACGCTGTCGCCTTCCTTGACGCTCCACGACACGATGGTGCCTTGCTCCATGGTGTCGGACAGGCGGGGCATGGTGATTTCGATGGACATCAGAGCGCCCCCTTCACAGCCTTCACAATCTTCCCCGCATTCGGCAAGTACGCCTGCTCCAACACCTTCGAATACGGCGTCGGCACATCGTCCGTCGTCACGCGCACCGGCGGATGATCGAGCCAGTCAAAGCAGCGCTCGCACACCTGCGCCATCACCTCACTCGCAATGCCCGCGAAGGGCCAGCTCTGATCGACAATCACGATGCGGTTCGTCTTCTTGACGCTCTCGATGATCGAATCAATATCGAGCGGGCGAATCGTGCGCATATCGAGCACATCAACTTCGATGCCGTCGGTCGCCAGTTCGTCCGCGGCTTCCAGGCAGAAATTCACAGGCCGCCCAAAGCTCACGAGCGTGCACGCATCACCCTCGCGATGCTTGTACGCCTGTCCGAACGGAATCGCATATTGCTCTTCAGGCACATGCGCCTTGTCGCCCAGCATGCGCTCACTCTCGAGGAAGAACACCGGATCCGGATCGCGAATCGCCGTGACAAGCAAGCCCTTCGCGTCATACGGGCAGCTCGGAATCGCCATCTTCAAGCCCGGGACGTTTGCATAGAGGGCTTCAACACACCAGCTGTGCGTCGAGCCAAGCTGCCCGCCCGCGCCGTCGTTGCCGCGAAAGACCGCAGGGCACCCCCACTGTCCGCCTGACATATACAGCATCTTCGGCGCGTTGTTCAGAATCTGATCGGCAGCAACAAGACTGAACGACCAGCTCATGAATTCGACAATCGGCTTGAGCCCATACATCGCGGCCCCGATCGCGAGCCCGGCAAAGCCGTTCTCCGAAATCGGCGTATCAATGATGCGCTTCGGCCCGAACTCCTCGAGCATGCCCTCGGAGACTTTGTACGCGCCTTTGTATTGCGCCACCTCTTCGCCAAGCAGGAAGATGCGCTCATCATTGCGCATCTCTTCGCTCATGGCTTCCCGCAGCGCTTCGCGAAACTGAATCACGCGATCGCCCGTGCGAGGGGGAAGGGCACCAACTGCATCCATGACTGCTGACATCAGTTCCCCTCCAACAGTGCATTGCCGGCGCCCTCGACATACACATCAGGCCCCAGCGGGCTCAGGTTCTTCTCGCGGTTCACATACACGTCGCTGTAGAGTTCTGAGAGATCGGGCTCCGGGCTCTCTTCGGCGTACTCCACCGCCGCGCGCACCTGCGCCTTCACGTCCTTCTGCATGTCCTTGTACTGCTCGTCCGTCAGGCTCTCGCGCTCGTTGAGCAGATAGTCACTCAACGTCACAATCGGGTCGCGCTCCTGATACGTCAGCACTTCATCCTTCTCGCGGTACTTCTGCGGGTCGCTCATCGAGTGGCCCTGATAGCGGTAGGTCTTCAGGTTCACGAAGCCCGGGCGCTGCTCATCACGCAGCACGTCCGCGAACGGCTTGAAGTTGTCATACACATCCATCATGTCCATGCCGTCGAACTCGAGGTACTCGATGCCATACGCCGCTGCCTTGCGCCCCAGATCCTTCGCCATCGTCGTGCCACGATGAATTGCAGTGCCCATCGAGTAACCGTTGTTCTCGACGATGTAGATCACGGGAATGCTGAGCAGCCCGGCGAGGTTCATCGCCTCGTGCAGCGCACCCTGGTTCAGTGCGCCATCGCCCAGATAGCACAGGCACACCTTTTTCTTGGCCTTGCCGCCATCGAGACCTTTCTTGAGCACTTCCCACTCATAGCGCGCGGCGAACGCGAGCCCTGCGCCGACGGGCGTCTGCGCACTCACGATGCCGTGCCCGCCAAACAGCCAGTTGGGCTTGTCGAACATGTGCATCGACCCGCCCTTGCCCTTGGCGCAGCCGGTGACCTTGCCAAACATCTCAGCCATGCAGAACTTCGGATCCATGCCGCGTGCGAGTGCGTGCCCGTGATCGCGATAGGCCGTGATCACCGGATCATCTGGCTCGACACTGCGGATCGTGCCGAGCGCGCAGGCTTCCTGCCCGTTGTAGACATGGCAGAAGCCGCCGATCTTCGCCTGCTGATACGCCGCCATCGTGCGCAGCTCGAATTCGCGCATGAGCAGCAAGTCGCGCAGCCACCCATGCAGCGTCTTGTCTGGCAGCTTTGCGGCCAAGCCCTTGGCCCGATTGTTCCCAGCCCTGGTCTGCGTCGTCGTTGTCGGCATGCGGTCTCCCCGGCCCGTCTGCGATGCAAGCGCTCCGGTCCCTGTATCGGCGCGCACGATAACCCTCTGTCGGCTCGATATCCCGATTCTAGCCGAATCCCGCCACCCCGAGCAGGGGGCTTGGCCGCATCACCAGGGCCACCGCCGCGACGTACGGCCCTACGGCAGTCCCACCGCGTTGATCGCCCGCTCGAGCTGGCGCCACCGCTGCTCGAGGCTGCCCGTGTACCCCACGGAGATGCGCACGAGCCCGGGTGAGAGCCCTGCGGACTGTCGCGCCTCCTCTGACATCTCGCTCGACGTCGAACTCGCCGAGCACGACATCAAGGTGTCGAAGTACCCAAGGCTTACCGCCATGAACCCGAAACGCTCTGTGTTCTGCAAGTGCTCCATGAACTGGTTCGCGCGCTCCGTCGACTTCAGGTCCAACGCAAAAACGCCGCCAAATCCATAGTCCCGGTGCGCCAGGCGCGCCAAGAGCGCATGATCCGGATGACTCTCAAGCCCCGGATACACAACCTTGTGCCCCATGGCCTCGATGCGCTGCGCAAAGGCCAGTGCCCGGCGGCTATGCTCGGCCATCCGCAATCCTAAGTGTGGCAAGCGTAAGCTGATGCTGAACGCCACCTTCGGATCCATGGTGGGCCCCAGCAGCATGAGCGACCCCAGGTGCAAGTCCATCAAGCTCGTGATGAACTCCGTGCTTCCACAGATGATCCCTGCAATGATGTCCGACGCGCCGTTCACGAACTTCGTGGCGCTATAGACCACCACGTCGGCGCCGAGCTGGATCGGCGAGACCACCAGCGGCGTAAACGTGTTGTCGACGACCAGCTTCGCCCCGTGCCGATGCGCAAGCTCCGCAAGTTTCGGAATGTCCGCCACGCGCAACGTCGGGTTGCTGAGCGTCTCGACATACAGCACCTTGGTCTTCGCCGTGAACGCCTGATCAACCTGCGCCAGATCTCGAGCGTCAACAAATGTCGTTCGAATCCCCGCCTTTGCGGGCAGGTAGTCATTGAGCAGCGCGTAGGTCCCGCCGTACAGCGTGTCCCCCGCGACGACATGCTCGCCTGTGTTGCACAACTGCATGACGGTCGCAGCGATCGCGCCCATGCCACTGGCCGCGCAATAGCCTGCCTCCGCCCCCTCGAGCGCCGCCATCTGGCGACCAAGCACATACACCGTGGGATTGAAGTGCCGCCCGTAGAGGTAGCACCCGCCCGTGTCGGGCCCGCGCCGCCCTTGGAAAATCTCGGGCATCGTGCCGGCGTGCATGACAGTAAACGTCGTGCTTGCCTCAATGGACATATTGACGCCGCCATGCTCACCAAACTCGTGGCGCACGTCGGCAAACGCCTCAAGCGGATCGAACTCGGGCATCTTGCAACACTCCTTCGGGCTTGCGAGCGGCGGAGGCGCATATGACAGCATGCCCGCTGCACCATTGCAAGGTGGAGCGGGCATGCAGATGGCCTCGTCGTGCTAAGCCGACCCAGCCTTGCGAATCAGCAAACGTTCCCGAAGTTGAACAGCACCAGGTTCAGGTCGCCAAGGTCGACCATTCCATTGCCATCCACATCGCCATTCGTGCCCGGCGTCACCGTATTGCCAAAGTTGAACAGCACGGTGTTGACGTCCGCGAGATCGACCGCGTTGTTGCCGTCGGCATCACCCGGGCAGACCACGCTGGCCACATTGCCAATGATCTGCACCATCCGATTGGGCTCATCAATGTCATCGCTGACAATAGAAACCGTCTCGTCGATCGGGCCCACGATGTTGGTCATCACGCCGACCACATGCACATTGCCACTGCCCGCGGCCGCAACGTAGTTGCCAAACGTGACCGACAGTCCGCTCGAACCAAAGAGGGTGTAGTTCAGGTCGGCAATGCCATTCGCCGACCACAGCGCCACATCGCCCGCGTTGTCGACCGGCACCATCGCGTCGACCGACGAACCCTGCGCCACAGTGCCGATGTCGATCACCAGCGGGGCGTCGACCTTTGGAGGCACGCGCATGTCCATGAACACCGGCAGGTGCCCTGCGCCCACGCAGACATTGATCAGCGCCTGCGCAACCGCCGGCCCGACCATCGAATTGCCCGTGGTCGTCAACGTCGTGTTGAAGCTTGTCCCATCGTTGCCCCAGGCTCGATACGAGTGATTCGGATCGTTCCAGGTCGTTGTGCTGTAGGGGATTGCTGCGTCACCGATGTAATCCATCCCGAGACCGTCCACGAGCGAAAAACTCGCCAGCAACTGGTCGTGACGGTCGTCCATGCCGCCCGCGCCGATCGGATCCTGTGTATGCACGAACCTAAAAGTGCCCGTGTTGTTCCAGTTTCCAGGCGTGAAGATGGGATCAAACAGCCGCCCGTCGTTGTTCGCCATGCTCGATGTCATGTGAACGTATGCCGACTGCGACGAGCTTTGAATGTTGAAGTCGCCCCCAAGAATGAAATTCCAGCCAGCCGGCAGAGACTCAGCGTTGGCACGAATGTTCTGCGCCTCGATCAACCGCCGGTCCTGATCCGAACTTGCTGAGCCCGCCTTCATGTGGCTCGCGTAGAGCGCGATGACCGCTTCCGGGGCCGCGTAGTCCTTGATCCGCACGTCATAGCGATTGACATCGCGCGGCGGAAGCGGCGGACCGGCGCCGATCTGAATCACGGTCATCCCGAGAAAGTCCACCTTGCTCGTGCGATAGAACATCGCGTTGTCGGTGTCGTTGCCATTGTTGAAGGGTGCCGCCGCCCAATCCCCTGGGCTGCCCGGCGCTGTGTTGAGAATGCTCAAGAAGCTGTTCACTGCCGCCTGGCTCAGGAACTCTTCACAAAGAAAAATGTCCGGCGCCATCGCCTCGCCATTGAAAGACTCGTAGATCGACGTCTGCAGGTCAGCAGCCCGCCCGCCGTTGTAGTTCGAGATGTTCCAGTTCGCCACCCGCAGCTGGGCCATCGCGTTCGGCGCCATCGTTCCCGCGCAGACCGCAACCACCAACCCCAACACACCACTTCGCTTCATGTTCCACATCCCTCTTCGTCGACACCCACATTGGCCCCTGGGAGTCATGCCTGGGGCCCTGTCGCCCCACCCTGCCTTTCTCGGCCCAGGGCGGATCGGACACGCATGCTATCTGAAACGTGCATCCAGAACACTTTGAAATTCGCCGAAACCCAAACAGAAGCTAGAGTTGTGAAGCGGAACCGGGTGCCGAAGGTACAATTCGGAGCCCAAAGGCAGCCCTGAACCCGCGATGACCGATAACAGTGCGGGATCACCCGTTATATGACCAAGCCAATTGCCGCCATTCTGGGTCTGCTCTTCGTCGGGGTCGCCATTGCCACGATGTCCATCGGCGGGGGCTCGGATGACGCACAGCCCACCGACAACGCAGGGTTCACGAGCCGAGTTGCGGGCGGCAGTCCCCGCGCAACGCCGACCTCCGACCGCTCGCTGCTGAGTGACCGTGCGACACCCACGCCTGCTCTTCCGGAAACCACTTCCGCCCCAAGGATCGGCACCTACTCCGGGCCGCTGCGTGGCGACACCCCGACCCGCTCAGAGACCAAGCGACCCAATCCAGGTTCGGGCGCGCCGCCCATTTCAACCGCCCAAGCCGCGGGGCGCAACAACCGCGAGCGTCCGGACACGAGCGTTCGCCGCCCAACCCCGCCTCAGCGTGGGACGATTACACCCGTCGACCAGCCTCCCATGCGCGTTCCGGGCATGAGCAGCGCCGAGCAGCAGATGCGCATGCGTCAGCAGCAGTACAACCAGTCGCTTGGGCTGACTGAATCGACCGGGGGCCGCGTAAGCCAAGCGGTGCCGATTCCAGGCTCAGCGCCTCGCGATCCGGGACACTTCACGGAAGCCGACAATGCAAACAACTCCGGGAGCCGTCCACCCTCACTTGAAGACCTCTTGAGCGGGTTGCTTGGAAGCAGCGGCGGCTCGGGTAACGGTGGCGGCACCACGGTCATTACAGGCGGCGCGCCGCCAAACATCGAAGCGCGCTGGCGTCACGTCACAATCGATGGCGCGTGCGACGAACTCGAGGGGTACCGCTCGAACGACCTGTACTTGCGTTTCGACGCTGCGGCCCGCGTGACAACGATCGACTCGGGCGTTTCATCGACAGGCATCGCGCCGGTGTCAGGCAGCTTCTATCAAGCGCCGACCGGAAGCGACCGCAAACCAAGCACCACTGCACTCCTGGCGGATCCTTGCGTGGCATTCGATACCTATGTCGCGATGAACGACACCGAGGTGTTGTTCCTGCCAGCTGGGTCGGGTGTGAACTTCAACCCAACCGCGCGCGCCACATGGTTTGGACTTGGCGTCAACGCGGTGCAGAATCGCTCGCTCTTCGACGACGACGCCTACTACGTGCATATCGGGCGCTTCACAGTGCCCACGACAGCGGGCGGCGTCACCGGCTCGATCGCAGTGTCCTATGGCGCGCTGGGCGGCAGCCTGCCCACCACCACAACGATCAACATTCCCTCCTGTGCCGACTGCTGGGACGGGCCCCCGCCCCCCGAACCCGACCCGGGCACGGATCCTGGCACCGACCCTGGGACGGATCCCGGCACCGATCCCGGAACGGATCCCGGTACTGACCCGGGCACCGACCCCGGAACGGATCCCGGTACTGACCCGGGCACCGACCCCGGAACGGATCCCGATCCGGGTCCCGTCAACAGCCTTATGTGGCTAGCTGTCGACAATGGCAACTGCACCGAAGCTCCGGTGTCCGGCGTCCATACCGGCATCGACCTCTCCGCCAGCACCACCTATGACCTCTTCTGGCGCACCGACAATGCCCATCGGCTGGTCACGGTGGCCACAGGTGACCCCGCGTCGGGTGCCGTCGCCCCGTTGTTGTTCAGCCCGGGTACGCCTTTCCAGCATGCAGCGGGCGACAACCTGCCGCCCGACCCCCTGTTCTTCACTTTGACCCCGTGTCTGGAATTCGACAGCTACTTCGCCTTCGGCACCTTGACCTCTGCGGACTTCATTGGCTTCCTGCCTGCCGAGCCTCCCGAGGGTGACTGGGGGACTCAGCTTGATCTGGCATGGTTCGGCTTGCCCAGCCCAACCGCCCAGAGAGACAGCGCAACCTTCGGCGACCAAAGCTATTACGTTCGCCTTGGGCGCTTCACGCTGGCCAATGGCTCCACCGTGAGCGGGCAGATCGAGATCGCCTACGGCGCGTTTGGCACAACCGATCTGCTGACGATCACGCTCGACGTTCCAGCGCTCCCCAGCGCGCCCTAGTCTGACCGCTGCTGCGAAAACGCCAGCGGGCAAGCAGTGTGCGAATTCGCCTACACTGCAACTCTGATTCACCAAATCAGAACAAACAAGAGCAGCGACGCCCGGGTTGTGGACCACTGCGCGATCGCTGCCTCAATTCGGATCCGTCCACCCAGCTAATTGGAGGAGTACACATGCAAGCCTTGACGCCCGGTGTCTTGAGCGCCGTTGCGATCCTTGCCGCCTCTGCGGGCGCGGCCTCGGACGCGATTCGCCCCGATGCCCTCATGCTTCAGTTCCCCGACGTCTCGCAGACCCAGATCTGCTTCGTCTACGCCAATGATGTGTGGGTCGTGCCCAAGAGCGGCGGACAGGCGACGCAGCTCGCCGCCCCCGAGGGCCCGGAACTCTTCCCTCGCTTTAGCCCGGACGGCAAGACGATCGCTTTCCTCGGCAACTATGAAGGCGACGGCGACCTGTACACCATTCCCGTCAGCGGTGGCATTGCCCAGCGCGTGACCTATCACCCGGCCACGGAGATGCTGTGTGATTGGACGCCTGATGGTGGCCTGCTGTATTCATCCAACGGGTACTCGGGCCTCGGGCGCGCGCCCAAGCTCTTCACCGTGAGTGCGCTAGGCGGCTCCTCGACGCCGCTGCCCGTGCCCTATGGCGACGCGGGCGCCATCTCTCCCAATGGTGAGTGGCTCGCATACACGCCCCACAACCGCGACTTCCGCACGTGGAAGCGCTATCGCGGCGGTATGGCGTCCGAGATCTGGCTGTTCAATCTGAAGAACATGACTTCCAGGCGCGTCACCACATGGGAAGGCACTGACACGCGCCCGATGTGGTCGCCCGACGGACGCACGCTGTACTACCTGTCCGATGGTGGGTCAGAGCATCGCCTGAACATCTGGAGCTATGACGTTGCCTCACAGCGCAACAACCAAGTCACGAGCTTCAAGGACTATGACGTCAAGTTCCCGTCGATCGGCCCGAGCGAGATCGTCTTCACCAATGGCGACAAGATGTACCTGCTCGACCTTGGCACCAAGCAAACGCGCACCGTGGACGTGACGATCCCGGGCGATCGCCCGACGCTGCGCCCGAAGATGGTCGACTACGCGGACTACGGCGCCGACTTCGACATCTCTTCGACCGGGAAGCGCGTCGTTGCGGAAGCGCGCGGTGACATCTGGTCGCTCCCCGCGGAAAAGGGCATCACGCGCAACCTGACGCCCGACACCGACGGCAGCGCCGAGCGCGACCCCATCTGGTCGCCCGATGGCAAGTGGGTTGCCTACCTCTCTGACCGAAGCGGCGAGTACGAGATCTACGTCCAACAGTCCGATGGCAAGGGCGACGTGCGCCAGCTGACGCACAATGGCGACGCCTACCGCTACATGCACAACTTCTCGCCGGACTCCAAGAAGATTGTTTATGGCGAGAAGGATGGCTCGGTCTATCTGCTCGATGTCGAATCCGGGGAGGCGAAGAAGGTCGCCCAAGACATGTTCGCGCAACAGCCTGCGATGAGCTGGGCGCAGGATTCGAACTGGATCGCCTTTGCCCTGTCCACGGACAATCAGCAGCGCGCGATCTTCCTCTACAACGTCGAGAATGACGAGCTGACGCAGGTCACGAGCTCATTCTTCGATGCGAACAACCCTGCGTTCGATCGTGATGGCGATTTCTTGTACTACGTGTCGTCGATGCACTTCCAACCGGAGTACTCGGATATCGACCTCACGTTCGTGTACAACGAATCGCAGAACATCATCGCGGTACCCCTGAACAGCGAGGTGGAGAACCCTTGGGCGCCGGAAGTTGATGAAGAAGAGTTCACTGCTGACGATGACGAAGCCAACGCCGATGAGGACACTTCCGAGGATGGGGACGATGACAACGGCAAGTCTTCAGACGATGCCGCGGACACCGAGGTCCATCCGCTGCAAGGCGTTTGGGAAGGCACGGTGACGGGGCTGAAGGCGCTGGGCTCGCCCGAGGATGAAATCTCCTTCATGCTCGTGATCTCTGTCGACGAGGATGGCAACATCACCGGATATTCCGAGACGATGGGGCAGAAGGAAGACCTGGGCGAAGTCACCTTTGATGAGGGCTCGGGCGAGTTCGTTGAGGAATCCGAATCCAACGGCATGAAGTCGATCACCAAGTGCACCGTCAAGGATGGTGAGATGGTCGATGGCACCGTCGAGATTCCCGACATGGGCATCACGCTCCACTTCACCGCGACACGTTCGTCTACCGAACTCGATGAGGACCAGGCGAAGGACGCCAAGAAGAAGGACAAGGACGAGCCGGTCGTCATCGACCTCGACGGCTTCGAATCGCGCGGCATCATGCTGCCGATCGACAATGGCAACTTCTCAAGCCTTACGGTCAATGACAAGAACCAACTCATCTACATGCGCGCCGGCGAACCCTTCGGCACCATTCAACTCTTCGACATCACGGAGAAGAAGGATGGCGAGCGCAAGGTTGTGGGCGGTTCAGTCGGTTACGCCATGTCAGGTGATGGCAAGCAGCTCGCAGCGGTCTCGATCGACCTGTCGCAGTTGCAGGCTGCCCAGCGTGGCGGCGGCGGCGTGCGCCCGAAGGTTGCCGTCATCAAGGCGGCGCCCTCGCAGAGCATGGGCAAGGCCGTCCCCATGGATTCGATGAACGGCCTGATCAACCCGCGCGACGAGTGGGCCCAGATCCTGCGCGACGCCTGGCGCATCCAGCGCGACTTCTTCTATGACGCGAACATGCATGGCGTGAACTGGCAAGCGGTGTATGACCGCTATTCCGCGATGCTTCCTGATTGCACGACGCGCGACGATGTGAGCTTCCTCATCCGTGAGATGATTTCCGAGCTCAACGTCGGCCACGCGTACTACTTCGGTGGCGACACGGGCGAGCACCCGCCGCAGATGAATTGCGGCATGCTCGGCGCTGATTATGAACTCGTGTCGACCAACGAGGGTAAGGCCTACAAGATCACCAACATCGTCGAAGGCGCCGCTTGGGATCACGATGCGCGTGGCCCGCTGTCGATGCCTGGCGTCGATGTCAAGGAAGGCGACTTCATCCTTGCGGTCAATGGCGTGCCGATTGACACCACCAAGGACATCTATGCCTCGTTCCAGGGCCTCGCCGGGAAGCTCACGCAGCTCACTGTCTCCGAGAAGCCCTTCATCGATGACGATGCGCGCGACGTGTTCATCGAGCCCATCGGCGGCGAGAACAACCTGCGCTACCGCGCATGGATCGAAGCCAACCGCAAGTACGTCGAGTACAAGACCGACGGCAAGGTCGGCTACCTCTATGTGCCCAACACCGGTGTTGATGGCCAGTCCGACCTCTTCCGCCAGTACTACGGCCAGCGCGACAAGCTCGCGCTGATCGTCGACGAGCGCTGGAATGGCGGCGGGCAGATCCCGACGCGCTTCATCGAACTGATGAATCGCCCGGTCACCAACTACTGGGCTGTGCGCGATGGCAAGGATTGGATGTGGCCGCCCGACTCGATGCAGGGCCCCAAGTGCATGCTCATCAACGGGCTCGCGGGCTCGGGTGGTGACATGTTCCCGGCGCTGTTCCGTCAGGCGGGCGTTGGCAAGATCATCGGCATGCGCACCTGGGGCGGGCTCGTCGGCATCTCCGGCAACCCCGCGCTCATCGATGGCGGCTACACCTCAGCACCGACCTTCGCCTACTACGAGAAGGACGGCACCTGGGGCATCGAGGGCCACGGCGTCGACCCCGACATCGAGGTCATCGACGATCCGGCGCTCATGATCGCCGCGCCGGGCGAAGTGGCTGATCCCCAGTTGGATGCAGCCATTCAGCTCATGCTCGATGAGATTTCTGTGCATCGCTACGTCCCGCCGCACCGTCCGCAGCCCGTGGACCGCTCGGGCATGGGCATCCGCGAGCAGGACAAGTAGGGATTCTGAAAACGCGCCGGTTGGTGGGAACCAACCCACCAGCTGACGCGTCTAGTTGTTCAGCATTGCCACAACCCCAGGGGGCGTCTGGCGCATCTGCGCCCGGCGCCCCTTTCTCCTTGTCTTGGTGAGGTGGCTTCTTGTCCCCCTTTCCCCGTGGGAGAGGGGTTCGGGGAGAGGGCTTCGCCTGACTACGATGACACCATGAAGCTCATCCCCCGCTTCATCCGCAAACGCCGCCTGCGCTGGCCGTTTTGGGTAAGCACTTGCCTCGCAACAGCGTTACTCACCACCTCGTTCGCGACCAACTGGTTCTGGTTCATCTACGCCTCGGCGACAGGGCTGGACTTCTTCTCGGTCGAGGTTTCCCGGGGATGTGTGTCCTATGCCCAAGGCCACAACTTCAATGCACGACCGACGAGCTACCGCGGCTGGGAGTTGTATAGACCGAGTTACAGCGCACCGTTTCGATGGACGCCGGGAATCAGCGAGCGGCCTGCACAGGGCCAGCCTCGTCTTGCGATGTGGGTTCCCCTTTACATCTTTGCCGCGCCCTTCGCCCTGTTCTCCACCATCTCCTTCTTCCGCGCGCCGTTGAAGCACGCCGAAGGCCACTGCCCCCACTGCGGCTACGACTTGACCGGCATCAGCGATGAGAGGTGTCCGGAATGCGGAAGGAACGACAGGCGAGACGCCCGTTCCACCGAGATAGAGTAGCCGCGCGTGCCATGGTCACCTTGGGTGACCATGCGGCGCGCACCGCACATGTGAAAACGTGGTTGCCCAAGGCAACCACGCCATACCCTCAAGAAATGTCCTGCGTCGTTGCTAGCAGCTCGTCCCGAAGCTGAACAGCACGACCTGCAGGTCATCGAGGTCGACATCGCCATCACCATCAGCATCGCCGTCGGCAAAGGGCGCGACCGAGCCGCCAAAGTTGAACAACACCACCTGCAGGTCATCGAGGTCGATGTCGTTGTCACCGTCGGCATCGCCCGGGCAGACCATGGCCGCGACCTGGAACTCGTAGGCGCCGATGTCGACCTTGGGACCAACGCCGCTCCCCGTGTCGGAGGTGTCGGGATCGTCGACGAAGCGCGGGTTGCCATCGAGATCGACGCTGGCGCCAGAGGAGTAGATGCTGGTGAGGCCTGCGTCGATACAGGGCGAGCCAGCCAGGAGACGCAGATCGTCGTCTTCGGTGCCGAATATGTCATCGCCACCGTCGGCGTCAACGAACATCGGCTCGACATTCAAGATGTGTGTGCCGTCGGGATAGCCGCCCTCGATCAGGGAGTAGGCGACATCGGCGGCAAACATTGACGCATCGACGAAGTTGTCTGTGACATTGCCCCAGATGATGAAGTTCTGAAGGATGTAGAAGTCGCCCGTGAGCGAGAGATAGACGCCGGAGCCGCCAAAGCCGGCGGTATTGCCGACCACGGTGCAGTTCGCAGCGGTCATGCGAGCGCTGGATCCGCAGAAGATGCCGCCACCACGGATGGCAGAATTGCCGGAAAACAGGCAGCCCAAGAGCACCGGGTCGCCCGGCCCTAATGAAACGCCGCCGCCACCGCCGCCGGTGGCCTCGTTGCCAAGGAACGAGCAGTTGATCAGTGTGGGCGCGGCGGAATTGGTCACCATCGCGCCGCCGCTGGTCGCAGCAACATTACCCCGAAACAGACAGTTGGTGATCACCGGCTCGGTGTTGAATTCGATGTTGAGCATGCCGCCGGCAGATCCGTCGCTTGTGTTTTCCACGAAGTCGCAATCCGTCACCGTCGGGCTGCTCCCGCTGCGGTTGTTCATGCCGCCGCCCGCACCGGTTGCGAGGTTCTGCTCAAAGGTGCACCGCGTGATCGCCGGATGACTGAAATTGATATTGAGCATGCCGCCGCCCTGATCTCCCGTGTTTTGCATGAAGACACAGTCCTCGATCGTTGGACTCGAGCCATCGTTCAGCATGCCGCCGCCGCCAAAGCTGGGCCCAAACGCGCCGTTGCCGTTCTTCAACGTCAGCCCCGCAATCAAGGTCCCGGCGTTCTCACCACTCACGCATTGAATAACGATCCCGTTGTTGGTGCCGTCGACGATGGTCGAGGTAACGATGGCGCGGTCAGATGGGTCGATCGAGCGAAGCGTGATGGCCTTGCCCATCATGTTGAGATGCTCGGCGTAGAACCCCGGGGCAACAACGATCTCATCACCGGCATTCGCCGCGTTGATCGCGCCTTGAATGGTGGCTTGATCGCCAGGGACGTTGATCACGGCCGCCAATGCCGAAGAATTCCAAAGCCCGCTCGCGAAAGCCGCGCCGGCCACCAACATCAGCTGCATCGATCCAGATGTATACATGTCGTGCTCCGCACCAAGCGTGGACAACAAAACCGGCTGGACCGCTTGGTGAGGACTCACCCAGCTCGGCCATTGTACCATGCGAAACACATCAATCCAACGCGCAACAGCGCACCGCCGATCGAACTCCCAACCTGCTCCGCACCGCGTTGGAGGCGCACCCTACCCGCAGCCGCAAGGGGCACACAAGGGGGCCAAACTGGGCAAGGCTCAGCTCCCGAACCAGAACAGCAGCACCTGCAGGTCGTCCAGGTCGACAATGCCGTCGGCGTTGAAGTCGCCAGCTGCGGCGTCGGAGGCGAAGTTGAAGAGCACGATCTGCAGGTCGTCGAGGTCGACATCAAGGTCGCCATCGGCGTCGCCCGGCTGGGACGAGTTGAACGCGACATCGAGGCTTTGCGCGTTGTAATAGAACTTCGCGACGCGATCGGGAAACCCGATCTGCATCGTCGTGTCGAAGGTATTGTTGACCGCGAAGCCTTCGATGATGCGGAACTTCTGGTCGGGCGTGGGCACGCCCGTGCCCACGATTTCGAGCGTGCCGCCGGTGTTCACCGAGGCGAGGGCGACGAGTGCGCCATGCGAGGGCGCCGACGCATCGATGCCGACGCGAAGCGTCGCGGTCGGATCAAACGTCACGGTGCCCGAATGATTCCACTGCGAATGCGCATTCACATAGACGACGCCCGGCACCACAAGCAGCGGCGACTCCGTGGACTCAAACACCACGCCCTCGAGATAGAGCGACCCTTGGATCGTTGCGGCTGAAAGGACGTGAAGGTCCGCAGATTGCGCGATCACTGAAGCGCCCGGGGCGATGTACAGCACGTCGGTCGTGATGACCTGCCCGGGCCCGCGGAACTCGTCGCTGAACACCGCGTCACCCGAATACACCTCGAGGCTCTGCACCTGGTGCGAGCCATTAGGACGAATGACCAGCGTCGCGTCCGTCGTGCCGGGCGCGATGCCAAACTGAATCACATCACTCGTGCCCGGCACCATGCTCGTGGACCAGTTTGTCGGGTCGTCGAAGTCGCCCACCAGGTCGTCCACCCAAACGAGGGGAACGCTCGCGCCGGCCTGGGCGAGGGCGGCGGTGGCGAGAAAGGCGACAACGGCAAGGGGCATTGCACGGCTCATGCTCATCTGCTTTCCAATGGCGGGGTCTGGGAGGAGAGATTCGCTCAAAGCCATATTGGACGCGGAGAATGGCCCTCGTCCAGTAAAGCCAGCGGTATTTCTGAATTCTGGGCACTCGGTGAACGCTCAGTTTCAAAGTGCAAGCGGCTCGGCCGCCGATAACCGTCGGGAGGTCGGCGCGGGGCCAGGGATCGGCCCGCGGGGCGGTCGGCGAAGGACCCGCCCGGTGCTCATGGGCTATGCATGCGCCCACGGGGCCACCGCTTTGCGCACGATCGCAATTGTCAACCAGAAAGGCGGCAGCGGAAAGACCACCACCGCGATCAATCTTTCCGCCTCGCTTGCCTCGCTGGGTCATCCCACGCTGCTCGTTGATCTCGACCCCCAATCGCACTGCGCGCTGGGGTTGGCGATTCCGGATGGCCGCATTGATCTGCATGTGGGCGATGCACTGCTCGCACCCGACGATCGCCAGCTCGATGTGTCGCGTCTGTTGTGGTCGGTGCGCTCCGGGCTGCACCTGATGCCTTCGACGACCAAGCTGGCGGGGCTCGAAGCGCCGCGCGGTGGGCTGGCCAGCCGCACCGATCGTGACAGCCGCCTGCGCACCACACTGCGCAAACTCGCGGACCGTTACACCTGGGCCGTGGTCGATTGCTCACCCTCGATCGGGCTGCTGACCTTCAACGCACTGCGGGCGGCAGACGTGGTGCTCATTCCAGTCGAAACAGGGTATTTCGCCTTGCGCGGCGCCGAGAAACAGGTCGCAGCACTCGAAGCGATGTCGCGCCGCATGGGCGAGGCGCCAAGTTACCGCGTGCTCGCCACGATGCATGACCCGGCCTCGGCGCTGAGCAGAGATGTCGTCAATGAACTGCACCGGCGCTTTGGCAATGCCGTCGTACCGACCGTGGTGCGCCAGGACGGACGGCTCAAAGAGGCGGCCTCGCTTGGTGTCCCCGTCATTGACTATGCACCGCGCTCCAAGGGCGCCGAGGACTATCTCGAATTGGCGCGCTGGGTCGAACGTCGCCTGGGCGATGGCGAATCCCTTGCCGCATCGACAGGCGCATCAGCAACGACAACGCTCTTTGGCGCTCCGGAAGAATCGGGGCATTCGGGCGCGACAACCTGCCCGGCACCCGCCGACGATGCGACCGGAGAGATGGAAGACGCCTCAGCTGCGCAAGAGCACGAGATCGCGCCCGCGATGAGCCGCGCCGCAGAACTTGCGGCCCGTGCCAATCGCCTAATCGCCGCCAGCGAGGAGACGCATCGCAGTCGGATGCGCGACGAGCGCGTCGTGCAGGCAATGATGGAAATCACGGCGCCGACCAGCGCGTTCGTAGCGCACCCGGCGCGCCAGGTGGCGCACAGTGAGATCGCTCGGTTCTTCGGCGCGCACCACACGGCGCGCGGCGTGCTCTTTGTCCAGCCTGGCTCGGCGGACCAAGTGCTTGCAATCGCAGGCGACCACAATGGCTGGTCGACCACCGCGAGTCCCATGCGCTTCAACGCCGCGTTGGGCGTGTTCGAAACTGTCATCGAGGCCAAGCCAGGCGCATTGCGCTATCGCCTGGTGATCGATGGGCGCTGGATGACCGACCCGTACAACCCTGATTCCGTGACCAATGCATTTGGCGAGAAAGACAGCGTCGTGCATGTGCCCGCTGCGCACGCGCAACCGACAGGAGGCCCGCAATGACGAGCCCCAGTGGAACGCATGATGATCGATCCATGCACCGCCCGGAACCGCCACGGCGCGAATTCGACGCGCTTGCGGAACTCTTTCTGGGTGATGCCGATGGTGCGCCCGATGTCTTCCCATTCCCACGCCGAGAGGATGGGGCGACATCCGCGCCGCGCCCGCTGCCAATGACCCAACGCGCCACACCTTCAGTTGAAGGCGCAGCGCCGGCCGATGCACACGCGCGTGCCGGCACCCGGGTTGAAGTGCTCTTGATGGGCCACTTGCCCGTGCGCTCCGGGCCCTGGGCGTTGCAGTACGCCGCATCCGTTGCACGCCACGAACACATTCCAGTGGCGCTGTTGCGTATGTCGCCTGCGGAAGAAGGCGAATCGCCTCGCGTTTCAATCGATTTGCTTGGGACCCAGCCGGCCTGGACAGGCGATCGCAACCCCTCCTTCGTCGAGGCATTGGCCCACGCACGCGCGTCGGCACAGCGCTGGATTGTCCTCGTTGGCGAGCTGGACGAAGCAAACGTGTTGACCATGGCGGGCATTGATTCAATCACCGTGCTGAGTGGCGCGAATGAGGCAGCCGTCGTTGACGCCTATCGCATGCTCAAGGCGATGGCGAGCCACGAGGACGCAGACGACGCGCCGGCGGTGCGCATCTCGATCATGGGCGCAGATGATGAGCGTGCCGATGCCGCCGGACGCAAGCTGCAACATGGCGCGCGCACCTTCCTGAACCTGGATGTCGAACTGGCGCCACCCCTTGGCAAGATGGGGCCGACCGGTTCCACGTCGCTCTTCCGGGGCAGCGCACCGCTTAGCGCCGAAGACCTGGTCGCGCTCATTCGCGCGCAAGACGATCTGCCGGCGCCTGCGACGCAGGTCCGCTCGGAAGTGCGCCCGACGGCAGAGCCATCTGCTGCCACCTTCGCCGAGCCCAAGATCCCTGCGCCCCCAGACGCGTCGCGGTTGGTCGCGCTGGTCGATGGGCTGCGCTCGCTCGATGTCGCCTGTCCTGCAGCACCGGAGGTGCAATTCGCTGCCGACGAGCAAGGCCGCTTGCACGTGCTGGCGGATGGCGCGCTTGCACTGCAGGCCCTCTCGCAAGCAGCGGCCTGGGCCGATCTGCATCGCACACTCATCGGGCAAGCCATTGGGGCGGCGATCCCCACAAGCATGATTACACAGCACGTCTTCGCCCACGACGCCAAGGCGATGCGCTGGCTCCTCGACACACCTGTGCGCATTCACCTAATCACGCGCGCCACGGTGCGCGGCGAGTCTGTGACAGTCGCCTGCGCCCTGAACTGACTGAGCAATCAGGCGTCGGCTGTCTCTGCAGGCACATGTGAAACCGCCCGCACAGCAGGGCCGCGCGCGGACTTCGCGTGACTTGCGATGAGCAACTCGCCCCGACCAGGCCTGGGGAACGCTTCGTCCGATGACGCCTTGCTTGCCAAGATTGCTCGCAAGCCGGCCTGCATATCCAGCGTGAGACTGAACGCCAGCGGCACGAGCACCAACGTGAATACTGTTGAGACAAGCAAGCCCCCGACCACCACGGACCCGAGCCCGCGATAGAGCTCTGAGCCGGCGCCAGGGAACAACACGAGCGGCATCATGCCGCCCACGCTCGTCAGCGTGCTCATGAAGATCGGTCGCATGCGCGTCGACACCGCCAGGGCCACCGCTCGCGCGGGTGCCACAGGCCCTTCGGGCGTGTTCGCATCGACATCTGCGGTGCCCGCCATGAAGTGCAGCGCCTGATGCACGATGAGAATCGCATTGTTCACCACAACGCCAACGAGAATCACGAAGCCGAGAATCGTCAGCACATCGAGATTCTGATTCGCAACGAGCGGATTGGCCGCGGTCCACTCATGCACGATGCGCAGTCCGGCAAACCCGCCCACGAGCGCCAGTGGAACGGCAAACATGATCACAAACGGATAGATGAAGCTCTCGAACAGCGCGCACATGAGGAGGTAGACCACCAGAATGGCCCACACAAATCGCGCGGTGCCAAGCTCCGGATGGCGCGCAACCAGCAGCGCAACCCCCCCCAGCACGGCGCCGAGCAGGATCGCGCCCGCGCCGCCGTACAGGGGTGAGATCGAACTGCGCTTGACTGCAACAAGTGTGCCCCAAAGGCCGACAAGCACGCCAACACCTACCAATGCAATCCCTGCCCAGCGCAGCAAGCCCTGCCAGCCCGCGGACTGCGCATCGGGCGCTGCAGGCTTGCCAAGCAGTGCGCCCTTGACCTCATCGAGCTTCGCGGCAGTGCCTTCCAATCGAATGCGCATCGTTCGATCAATGAGCCCCGCATCACGCAATTGCACGATGTAACTGCTCTCAATATCGCGCATGATCGTCTCGAGCGGAAGCCCCTCGGGCGGTGTCACGCGCAACGTCACCGCGGACAGTTCTTCAACCCGACGCACCGCCTGCGGTGCGAGCCCGGGCGCAAGCTCTACCACAGACGCGATCGGTACGATCGGGCCCGCAGGAGTTGCGATCGGAATGTCGGCAAGCTGCTCTTTCGACGCCAGACGCTCACCTGGCGGCAACAAGCGAATGTCGATCGTGTCGCCGAGACCGTAGTACTCGCCTGCAAAAGCGCCGTCGAACAGCGCACGCACTGATGCCCCCACCGCTTCAGTGGTCAAGCCAAGTTCACGCCCGCGCGCAGTCAGGTTCGCGCGATACTCCTGCTGTGGCAAATTGAAATTGCCCGGATCCGGCCGCACCTTGCCATAGCCATAGTCGGGCGACTGCCCCATGATGTTGTAAAGCCGATTCGCCGCTGCATTCACGCGCTCGAGCTTGGGGCCAGCGATCTCGACATCAATCGTGTTACCACCGCCCACGCCGCGCCCGAACAAACTGCTTTGCGCGGCAAACCCAAACACATCCGGCGAGGTCGCCATTGCGCCAGACAGTAGATTCTCGAGTGGCTTGACAACATTTTCGTCCGTCGATGTCACGCCGCCAAACATGTTGCCGCCAAACGCGCCGACGAAGAAGTTCTCCACGCCCACAGGCTCGAATGGCTTGGGCGGCGGACCGCCAAAGCTCTGGCGTTGAATCTTGGGCAGCGTTGCCAGCTTCGCCTTGTCATCGGGCTCGACGCCCAAGTAAGGACCCACCACCTTGTCAATGCGATCGGCAATCGTCTCGAACTGCTCCACCGAATAGCCCGGCGGGATCGCCATACCGCCAAAGACAAGGTTGCGATTGCCTGCAGGAAGATAGTCGAGCGGCGGCATGAGCTTCATCGCGCCGTAGAGCGAGGCGCCCATCAGCAGCACGATCAATGCCGGTCGCATTGACCAGCCGCGCCACCCAGTGATGAGCCAATGAATGAGCCCGGCGAGCAAGCTGTTGAGCTTGCTGAAGATGGGCGTAATGCCAAACAGATTGTCGATTGCATGGCGCACGCCGCGATGTTCCCGACCAGCAGTGCCAAGCAGGCGTGCGCACGCCGCCGGGATCACGGTGATCGAGACCACGAGGCTCAAGAGCACGGAAGCAGAAATCGCGAGCGAAATGTCAAAGAACAGCTGCCCCGCTTCTTCGCGGATCGTAAGGATCGGAATGAACACCGCCACAGTCGTGAGCGTGGCCGCAATGATCGCGCCAACCACCTCGCGCCCGCCGTCATACGCCGCTCGAATCGCAGGCTTGCCCATCTGTCGATGTCGGTAGATGTTCTCGAGCACAACGATTGCGTTGTCGACGACCATGCCCGTCGCAAAGGCGAGTCCTGCGAGCGAGATCACGTTGAGCGAGCGTCCGAGCAGGAGCAGCACAAGGAACGTGCCGATCACCGAGATCGGAATCGCGATCGCGACAACGCCAGTCGCTACAAACGAACGCAAGAAGATCAGGAGCACCAGCGCCGCGATCGACCCGCCAACCCACAGGTTCTGTGTCACAAGCCCGATGGACGACCGGATGTATGTTGTCTCGTCATACACCTGCCGCATGCGCAGCTTGTCGCCAATGACCGGATCGAGGCGGGGCAGAATCTCCACCCGCACTTCATCAAGGCGCACCTGCACGTCGTCCATGATCGCCATGACGTTGGCGCCGCTCTGGCGAATGACGTTCATCGCAATGCATGGGTGGCCCATCGTGCGCACGAAGCCGCGGCGCTTTTGCAACCCCAGCTTCACGTCGGCAACGTCACGCACATACACGGGCCCACCTTGGCGATAAGCCACGATCGTGTCCGCGATGTCCTCTGGCGTCTTGAACTGCCCGAGCACGCGCACGCGATAGTCGCGTTTGCCTTCTGCAATCGATCCGACACTGACATTACGGTTCTCGCTGCGCAGCGCATTGAGCATGTCCAGGTAGGTCAGCCCGCGCTGCGCCAAGCGCACGGGATCGACCAGCACCTGCACCTCTTGCTCGCGCCCGCCATAGATGTTCACTTCCGCCACGCCATCCACGCGCTCGATGTACGGCTTCACTTCGCGATCAAGCGCGTCGTACAGCGTTTGCACATCCCAATCCGGATGCTGTGTGTACATCTCGGGCGGTGCGTCGACGATGATCCATGCAATGGCGTTTTCCGACGCGCCATCAGCGGCCTTGATCGTTGGCTCTTCAACATCATCCGGGTAGTCCGCAACCTGGCGCATCGCGTCGGACACTTCCTGCAATGCCCGACCAATGTTCGTGCCGAGATAGAACTCAAGCGTGATGTTCGCGCTGCCCTCGGAGCTCACCGAGGTCATCGTGCGCAGGCCCGTGACGTTCTTGAGTTCCTCTTCCTGGTTCTTGACGATCTGGTCGACGATTTCCTCAGGGCCGCGACCGGGCCAGATCGTATTGACCGTGATTTCAGGGCGATCGACGTTCGGCGCCAATTGGATCGGCACCGCGCCAAAGCCAACCAGTCCCGCCAGTACGACGATCAACACGCCAACGACAACTGTTACTGGGCGCGCAATCGCAAGGCGCACGAAGTCCATGCGTTATCCCGCTTCCTGCTCATGCGCTGGGGCGCCTGCCTGTTCGCTCGACTCCGCGGTGCCCTGCAATGCCTGCAGCGGTTGTCCCGGAAACACGCGCTCATTGCCCTCGACAACAACGCGCATACCCGGACGCAGCGCCCCTTCGCGGATCACCACGCGATCACCTGCCGCAAACTCCACTTGCACGGGCGCCACAGCCGCCACCCCTCCCGCGTCGAAATAGACGAACCACCCAACATCGGATCGCATCAACGCATCCTTCGATACCGTGATCGCGTCGCCCCGGTTGCCCGTGGGCACCGCCGCGACAGCTGCCATACCCGGTTTGATGTCGCCATCGGGATTGTCCAGACGAATGCGTACAGGGAAGGTTCGTGCAAGCGTGTCACCGCTGGGCACAATCGTGATTTCGCGCGTCTCGAGCGCCGCGCCCGCGGCATCAATCCGCAGCGCCACGGGCGACGCCTCGGTCGAGCGTTTGGCCGCCTGCAAAGCCAGCAGATAGTCCTCAGGTACATCGAGCACAACGTCGACTTTCGAGTCATCAACAAGGTCGATGATCGTCCCGCCCTCATTGACCCACTCACCGACCTCCGCCGTCGTTGCCACGACATGCCCAGCAAACGGTGCGCGGACCGCAAAATCGGCCAGCCGCTCTTCAGCGCGACGCGTGTTGACCTGGTCGCGCATCACGTCGGCTCGGGCCTGGTCCAGTCGCGCGCGCATCGCCGCGACCTCTGTGCGCGCATCCTCTGTCTCCCGGCGCGCTGCGCCTTCGGATTGCGCAAGGGCGCTGAGGCGCTCGTAGTCCCGCTCTGCTCTTTCGAGTTCCGCCTCACGTTCAGTGACCACCGCTAGGTCCGCTGCCAGTTCACTCTGTGCCAGCTCGACGTCCAGCTTCATGAGGGCATCATCCAGACGCGCAATGATCTGCCCCGCGGTCACGGCGTCCCCCGGGTCGAGATCAAACTCGACAATGAGCCCGGCCTCCTTCGCCGCGACGCGCGAGTACGCCGCCGCTCGGACTTCGCCCGTCACGAAGCGACGCAACGACACAGGCTCCAATCGCACGTCGTCGAATCGCACACGTGCTGGCGGCGGTCCACCCTGCGCGCGCACCGTCGACTGCAGCGCGCACGCCAGCAGAAGCACCAACAACAGGGCGCGAGGTCTGATAAGTGATTGTCTGGCGGAGGATCGCTGCAACATCGCCACCACGCTAGGTCGGTCGATGCGGGCCCGTCAAACGATCGACGGTCGACGCATCAAACATTCCATGCCTCAGGTGGCCGCCGACCCTCGGACTCAGGCGGATTCCTTCTTCTGCACCCGCAGTTGCTGGAGCGTCTTGCGATTGACCACGGCATCGCGGTCGATCACAAACTCCGCCCCGTCTTTCGCGAGCTCAGGCAGCTCGTACATCAGCTCGAGCATGAGCTCCTCCATCACGGCGCGCAGCGCCCGGGCGCCGGTCTTGCGCTCAAGCGCCTTCTGGGCGATCGCCTGCAGCGCAGCTTCGGTGAACTCAAGCGATGCGCCCTCGAGCTGGAACAGGTACTGATACTGCTTGATCAGCGCGTTCTTAGGCTCCGTGAGCACCTGGATCATCGCGTCGCGCGTCAACGGCAGCAACGGCGCCGCGACAGGCAGACGTCCCACGAGTTCGGGAATCATGCCGTACTCGATAATGTCCTCGGGCACGACCTGCAACAGCACCTCGCCCGACTCCGCTTCTGCATCCCCAGCGCGCTGCGCCGTCGAGAAGCCGATGCGCTTCTTGCCAATACGCCGGCGAATGATGTCTTCGAGCCCCACAAACGAACCGCCGCAAATGAACAGGATCTGCGTCGTGTCGATCTGGATGTATTGCTGTTCCGGGTGCTTGCGCCCGCCCTGTGGCGGCACATTCGCAATCGTGCCCTCAAGCATCTTCAGCAGTGCTTGCTGCACACCTTCGCCCGAAACATCTCGGGTAATCGAGACGTTTTGCGATGTCTTGCCGATCTTATCGATCTCGTCGATGTAGATGATGCCGCGCTGCGCACTCTCCAGATCGTAGTCCGCGTTCTGCAGCAGACGCAGCAGCAGGTTCTCGACGTCTTCACCCACGTAACCGGCTTCAGTCAGCGTCGTCGCATCAGCGATCGCGAAGGGAACATGCAAGATACGCGCGAGCGTGCGCGCAAGCAGGGTCTTGCCGCAACCCGTTGGACCAATGAGCAGAATGTTGCTCTTCTCGAGTTCGACCGGTGAGTCCTCGTTGTCCAACTGCTGCAGGCGCTTGTAGTGGTTCTGCACCGCGACGGCGAGTGACTTCTTGGCGGCTTCCTGGCCAATGATGTACTGATCGAGGAACTCCTTGATCTGGCGCGGCGTGGGCACTTCGCCAAAGCTGTGCTTGGATGAAGCAACGCGCCGGCGCTCCTGCTTGAAAATGTTCTGGCAGAGGTCGACGCAGTTGCAACAGATGTAGACGTCGTTCGGACCTTCGACCATGGCGCCGACTTCACGCGATGTCTTGCCACAGAACGAGCAGGTGGTCACCTTGCGCCCGCGGAAGCCGGAATCGCTCCCGCCACCGCCGCCATTGCCACCACCCCCGGGTCCACCCGGTCCGCCACCTTGGGATCCGCCGCCGTCATTGCGCGTCTTAGCCATGTACACCTCTCGCCCGCTTACCAGGTCCACCGCATCCGTGGCGTCCGCAAGGCTGGCGCGACATCCTGGCGCCAGCGGCCGAGTTCATCCGAACCCGGCCAAGTCTATCGGCGTCGACGGGGCGGCACTGGACGCGACCCCGCCAATGAGGCCGCTTCCTGGCCCACGCCACCGCCACGTTCCGTCTCACCAGACCATGAATCCTGCCACCTCTGATCGGCCCCGCAACCCAATCGAAGGAATCGAACACTCCCTGCACACCTCGCCCACGTCCTGCTGGCCTTATGGCGCTCTGCCGCCCCGCCCGAAAACCCGCCGCCAACTGTGCAAATCACTTCGCGGACGCAGGCTTACTCGTCCGACTTGGACGAATCGGACCCATCTGGTGCGTTCCCCCCCTTGGGCTTGGGTAAGGGCTCACCGGTCAGGTCGAAGCCAGGCGGCGCCTCCAGGCTCTCTCCCCCAGGTCTGGGCCGTGTGGGAGCCGGCTGATCGCTGGAGCCAGGCGCCGCGTCCCCAGGGGCACGGACCGCCTGCACGATCCGCTGCTTCAGCCGATCAAACTCCTCCCAGGAAATCTCGCCCGTGTCGCGCATTCTGCGGATGTCATCGAGCAGCAACCCTGGCGGCTCCTGCTCGCCCAGCATTCGTCGGCGCAGGATTGCGATGATCACCCCGCCAAACAACGCAAGAGTCATCAGGATCGCAATCCAAAACAGCACCGCGCTCGTAGAGCCGGCGGCGATCAACAGGACGTGCGCTGGCGTGAGCCCGAAGAAGGTCACGTCACTTCTTGGCCGCACGGGCCTCCATCTTGGCCCGGAAGTCGTCAGCACTGACCTCGGTGGTCTTCGCCTTGGCGACGACCGCATCGAGCGTCTTGTGCTCGCGAATCTGCTGCATGACCATCTGGATGCGGTTCGTGCGGATCAGATCCGCTCGCAGCTTGTCGGGCCGCACCTGTTGCTGGTGCGCAATCTGCATGATCTGGCCATTCACCTCGTCCTCAGTGACTTGCACCTTCATGTCTTCCGCAGCCTTGGCCAGAATGAAGAAGAGCTTCAGCTCCCGCTGCGCCAGCTCCTGCGACGATGAACGCGCATCGGCAATAGCATTCTCAATGGTCTGCGGGTCGTCGCCGCGATATTCCATTTCCATGCGCTGGCGCGCAAGGCGACGCTCGGCCTGGGACGCCGTCAATCGCTCAGGCAGCTCGAACTCGATCGAATCCAGCAGCGCTTCGGCGGCTTGTGAGCGCATCGCCGATGCCTGATCGATCTGCATCCGGCGCTCGAGTTGCTCCTGCACGCTTTGGCGCAGCTGATCCGCATCGGCAAAGCCGTACTTCTCGACGAGCGACTCAAGCTTCGCGGGGATAATGCGCTGCACTTGCTCGACATCGAACGTGATTTCCAAGTCGGCGCCGCGCACCGCCTCGCGCTCATGGTGCTCGGGCCCCTTCGCCTTGACCTTGATCGTGTCGCCCGGCTTGGGCGAACCAACCTGCTTGGAGAAATCATCGACGACAACGCCCAGAATGCGCCCCTTGCCATCGTCCTTCGCCTCGGGGATCTGAATCACCGCGCCCTCAAGATCATGCACGGGCTCGCTCTCGCCCTTCACCGTCAGCTTGCCGTGGCCAATGCAATAGTCACCCGCCTCAGCAACGTCGTGCGGCTCCAACTCGCCCTCATTGCGGCACGCACGATCAACTTGCTCATCAACCTGCTCCGAGGTCACTTCATAGAGCGGCTTCATCACCTCGATGTTCGCGAACGTCGGCAGGTCGAACTCCGGCGCGACATCCACCTCGACCTTGAACGTGACCGCCTTGCCGTCTTTGATCTCGTCGTCAGAGTCATTCGCGCGCTCGGGGTCGCCAATGACGCGCAGGTTGTTGTCTTCGACGGCTTTGGAGTATGCCGAGCTGAGCAACTGGTTCCGCGCCTCGTGACGAATCGCGGCGCCGAACTTCTTTTCGACGAGCTTGCGCGGCACGCGCCCGGGACGGAATCCGGGCAGGGTGGCTTCGGATGCGACAAGGTCGATCGAGTTGCCGATCTGCTCGTCGACCGCCGAGGCTGGAAGCTCAATGGTGATGCGCTTCCGGCACGGGCCAATGTCTTCGATCCTGATCTGCTCTTGGGTCGCTGTCGCTGCTGCCATCGCGCTACTCTCTCGGGAACGGGGACGAATCGATGTGGTCGGGCCAGGTCGACCCGGAATGCCGGCGCTTCGACGCGCGGCGGGCCGAGCAGGATACCCAGCAATGGCCCGCCAGGCACGTCGACGGGCACGGACGCGTGCGATCCAGTGATTCGGCTACACTCTTCGGCCCGAGGGCGGTTTCGCCCATGCCGGAGTGGCGGAATTGGCAGACGCGGCGGATTCAAAATCCGCTGTCCGAAAGGATTTGAGGGTTCGAGTCCCTCCTCCGGCACTTCTTTGCACTCAGCACCCCGTCGGGCAGCTCCGCGCCGCGACGCACCGCACAGGAGAGAAAGCACAATGGACGGCAATCAGAATCAGCAGCAAGTTCAGATCCGCATCGACGAATCTAAGATGCAGGCGGGCTACGCCAACACCATTCGCTCGGCCACGACACCGGACGAGATCGTGCTCGACTTCGGCATCAACCTGCCCGCACAAGGCCAGAACCAGACGCCGATGATGAACTTCCAGATCGGGCAGCGCGTCGTCATGAACTGGCCCACCGCCAAACGCCTCTATGCGTCCCTGCAACAGGCACTCACCGCCTATGAGCAGGCCTATGGCACGATCGAGGTCAACCAAAAGCGCCCCGCACAGGGCGGTGACGGCGGACGACTCGGCGCGAACTGACCCCCATCGGTTCTACAGCACGCGCCGCGCCCGGGGATAGCTTCCAAGCACGTGCAAGTCGCTGCACAGCGCGCGCGATGTTTCAATCGCGTGCGCCACATGTGGATCGTCCCGATGCCCGATGGCGTCGATGAAGAAGGTGTAGCTCCAGTTGGTGCGCCCGCTGGGTCGTTTGTCGATGTGCGTCAGATTGATGTCCGCGTCCTTGAAGACCAGCAGGACGTCGACCAAGGCGCCCGGGCGGTCATTTGTCGTGAACATGATGCTCGTCTTGTCATCGCCCGAACGCTCCGCGGGTGTCTTGGCGACCACAAAGAATCGCGTGACGTTGTTCGGGTCGTCCTCGATGCGCGGGAACAGCACCGCGAGGTCATGCAGCTCGCCAGCCAGTTCCGAGCCAATCGCTGCCGCACCCGCATCCGGCTCGAGCAAGTTCTCCGCCCGTGCAATCTGCACGGCGCGGCTTGTGCTTGGCGCGGGCACCAACTCCGCCTTGGGATATTGGATCGCAAGCCATTTGCGGCACTGTGAAAACGCCTCGGGTTTGGAGTGAATCCGCTTGACCTTGCTGGGCTCGCAGTTTGCGAGCAGCGCCTGGTGCACCTCGAGCAAGACCTCGGCATACACATGCACGATCCCCGCTCGTGCACGGAACGCGTCCATCGTCTCGCGCACGCCGCCGTGTAACGAGTTCTCGATGGGCACCAAGCCATAGTCGACGTGCCCGCGCTGCACCTCTGTGAACACGCCGTCAATTTCGTGCAGGTCTTCGAAGGTCACCGAGCTGCCAAACTGCTTGCGCGACGCCACGTGGGAGAAGCTGCCTTGCGGCCCAAGGAAACCGATGCGCAACGGTCGCTCGAGCGCGAAACTGCCTGACATGATCTCGCGGTAGATCGCCTCAACCGTGCGATCAAGAAGCGGTCCACCCTCGTTATGCCCCAGCGCTCGCTTCAGCACCGCTTGTTCACGGTGTGGGGCATAGATGGGCGTGCCGTCCGAGCGCTTCAGCCGACCCACATCGACAACAAGCTTGGCTCGCTCATTGAGCACTGCGATCAGTCGGTGATCGAGCTCGTCGATGCGCTGGCGCAGCTCATCGAGCGACATCTCGGGCAGCTCACCACCCTTCGTGCCCGGTCGATGATCGAACACCTGTTCGGTGGGTGGCTTGTGCTCGTGCTCGCCTTTGGATGGATGGTGTTCTGATTCGCCTGGCACGCTCGACGCTCCTTCTGTCCTTGTCCCATCGCCAGATCACCCGGCGCGCCACAGGATTTCGCCCCACATCCTGCGCAATAACCTCCGATTGACGTAACGCGGACGCGCGGCTTCCGAATAGGCTAGGGG
Source organism: Phycisphaerales bacterium (assembly GCA_020427635.1). Classification (GTDB taxonomy): domain Bacteria; phylum Planctomycetota; class Phycisphaerae; order Phycisphaerales; family UBA1924; genus JAGQOH01. The sequence goes on from JAGQOH010000009.1 coordinate 41,709, forward strand.
ATGGCGCTGCGCCCGGGCGCCACCCATTGGGAATACACATGCCCCAAGACCTGTCCAATCTGACCAACAGCCTTGACAGTGGAGAACTGCTGGGCAAGGTGCATGCCGCGAGCCAGTCGCTTGTGGATGTCATCCGCGACATCCCATGGTCGACGCACTCGATTGTCGTTGGCGTGCTCATCGGTGGACTTGTTTTGGCCCTGTTCGGGCGCTGGTCGCTGCGTCTCGCACTGGCACTGCTTGGCCTGCTCCTGGGTGTGCAGGCCGGCCTCGCGATCCCGGCGGCACTCGGCGCGGACCTGTCGAGCCCCATCACCGCGGGCGTAGGCGGCTTCCTGGGCCTGCTCATGGGCCTGATCACCTATCGCTTCACCATTGCGGTCGCCGCTGCCGCCTTGGGGATGGCAGTAGCCACCACAGTCGCCGCAGCGTTTGTGCAATACGCACCGGAAGAACTGCCAAGCTCCATCGCGCGACAGGTCGCTCCAGGTGGGCCCGTGGGCGACTCGCTCGACACACTGAGCCAACTGAGCAGCGATGGTGCCATGCAGGACCTCGCTCGCTCGGCGCTACCCAGCGTCGATGAAGGACTGCAGCAAGCCGGGCTCCAGAACGGCGCCCAGCACGTGCGCGACTTCTTCAACCGCGTGCGCGACGTGCTCGGCCCAAGATGGAGTGCGCTGAACCTGCGCGAGAAGCTCATCGTCGTCATGGCCAGCCTGATGGGCCTGGTTGGTGGCTTTGCAGGTGGGCTCCTGCTGCACAAGAGTGTCGGGCTCCTAGTGACGGCGATGAGCGGAACCGCGATGGTGCTGCCCGCCGGCGCGTGGTTGGCGACAGCCAGCGGCGCGGTGGGCGAAGGCACATTGCCAAGCGATCCCCTGGTGTGGGCAGGCATCTGGCTTGTGTTATCGGCCGTTGCGATTGCGATCCAGTGGCGCTCGAAGAAGCCGCAAGCCGATACCGAGGAGTGACGGGCGTGTGCGCGCTGGTGGGCGTGGCGCGCCCCAAGCGAACAGGAACACGCCATGATGCACCACACGCTTACCGCGCTCACCTCGCTGCTGCTTGCTCAGTGGGAAGACGGCTGGGTCGACAGCAACGGCGCCGCTTCGGTTGACCACGCCTCGTCGAGCACCGCGGCTCTGTCAGACACGGGCGCAGCGCCATCAGGCCTGCTTGCCGATGCCCTGCGCGAGCGCCTGGACTTCCTGTGCCATCCCGAAACACTCAAGGAGTTGCTGCTCAACATTCACATCGTTTGGGCCGGCATCTTCATTGCGCTTGGTCTTTTTAGCGTGATCCACGGTTGGCGCTGGCGCAAGGTGACGGTTGTTGCGCTCGCAGCCATCGCAGGCATGTGGGGCGCCTCGCAGGTCGCGGGGGGCGCGCAGGGGGCACAGATCATGGCCGCCGCGGTCGCGGTAATCACCGGTATCGTCGCCTGGCCGTTCATGCGATACGCCGCCGCGCTCTTTGGCGGACTCGCCGGCGCATTTGCGGGCGCAAACATCTGGACCGCGATTGGCCAAGCGCCCGAGCAACACTATGTCGGCGCGCTCATCGGCTTTGTCTTCGTCTGCATGCTGGCACTCACGGCATTTCGCTCGGTCATCATTGCGCTCACAACCGTTGTCGGCGCCACGATGCTCGTCATGGGCTCACTTGCAGCGCTGCTGACCATCGACATGTGGCGCGACGGGCTGCTGGAAACCATCAACGACACCCCCCTGCTCGTGCCGATTCTCACCGGAGCCGTCATCGTTGTCGGCGCGGTCATGCAATACGGCGGCGGGCTCAAGGGCTTGAACACGATGGCGGATCGCGCACATGCACCGATCGGGAAAAAACCCGTGGAGGCCAAGGCGCACTAGGCACACACCGCGCCGGGTGCGCTAGTGGTCGGTCACGGATCGCGCGTCCACATGCTCTGCTTGGGATGCGCTGGCCTGTGCTGCTTCAGAAGATGCGCCGTAGCTCGCAGCGTGATCGCTCAAAGTTGCCAATCGATCCGCAAAGGGCAGCAAAGCAAGTACGCCCACAGCGCTGATGAGCCCCGCCAGTTTGCGCGAGTTGAACGCCGTCACGACGAGCGACGCCTCGTGCTCGTCACGGTGTTCGAGCAATGGCGCGCCTGCCAGTCGCAGGTAATAGAACGCGGCAATCGCGGAGTTGAGCCCCATCACAACGATGAGCGCCACTTCGCCAGCGCGAAGTCCCGCGGTGAACAGATAGAACTTGCCCAAGAAGCCGATCGCGAAGGGCAAGCCCAGCATCGTGACCGATGAGATCACCATGATCCAGCCCAGGAGCGGGTGCGTCTTGCACAGGCCGCGCAGGTCATCGACGTCTTCCGCTTCGCCACCCGATTGCTTCTCGAGTGATGCGACAACGGCGAACGCGCCGACATTCATGACGCCATAGCTCATGAGGTAGAACAGTACCGCCCCGAGCCCATTGCCCGGCGCGCCGGCCCCCCATGCGCCCGGGCCTGCAATGATGCCTACGAGCATGTAGCCCGAGTGTGCGATTGATGAATACGCCAGGATGCGTTTCACCGAACGCTGCATGAGCGCCAGCACATTGCCAAACGTCATGGTCAGCGCCGCGACCACCCAAAGCAGCAGGCGCAGCTCGCTTGGCAAGCCATACCCGCCGCCAAGCCCCCAGCCAACCGCGCTCGTGAGCAGCATGAGCCCCAGGAAGCCCGCGGTCTTGGGCACAAACGCCAGCATCGCGCTCACGCCCGCCGCCGCACCCTGGTAGACATCGGGCGTGTAGAAGTGCATGGGCACCGCAGCGATCTTGAAGCACAGGCCAACGATCGCCATGACAAAGCCCAGCGTGGCGATGGGCCCCAACGAACCCTGGGCGCCAATCACGCTTGCGATCGAATGATATCCAAAGAGCTGCGTGTATCCCGTCGCCCCATAGATGAAGGTGAAGCCCATGAGCAGCATGGCCGCCGAGAACGCGCCCAGGAAGAAGTACTTCACACCCGCTTCCTGCGAGCGGCTTCGCGCCGTCGAAATGCTGACCATGACATACGTCGGCAAACTTGTCAGTTCGAGCGCGAGGAACAGCCAGATCAGGTCGTCCGCAGATGCGCACAGCATCAGACCGGTCAAGCTGAACATAAAGAACGCGTAGAACTCAGCGCGGTTTGCACGCAGCACATCGAACGGTTTGCCCGCATCGGCTTCCGCTTCAACTTCGCGGTCAACCGTGCCGGTGAGCAGCAACAGCAGGATGAACCCGACCGCCGCAATCAGTACCTTGGCATAGGGCATCACGTGTGGCAGCAGGCTGTCCGCCACACCTTGCGGACCCGTCGCTGCGGCAATCCCCGCAATGATCAATGCCAGACCCGCGGCGCCAACACTCGCGCGCCGAATCGTCGATGTCTTGCTCAGGCCCAACATGAGCACCACGCACGTGCCGACGAACATCACGATCTCAGGCACGATGATCGACAGCTTGGCGATCATGGGCGGCACATCAGGCCCGGCGGACATGGCGGCAAGGAGGCTCATCATCGGGCTTCTCCTTGCGCAGGCAGCGCCACAAGGGCGAGCCCATGGTCGTCGTCTTCGCCATCGAAATCTTCGAAGTTGACCCCGTCATACGCCGCGAGCGTGTGCTGGATCGGCGCTTCAAACGCCTTCAGCACTGGCGTTGGATACACGCCCAGCACGACGCAGCCAATCGCTAGCGGCACCAGCACGCCAATCTCGCGCCCGGTCAGGTCCTGCGGCAGATGCGCATGCCCATGTGCATCATCATGATGTCCGTGCCCCGCCGGCTCCTTGAGCGGACCAAACACGACCTTGCCAACCATGTACAGCAGATAGATCGCAGCGACGATCATCCCCGTGCCGGCGATCGCAGCGAACCAGAAGCCGAGCGGCCCGCGCACACCACCCACGCCCTCCGCGCCGCTCTGGAACGTCCCAAGCAGGCACATGAACTCGCTCACGAATCCGTTGAGCCCGGGCAAGCCGACACTCGCCATCGTGAAGAAGCCCATGAAGAACGCCCAGATCGGCATCTTCTTGGCGAGCCCGCCCAGTTCGTCCATCGAGCGCGTGTGGTAACGCTCATACATCATGCCAATGCAAAAGAAGAGCGCACCGGTCGACAGGCCGTGGTTGATCATGTAGAGGAGCGATCCCTGCGCCCCGATCAGGTTGATCGCGACCATGCCAAGCACGCAGAAGCCGAGGTGGCTCACCGATGAGTACGCTACGAGCTTCTTCACATCGCGCTGCACCCAGCAGATCAGCCCGGCGTACACGATACCCACAATGCTGAGCAGCGCAATCGCTTCCGCATATTCCGCAACAGCCGCAGGCACGAAGGGCAGCACGAAGCGGTACACCGCATAGGTACCGAGCTTGAGCAGCACGCCAGCCAGCACAACCGAACCCGCCGTAGGCGCTTCGGTGTGTGCCAAAGGCAACCATGTGTGCACCGGGAAGAGCGGGATCTTCACCGCAAAACCGGCGAGCATCGCCAGCATCACCCAGCTTTGCTCTTTGAGCGACATCGACTGTGCGACCATCTGCAACGTCGCAATGTCCCACGACCACGCGCCCGTTTGCGCTGACGCCTTCCATGCCACATATACCAGGCCTGCAAGCGCCAGGATTGAGCCCGTGAACGTATACAGGAAGAACTTGATCGCGGCCTTCTTGCGATTCGTCGAGCCAAACAGCGAGATCAGGATGAACATCGGCACGAGCGTGAGCTCAAAGCACACATAGAAGAACAGCAAGTCCCGAGCCGCGAACACGCCCACCATCGGCGCCATCAGCGCCATGAGCCACGCGTAATACGTCTTCTCATCGCTCGTGATCGCGCTGAAACTGCCCAGGACCATGAGCGGCTGCAGCAGTGCAGTTAGCAGAATGAGCGCCAGCGCCACTGCATCAACACCGAGCGAGAACTCGACGCCAAAGCTGGGCAAGAAGGGCACCGATCCGCCCAGTTGCATCGCCCCACTGTTGCCCCAATCAAACTGGAACGCCGCAAGCCCCGCGATGAACAGGCTGATCAAGCTGCCCAGCATCGCCGTGCCGCGTGCCGCGCCGCGCGGGCCCGATGCGATCAACGCCGCGGTCAGCAAGGGAATCAGGATGAGCGCCCAGAGCATCATGACAGTGTCATCACCAGCACAATGAGAACAATGATTCCAATACCCGCGGCCATGCCCGTTGCATAGCCGTGCAAGACGCCTGATTGCATCGGACGCAAAGTCCTGCCAAGCAGGCGCGGCAGCAGCCCCGCCCCGTCGACCAATGCCCCATCAATAATCAACTTGTCGAACGCGTGGAAGATGTGCGCGATCACACGCAGCGGCGTGCGCAGGATAAGGTCGTAGAACTCGTCGACATACCACTTGTGCTCCGCCCAGCGCCCGATTGGACCAATGGCGCGCTTCCAACCATCCGCGCGGCTCACCGCGGCCTTCGTGCGATTGCCAATGCCAAAGCTCCACGCGCCAACAGGTCCATGCAAGTACGCCGCGAACGCAAGGCCCGCAAGGCCAAAAAGGGTCGACACGTAGTACATGACCGCGTGCGCGTTCATGCCAAGGAACGAATTGGCGTGGACTTCGCCCGCTGCATGCGCATCAGGAGCGCTGTCGTGCGATGGCGCGCCGTGCGCAGGCGCGCTGTGTGCGGCGACCGGCACCACCTCCATCTTGCTATTCGCCAGCGCATGCTCACCCGCCGGCGCTTCGTGGTGCCCAAAGCCCGACTGGTAGAACGCAGTCGAATCGTGCAGCAACCCGCCGACCCAGCCATGATCACCCATGAAGTTCGGCAGGATGGCGACCGTCGAACCAATCGCAAGCGCCGCAAGCACAAAGTTGATCGCCCACCCCGGCGCGTGCGGATGAAAGTGGCCATCGCCGTGCCCGTGCGCATCGTGCCCGGCATGACCATGGTCGTCACCGCCGTGCCCGTGGTCATCGTCGTCGCCATGCCCATGCGCTTCATCGCCGGGCTCAAACTCCACAGGCCCCACGAACACGCGGAAGAACACGCGGAACGTGTAATACGCCGTCATCCCCGCGGTAATCAGCAATACCCAGCCAATGAGACTCGATCCGGCAATCACTTGGTTGGGCGTTGTAAACGCCTCCGCGATGATCATGTCTTTCGACCAGAAGCCGGCAGTAATCACCGGAATGCCCGAGAGATTCAAGCACCCGACAAGCATCGCGACTGACACGATGCGCCAGCCCTTCATGTTCCACAAGCCCGACAGTTTGCGCAGGTCAAGCTGCCCGGCAAAGCCATGCATCACAGCGCCGCAGGCGAGGAACAATGTCGCCTTGAAGAAGGCGTGCGTGAAAACGTGATACGCCGCGCCGTTCGTCGTCAAAACGCCCAGGCCCGCGAACATGTACCCAAGCTGACTCAGTGTCGAATAGGCCATGATGCGCTTGATGTCGAACTGCGCCATGCCAATCGTCGCGGCCAGGAACGCCGTGAACGTGCCGACATACGCAACCACATGCAGCGCCGTGAGCGCCTCATCCATCAGAAACAGCGGATACATCCGAGCGATGAGGTACACGCCCGCAGTCACCATCGTCGCGGCGTGAATGAGCGCGCTGACCGGCGTCGGGCCTTCCATCGCATCAGGCAACCACACATACAAGGGGAACTGGGCGCTCTTGCCGAACGCGCCGATCATGAGCAGCAGCGGAATCCACGTCGCCTGCCATGTACCCGCAAGCGAATGCCCTGAGCCATCGACCCCCGCCGAGACCATCGCAAACAGCTCGTCGTACTGCACCGTGCCGAACGTCGTGAACGTCAGATAGAGCCCCAGCGCCAGCCCAAGGTCGCCAATGCGATTGACGATGAACGCCTTCTTCGCCGCCGCCACCGCACTTGGCTTCGTATAGAAATAGCCAATGAGCAGGTATGAGCAGAGGCCCACACCTTCCCAGCCCAGATAGAGCATCACCAGGTTGTCGCCCATCACGAGGCACGACATCGACACCACGAACAAGGCAAACGCGCTGAAGAACCGCGCGTAGCCCTTGTCATTGGCCATGTACTCGCTGGCGTACAGACAAATCGCGGCGCCAAGACCTGTCACAAACAACATCCACAGCCAGCTCAGCCCATCCATATAAAAGGACGCGTTGGCCTGCAGCGATTGCCCCGCGCCGCTGCCCCACGCGACGTTGATCCACTCAAAGGCATGCACGACCCAGGGTTGACCATGGTTCCACTGCAGGAAACCGATGAGGGTGACCACGAAGCTGATGCCAAGCAGCGCCGTGACCAAATACGCAGGCACGCGCGAGCGCCCGCCCATGTCGCGCTTGAAGAGCAGCATCGCCAGGCAGATCACCGCGCCAAGCAGCGGCAACCCGGGCACAAGCGCCATCCACTTCGGGCCGGCCTCAGCCACGTGATACGCAAAGTGCTCCGCCCCGCCACTGGCAAGCGTCGAGAGCGTCGGGATGGCGTCAAGCAATGTCACGCATTCACCCTTGCAAGCTCGACCACTCTTGTGCGTCCAAGGACTCGCGCTGCCGGAACAGCAGCACGACCAGCGCGAGCGCCAGCGCTGCCTCCGCCGCGGCAACCGTCAATACGAAGATCACGAACACTTCGCCAGTGTGGTTGAAGTGATATCGACTGAAGGCGATCAGTGCCAACCCGGCGCCCTGGAACATCAACTCCGTCGACAGGAACATGATGATCAGGTTGCGCCGCGCCAGGAAGCCAATGACGCCCAGCGCGAACATCACCATCGCCACGAACAGATAGTGATAGAGCGTGATCGCGCCAAGCCCGCCTTCGATCGCGGCGTGCAATTGCGGCGCGGCATGTGAAGCCAGAAGATTGATCAGCATCAGTCTTCCTCCTCCGCATGCAGAAATTGCACCGCCCGGGCCTTGGCCGCCTCGCCAAGCTCCACCTGTTTGCGTGCCAGCACTACCGCGCCAAGCATCGCCATCAGGAGCACGACGCCCGCCAGTTCAAGCGACATCGGGTGCCCCGCGATGAGCGCCCAGCCCACGCCGTCAATGTTCGATGCCTTGAGATTCGACGGCAGATGCACGACCACCTCTTCGCCGCCGCCATCGCTCACCAACTCGGCGACCCGTTCATTCGCCATTGACTGCTCGAGCGCCGCCCGGTCAGTCACACGCAAAGTCACCGTCCCCGCTGAGACATCCCAATGTTCGTGCAGCTTCTCTTCCGCAGGCTTCTCGAGCCCGTCGAAGACGCCACGTGCATTGAGGTCGCGCATCACCTTGCCTGGCAGGTGCGCCACGATCGCCTGCTGCTCCCCCGCCGAGCCCGCCGGATCGAGCGAACCAACCCCCTGCGCAAGCATGCCTGTCAGGCCTGCCAGCAGCAGGAATCCCATCGCAGTCGCCATCACCGGGTCACGAGCTTCAGCGTCATAAGGGCTCAGCGCCTCGACCTCTTCCTCCGACGGCGCCTGCGTCGCCAGCATGATCACGAAAAGGTACGTAATCAGGATCGCACCCGCGTAGATGATGATCAACGCGAACGCCAGGAACTCGGCCCCAAGCATCACATACATCGCAGCGCTCGACAGCACCGTCAGGATGAAGAACAGGGCTGAGTAGACCGGCCGCTGATGCGTCACCACGCGCAGCCCGGCCAGGATCGCGATGCCCGCGAAGAGGTAGAAGTTGATGTTCGGCATCTGCCCGGCATCTGCCGCACGCAGGCCCAAATGCAGGATCACGCCGCCCAATGCCGCAGCTGCGATCACTGCCCCAATGATCTGTGGGTTCACCTTTCGCCGCGGTAGCGCCATCAACACGCCGACCGCCCCGACCGCAAGGCCAACGTAAAGCAGCAACGGGTTTACGATCGCGTTCAATCGACGCTCCGCGCTCTGGCACGGCGTCGCTGCGCCGCTTCCAAAAGAGGGCTTCCATACCCCTAGGGGCCAGAGAATAAGCCCCGCGCGCGCGGCGAGCAACCGACCGCTCCGCCCCCGCCATGCATGTGGGGGGCCCGAGCCCCAGGTCCACAGCATCTGGCCGCCCAACGTATCCTCGCCCAGACGTGCAGACGCCCCCTTCCACGCCGACGCCCCTCTTTGGACCCCCAACCCTGCGCGGGCAGTTGCCAAACATGCTGACCGCCGCCCGCCTGGGCCTCGCGGTCAGCTTCTTCGCGACCCTCGCCTGGCCCCGGCCCTGCGAAAACCAGCGCGTGATGCTGCTTGCCGCGATCGTGTTCGTCATCGCCGCCTTGACCGATGCGTTGGATGGTTTCCTGGCCCGCCGCTGGAACGCCGTATCCATCTATGGACGCATCATGGACCCCTTCGCGGACAAAGTCCTCGTGCTTGGGGCGTTCATCATGCTCGCAGGTGCTGGCTTCGAAGCAGGTGGACGCCAGATGTCAGGTGTCGCGCCCTGGATGGTTGTCGTCATTCTCGCGCGGGAACTGCTTGTCACCTCCATCCGAGGCGTGTGCGAGTCGCGCGGCATCGACTTCTCTGCGACCCTCACGGGCAAGCTCAAGATGATCCTGCAAAGCGCCGCGGTACCGATGATCCTGCTGGTGCTTGTCCTGGGCCTCAACATCCGAGATCCCCACCTTGATGGCGATACCGCTCACGAGATCAACCGCGTCATCGCTTGGGTCGTCACCGTCGTGACCGCTTGGTCAGGTGTGCCCTATGTGCGGCGCGCCGTGCGCGAGTTGTCCAAAGCCGAGGCGCAACGCTGATGGCCAAGCCACACAAGAACAAGAACCGTGCTCCGCTCAAGCCGCTCAATGTGCCGACGCTCGCGCTCTCAACGCTTGGGCTTGGCTTCCTGCGCCCCGCGCCTGGCACGTGGGGAAGCCTGCCACCGGTCGTGATTGTCTTCGCATGCATGCTTGCCGGCGCTTCAACGCAGCAAGTGGCCGTCGTGCTGATCATCCTGCTGATCGCATCGTCCGCCGTGAACGTCGCCTTCGGGCGCTACGCCGAGACGCGCTTCGCCTTGCCCGATGGCACACCACAGAAGGACGCGCCGGAAGTCGTCATCGACGAAACCGCCGGCCAATCACTTGCGCTGCTTGCGATCCCGATTGAGGCCGCCCTGCTCCTGGAGAACGGCTGGGTCTCGCCCGACGTCCCGCACATCCTGACCCATCCCGAGGTCTTCCTCGCGATGGCGTTCATCCTGTTTCGAGCTCTTGACACACTCAAGCCGTGGCCCGCGCGTGCGCTGGAAAAGCTTCCGCATGGCTGGGGCGTGCTGCTCGACGACCTGGCGGCCGGCGCATATGCAGGCATCGCACACGGCCTCATCTACTTCATCGCGACACGCTGAAGCGTTCATGGCCGGCTGCTTGGAATGGGGGTGCGCTGCCTTATGAGCAAGCGACCCCCGGCGCGAGAGAACGAGGTTGAGTCGAATCCGTCGTGCGCCAGGGCGATCGGGTCTCGCCGGTGCGAGTGCTGCGTCCTGCTCATGCCCCAAGGTCGACGCGTGCGTGCCCAACGCCGCACATGGCTGGGCCCCGCGCCACCCGCTCACCGCAGTGCATGGCCAGGTCTCATCGAGCCTCTCCTTCGATTGCGCACCCATCACCGGCGAACCCGAGGCGCGAGACGAGGAGTCCTCTCGCGCAACAACCCCGGTCAAGATGTGTCGGTTGCGACCGCTTGGATACGTCGACCATCCAATTCCGTCCGTATGATGCGACCGACGTGTGCCATGCCTCCGCAATCCCGCCTTCGCGCACAGACCCGCAACTGATCGCGGCCTGTCTTGAGAAAGACCAGGACGCGTGGCGGGAGCTCATCGATCGCTATAGCCCGCTTGTGCTCTCGATCCCACGCCGCAATGGCTTGGGGCCCGAGGCAGCCGAAGAAGTGGCCCAGGAAACCTTCGCGCAACTGGTCAAGAGCCTGCCCGCCTTGCGCAATCAGGAGGGTTTGCCCAAGTGGCTCATGACGACCGCTTTTCGTTACACGTTGCGAGCAAAACGGCGCAGAGCCGCGACCACGGGGCTCGATCGAGCCCCGATGGCGGCGTTGGAACCAGAGGACGTCACCCGCTGGGAGCAGCGCCAGCGCATCAACGAGGCGTTGCGCTCCATCGGGGATCGGTGCCGAGACCTGCTCATTGCCCTGTACACGGCGCCCGATCGCCCGAGTTATGACCTCATCGCCAAGCAGTTCGATATGCCACGGGGCAGTATCGGGCCCACCCGATCTCGGTGCCTCAAGAAGCTTTTGGACGCTTTGCACCACCTGCCCACAGACACTTCGACAGAAAACAAGTCATCAACGCTATCTGGAGGCGACGCCGCGACACATCTTTCAAGGGACACCGATGCAAGGACATAGCCCACAACAGTTCGATCAGCTTGTCGCCTGGGCTGCCGGCGAGTGCTCGCTTCAGGAGCATTTGGCTGCAGAACGTGCAATTGCGAATGATCCGGCGCTCAAGGCACTGGCAGACCAACTCACGGCAATCTTCGATGGCCTGCAAGCGCATGAACAACCCACCGCGGCGCTCAAGGCAAGGCTGGCACGCCTGCTCGATGAGTCCGGCGCGCCCTCAGTGCTGCAGCGCGCAAAAGACTGGATCGCAAACGCTGAGCGCTGCGTCGCCACCATGATCCTGGGCCCGCACACGGCACTCGCTGGATTCCGCTCGGCGCCCACGTCGCAGCAATACGCCTTCACCAGCGCACTGGGTCGCCTAGACCTTCTTGTCGCGCCGGGCGCAGGCGCGGAGCGCGCCGCCCTGAAGGGACAGTTCGCGCCGACGTCTCAGCCCGCAAAGGCGGCCCTGCTGATGACACCAGCCCGCGAACCGCTCGCCCATACGACCGTCGACGAGCGCGGGCGCTTTGAACTTAACGCCGACCCGGGTGAGTATGCCCTCGTGCTCGATGTAGATGGTGCTGCACTAGACTGTACGATCGTCGTGCCGCAAGGGTAACGCGGCTCCGCGACGACCATGCATGACTGACCTGCAATCCGACAACCTCGCTGATGTATTGCGCAGCGCCACCGATGAGCAGTGGCTAGACGTTTGTGAGCGCGCACGCCAGCTCGCCATCGCCGACCTTGGCCAGGCGTTGCAAGTCACGGAACGCCTCGAGCAACTCGGACGGGAACATGCCAACCCCTGCGTGCGCGCCCTGGTCTTGCGCACGCGCGCCCATGCCCTCGCCTATGCCAATCGGCTCGATGAAGCCCATCAGTTGCTTGAACTGGCCCTGCCCTGCGCCCAATCATGTGGTGACAGCGCCACCATCGGACATGTGCAAATGACGCGGTTGCACGTGCTCAACCGCCAGGGGCATTCTCAAGCCGCCGCCGAAGCCGGGCGCGATGCCGCCGATCGCTATCGCACCGCCGGTGAACCCGTTCACGCGGCCCGCGCGGCGGTGAACTTGGGCGTCGTGCATCGCACGCTTGGCAATCCGGCAGAAGCCATCGAACTCTTCAACCAGGCGCGCTCCGTACTGGGTAATGACGCGCGCATTGATGCGCAGATCCTCAGCAACCTCGCGGAGGCGTATCTCGAAACCAATCGCTTTGCGGAGGCCGAAAACGCTTTCGCACAGGCCAGGGACCGCTTCGCCGAGCTCAACATGGCCCGCGCCACTGCGATCGTGGAGGGCAATCTTGCCGACCTGTTGGGGCGACAAGGTCGATTCTCAGAAGCGTTCGAGCATTTCGAGCGCGCACGCCGGTCGATGCCACCCGACGAAGCACCGGGAGACCTGGCGCGTCTCCTCGCCGAAGAAGCCGAAGCGATGTGCCTGGCAGGTCAATGGGCCGACGCCGCCCCGCTGCTCGTGGAATCCCTTCGTCTGCTTGACCAATGGGAGCTCACCCACGAAGCCGCGCGGTCGCAGCTCACGCTCGCGATGGCCTATCACCGGTGCGGCAAGCGCGAACCCGCGGGCCAAGCACTCGTACAGGCCAGGCGCCGCATTGCGCTGCTCAACGACCAGCGCCAGCTTGCAAACCTTGAACAAGCAACGGCGGCCTTGGCAATCGCCGACGCCGACCTGCCCCGCGCCGAAGCCGCCCTGGAACGCGCGCTCAAGGCGCTTGAGGATCGTCCAAGCGAGCTCCAACGCGTCCAGGTGGCGCTCGCATGGCTGGCGATGGATCAAGGTGATCTCGAACGCGCCGACGCCCTGCTCTCGAAATTATCGTCCGCTCCTGAAGCTGAATTCGCGCTTGCGCCCATGCAGATTGATCTCAACCATGCCCGCGGTCGCCTGGCAGCGGCGCGCGGCCAGCTGCAACAAGCCATCGACTTCCTCGAGCAAGCGGCGGATGCAATCGAGCGCATTCGCGGCTCACTGCAAGCAGAGCGCATGCGCTCCGCATTCCTGGGCGGGCACGCGCGGCTCTTTGACGACTTGCTCGGGGTGCTCCTCTCGCACAATGACGCCGCATCTGTTGCACAAGCCTTCCGCGTCTGCGAGCAGGCCCGCTCGCGCTCGCTGGTCGACGCCGTGGCAAGCCTGGGGCGCCAACCGCAAACAGAACACGACGACGCATCGGATGTAGCGCTCGTGATGGCCCATCGCTCCAAGCTCAATGCGCTCTACAGTCGAGCGCTGGACCTGCCGAAGGTTCCGCCTACGCTGGCGCGTGAGATCCATAGCGCTGAGCAGGCGCTGCATGAAGCCGAGCGCCGCTTGCAGGTGCAAGGTGGGCTTGCCACGGTGCTCGCGCCATCGGCGTCGGCCGACCAAGTGCGACGATCGCTACCGCCAGACTGTGCGCTGCTCGAATATGTCTTCCATGAAGATGTTCTGCACTGCTTTGTCTTGGACGCGCGCGGCAAACTGCACGTATGCAAATCGATCGCAGAAGGCTCAGCCGTCTGCGATGCGGTCGACGACTGGGCGTTCCAGGCCACCCGATCAATGACCTATGACAACGCAGCCCTGCTCCAGACAGCGCCCGATGCTGAACGGACCCTTCAGCGGCTGTTCGATCTGCTTGTGCGCCCGTTGGCAAATGTGCTAGCCGACGCGTCCGCGCTGCACATCGTGCCCCACGACCTGTTGCACGCCGTGCCCTTTGCCGCGCTGCATGATGGAACCAGCTTCCTCGTTGAGCGGCTTCGCTTGTCGCAAACACCCAGCGCGACTTTGCTCACGCAGACGCCTGCCTCGCGCATGCCCGACTTGGCGCGAGCGCGCGCCCTCGCCCTTGGTTTTGCCGACGCCGCCGCGCCCGCCATCGAGGCCGAGCTTGCCGACTTTGCCAGGATGTGCCCGCATGCCCAGGTCTCGTCGGGTGCTGAGGCGACGGTCGAGAGCCTGCTCGCAAATGCCACTGGCGCACAACTGCTGCACCTTGCCGCGCATGGTCGGTTCCTGCATGCGTCCCCCCTGGGCTCGGGCATGCGCCTGGCGGACCGGTGGCTGACAAGCCGCGACCTGCTCGATCTCCGACTCGATCACGCCCTGGTCACACTGAGCGGCTGCGATACTGGCCGCGCCGCAATCGACGCCTGCGATGAGCTGCAGGGCCTCGTGCGCACGATGTTCGCCGCCGGCGCCAGCGCTCTGCTCATGGCCCTCTGGCCCGTGCATGACGAGATCACCCGCACCTTTATGGGCCACTTCTACAGCAGCCCGCCCGGCACGCCCGTCGACCAAGCCTGGCGCGCAGCAACACTCGTTGCAAAGGCTACATGCGAACACCCGGCAAGATGGGCGCCTTTCGCTTTGTTGACTACCCCTTCGTAAATCCGCTCGGCTCGTGTAGGATGCTGGCGTGCCAAGAGAGGATTTCATATGACCCGTCGGACAACTTGCACAGGCCTTTTGTTCGCCTTGCTCGCCGCCCCCGCTTTCGCGGACGGTTTTGCGCCACACGAAGCGGTCATCCGCATCGTGCCCGGCGCATCGATCGACGACATCAACGCGGACCTTGGCACCACAGTCATTGATTCAATCCCGCGAGAGCGCACCTACCTCCTCCACGTGCCCGACGGCTTGAACGAAGAGCAGTTCGAAGAAATGCTCGAGCACGACCCGCGCATTCAGAGCGCCGAACTAAACGACGAAGCCGGTACGCCCGGCGGCCAGACACAGAGCTTCTACCTGGGCGTCGCCCCCGCAGCCTTTGACGAACAGTACACGTGGAACACGGTCGTGCCGGGTGGCATCTCGGGCTCTTCAAACGGCGCCGGTGTCATCGTCGCGATCATCGACACGGGCATCGACGCGACTCATCCCATCTTCGCGGGCCACACCATCCTGCAGGGCGTCGACTTGCTGGACAACGACGACCTACCCGATGACACCGCCGACGGCATCGACAACGATGATGATTCCTTCATTGATGAAATGCATGGGCACGGCACTTTCCAGTCGGCACTGATTGCACAACTCGCGCCGGGCGCGACCTTGTTGCCCATTCGCGCGCTCGACAGCGATGGCCAGGGCAGCGCATTCACCATCGCCAAGGCGATCTACGCCGCGATTGATGGCGGCGCAGACGTCATCAACATGAGCTTGGCGATGAGCTACCGCAACGAGATCATTGAGCACGCCATTGAGCACGCAACCCGCGATGGCATCCTGGTCGTCGCCTCGGCGGGGAATCGCGGCGGTGATCGCAAGCTCTATCCCGCGGGATTCTCCGACGTCATCGCAGTCGCGTCCACTGATGCTGACGATGTCCTGAGCTCGTTCAGTTGCTACGGATCGCACATCGACCTCTGCGCACCTGGCAGCGCGTTGGTCAGCGCGGTGCCGGCTGGCGCGTTTGGTCAGTCAGATGGCACCAGCGGCGCCGCCGCCCTCGTCAGCGCCACCGCCGCGGTCATGAAGAGTGCAAACACCCATTTGAGTCGTTCTGCACTGAAACAACGCCTGCTGCATTCGTGTGTTGACATCTCGGCGCACAATCAGTCCATCGCACAGAAGATCGGTGCCGGAAGGCTCGACCTCACCACGTCCTTGGATACCGCCATCGGCAATGGTGACATCAACCTCGATGGCGTCACGAACTACGATGACCTGACGCTCCTGCTTTACGCATGGGGCAGCGACGACGAAGCCGCGGACGTCAATCTCGATGGGGTCGTTGGCTACACAGACCTCATGCTGCTCCTGGCGCACATTCACTAACTGACGTTCGGCGTTGCATGTGCAGCCTCAGTGCCTCCCGTTCGGGTGGCAGCTGTAGCACGCCTGGCTCTGCCACACATAGCCGTTCACGTCACTGTGCTTATCGTCCATGCGACTCTGCCGGTGCTCGTGGCAATCAATACAACTGAACGCGGAGCTGCCTGGCACCGTGTGGCAATCCGAACAGTTCAGGTTCCGGTGCGCGCCGCTGTTGATTGGGAACTGGTGATTGAAGGTCGCCCCGCTCCACGTGCTCGTTGAGTGGTGGCACAACTCGCAGTCAGTCGGGAACCCGAAGTTGCCGTGGTCCGGATCCGTCGTCGCGTTGTAGTCCGCGATGTGGCACGACGCACAGTCACTCGGCAGCCCGTGATACACATTGCTGCCATGGCACGCATTGCAGTTGTGCCCCGCGTGTCCGTTCGTAAGCGGGAACGCGGAGGTGTGCGTGTAGTTCGCGGTGTCCCACCGTGTCGTGTTATGGCACGCCTGACACACCGTGTTGAACCCAGCCGAAGCATGCCGCGGATCGGTCGTCGCCGTGTAATCATCATTGTGACACGCATTGCACTGCGTCGACAGACCGGTGTACACCCCTCCCACGTGGCAATCAGTGCAATCGAGCCCCGCGTGCCCATTGGTCAGCGGGAATGACGAAGGATGGCTAAATGTTGCGCCCTGCCACGTGTTGTTCGAGTGGTGACAGATTTCGCAATCGGTACTGAACCCGTTCGTCTGGTGGTTCGGATTCGTCGTGCCCTGATAGTCCGCCAAGTGGCACGTCACACAGTCACTCGGCAACCCGTGATACACATTGCTGCCGTGACACGCGTTGCAGTTGTGCCCCGCATGTCCGCCCGTGAGCGGGAATGCGCTCGTGTGCGTGTATGCCGCAGTATCCCATCGTGTCGTGTTGTGACACGCTTGGCACACGGTGTTGAATCCAGCAGAGGCATGCCGCGGATCCGTCGTCGCCGTGTAATCATCATTGTGACACGCATTGCACTGCGTCGACAGCCCGGTATACACACCGCCCACGTGGCAATCAAAGCAATCCAGCCCACTGTGCCCATTGGTCAGCGGGAAGCTCGCCGGGTGCGAGAAGTTCGCGCCGTTCCAAGTGTTCACAGACATGTGGCAAAGCGCACAGTCCGTACCGAAACCACTTGTCGTGTGATTCGGATTCGTCGTGCCCTGGTAATCCGCCAAGTGGCAATCCACGCAGTCACTTGGCAACCCGTGATACACGTTGGTGCCGTGGCACGTGTTGCAATTGTGCCCAGCATGCCTGCCGACGAGCGGGAAGGCAGAGGTGTGCGTGTACGCCGCGCTCCCCCACGTCGAGGTGTTGTGACACGCCTGACATGTCGTGTTGAAGCCGGCGGATGAGTGCCGCGGATCCGTCGTCGCCGTGTAGTCATCGTTGTGGCATGCGTTGCACTGCGTCGACAGGCCGGTGTACACACCGCCCACGTGGCAGTCAAAGCAATCCAGCCCACCGTGACCGTTGGTCAGCGGGAACGATGACGGGTGATTGAATGTGGCGCCTGTCCACCGTGTTGTGTTGTGACATTGATCACAATCAGTATTGAACCCGCTCGTCGAGTGGTTCGGGTTCGTAGTGCCTTGATAGTCCGCCAAGTGACAGTTCACGCAATCACTCGACAGCCCCGTGTACACACCACCCAAGTGGCAATCGCTGCAGTCCAGCCCGCCGTGGCCGCCCGTCAACGGAAAGGCCGACGTGTGGTTGAAATTCACACCCGTCCAACCGCTGGTCGTGTGGCAGTCATCGCAGGTCGTACTGAAACCCGCCGCCCCGTGGTTCGGGTTGGTGGTCGCGTTGTAGTCTCCTTGGTGACATGCGGAGCACGAAGTCGAGAGGCCCGTGTACACGCCGCCTGTGTGGCAATCTTGGCAATCAAGACCACTGTGGCCCGCCGTTAACGGGAAGGTCGACGGGTGATCGAAGTTGGCGCCGCGCCAACGCTGCGTCGTGTGACATACCTCGCAGTCGGTATTGAACCCGCTGGTTGCGTGGTTCGGATTCGTCGTGCCCTGATAGTCCGCCAGGTGACACGTCACGCACTCACTCGACAGGCCCGTATACACGCCGCCGGTATGGCAGTCCTGGCAGTCCAAGCCGGCATGCCCCTGCGACAGCGGGAACGCCTGCGTGTGGTTGAAGTCCACACCTGTCCAACCATTGATCGTGTGGCACTCCTCGCAATTCGTGCTGAACCCAGCCGCATTGTGATTCGGGTTCGTCGTGCCACTGAAGTCGTCACTGTGACACGAAGCGCACGCCGTCGACAACCCGCTATACCCTGAGGGCGCAAAGCCTGACAAGGTCACGGGCCCAAGGCCGCCGCCCACCGTGTGGCAGTCTGCGCACGCAAGCCCAGCGTGCCCGCCGCTCAAGGGGAAGCTCGCCGGGTGATTGAACTGGGCCCCCTCCCACCGCTGAATCGTGTGGCAGAGGTCGCAGTCCGTGCTGAATCCGCTCGCGGTGTGATTCGGACTGTTCGTCGCCTGGTAATCCGGCAAGTGACACGTGACACAGTCACTCGACAGCCCGGTATACACACCGCCGGTGTGGCAATCGAAGCAGTCCAGCCCGTGGTGCCCGCCGTTGAGCGGGAAGGCCGCGGTGTGGACGAAGTTCGCACCCGTCCAGCCAGTGGTGTTGTGGCATTGCTCGCAGTCAGTCGGGAAACCTGCTGCAGCGTGATTCGGACTATTCGTGCTCTGGAAGTCGCTCAGGTGGCACGCCACGCAATCTGTCGACAAGCCACCAAAGCCATTCCCAACGTGGCAATCGTCGCAGCGCAACCCACCGTGCGCCGCGGTGAGCGGGAACGATGATGGGTGCGTGAACGAAATCGCGCCCTCCCAGGCCAGCGCCGTGTGACAGTCCTGGCAGTTCGTGCCGAATCCAACGGAATCATGGTCCGGATCCGTCGTGCGCACATACGCATCCAAGTGGCACGACTGGCACGTCGTATCCAAGGGCAGAAACACGCCCGACTCCGCCCCCTCGTGGCACATGTAGCACTCAGCGCCCGCGTGTGCGCCAATCAATGGGAATCGCGTGCGGTTGTGCGCTGCGATTGCGTCATTTGGACGCCACGTATCCTCCGTGTGGCATCGATCACACGATGGCCCAAGGTGTCCCAAGTGAACATCCACGTGGCAGCCCGCGCACCCCTTGGCCGCAAACTGCGTCACGGGCCCACGGTCGTTGTGGCACAGCAAACACTGCGCACTCTGGTGCGAGCCGGTCAACGGCACACCAGTTTCCGCCTCGTGATCAAACACAAAGTCAGGACGCAACGTATTCCAGTCCGTGCCCATGTGGCACAGCGTGCAATCCGCCGGGAAGGTGTCGTGCGGCACCACCGGGCCAAGACTCTCATCCCAGCCCTGGCGCAAGTGAATGCGACTGCAGGACGCCCAAATCGCAAGCAAGGCGATCAGGGCGCAGGTGCGTGCGCGACGGGCGGCTCTGGCGTTTGATGCGTCAGTGTGTTTCATGGTGTTCAGAACCGATGTGAGAGGTACAAACCAATCGTGTACACGTCGTCTTCTTCACCGAAGTAGTAATCGCCGGTCACATCGACGTACCACTTACCCAGATACCAACTCAGCCCGCCACGCACCAGATTGCGCACGTGGGTGCTCTTGCCACTGACGGCCGTGGCGCCGTCGTAGTTGAAAATTTCGTAGCCGAAGTACCCATTAATGTCATTGATCTGGTGGCGCAGCTCGGCTCGAAGCCCCGTGCCTGAGTTGAAGTTGCCGTCCACGAAGAACACCGCGGCGCGCAGCGCAGGAAGGTCTTCACCCAACGCTGACCAATCTGCGGTCAAATCGCCGCTTGAGCCGCTGTTCGTGTCGTCTTGCCACAGGTCATAGTTCGCCGTCACGCGCAAGATCTTGTTGAGCTTCGCCCATGCCGAGAAGCTGCCGCGATCGACCTGCCCATTTTCGATGATCTCAACGGGCAGCAGGCGATAGTCCGAGCGCTCCAGCTCAGGCCACCGGAAGCGTGAGTACCCCACCGAGCCGCCGATGTTCCTCGTGGGCGTATAGCGCACCTGCGCCCAGAACTCCGTAAGTTCGACACCACTGCCCTTGATCTCATCATCGCTCGTGTAGATGTCCGCGCGGAACGACCCGAACAACCACCACTTGTCGCTGGGACGCCAGTTCATGCGCCCAAGCACCAAGTCTCGGTCTTCCTTGCCCTGGTGCCACGTCTTTTGATAGCCCAGCGTGGCAGACCCAAGCCCCGGCTTCTCTGTCTCATAGTTCACGAACACGTGGGCGCCGACATCGCCATCCCAATCGCGATCGCGGTTGTTGCGCGGAATGATCGCCAGGCCCGTGCCGATCGTCCAGCCCTTGTCGAACTGCAGCGCTGCTTCAGCGCCATCGAGCAGCCCCAACTCCGGCAAGTAAATCGAATAGAACCGCCCCACTTCCGCGCGATACGACGCAAAGTCCTCGCCACCCCAGGCATACGACAACCGCTCCAATCGCCAGTCGCGCTCCGTCTCGCTGCCTCGCCCGCTGATCTCATTGCGATGCGCCGCCGCCTCGGCGTCAAAGCGCAAGCGGCCACCGTCGTGCAACAAGTTGCGCACCGTTAACGTCGTGCCGAGTCGCCCGGTCATAAACGAACTGTCTCGACCAGACCCCGCATCATGGGTGTAGTGAGAGTTGAAGTAGATGCGCCCCGCGACCTTGATGGCGCGCTCCGCTGGCTTCTGACGATGCACCGGCGCAAGCAGTGGCTCGTCAGGCGAAATGTCGCTCAGGTCCGTCTCCCAAGGCGGATGCTCTGGCACGACCGGCGTTTGCGCCGGCTGCTCCGCATCCGCGGGCTCCGGACTTTCCTCAGGCGGTGGCGCAAGCGGCACACGAATCTCGCCCGGCGTGCCAATCAACGGCACTTCCACACCCACAGGCAGGTCCGCACGCGCACTGCTCGCCGAGACAATGTTGATCACCGTGACGATCGGATCGCTGCCGTCCGGAAACAGCCAAAGGTCCATGCCCGCATGGACGCCATCGAGCCTACCTTTATCGATAAACACACTCTGACCAGACGTCGACGTCACCACCACGCGCAACGGCTGATGCTCAGTATCAGCGCTCGCATCGTCGGCAAATGCCTGCGTCACCGCGAGCACCATGCTCAGCATGCACACGACCATCGGAAGCACAAACTTCTTCATTGCACCTTCCTATCGCTCGAATGGAAGCCGTGACAGTCCTGGCACTCGTGGCCCAACGGCCGATACCGCGTAATCACCTGTCCGTTCGACGCCCGTGCCGGCCGATGGCACTGGCTGCACTCCAAACCAATGTGTTGCTCATCCAGTGGGAATCGTGAGTCGCGCTGGTGATCGAAGGTTGGCTGCTCAAACGTCGCCCGCTCGGTGTGGCACCGCGCGCAGTCCACTTGACCGGCCTCCACGAACTGCCCCAGGTGCACATCCTCATGGCACGCTGCACACGCCGTCGAAGGCAGCTTGTAGCCTCGTCCTCGTACACCGCGCGCTGACCCGTGGCAATCCGCGCACTTTGCCTCAGCATGCGCGCCGATGAGCGCGTACCCAGTCCACTGCTCGTGCATGCTGCCGGTCCACTCGATCGCATCGAAGGAATCAGTGGTGTGGCACCGCGCACACCCGTGCTTGCCATTGACCTGGAGCGGGCGACCCGGCTCATCAAACGCTCCGTCATGGACATCTTCGTGGCACGCCGCGCAGTCCTGTGCTGTCCCCACAAACTCGCGCACGCCCGCCTTCTCGACGTGGCAACTGCGACACGCCACCGCTTGGTGAATGCCGGTCAACGGGAACTTCGTCTGCTGGTGCTCAG
This sequence comes from Phycisphaerales bacterium, assembly GCA_020427635.1. GTDB lineage: Bacteria > Planctomycetota > Phycisphaerae > Phycisphaerales > UBA1924 > JAGQOH01. Next base: position 63,737 of record JAGQOH010000009.1, read on the forward strand.
CAATCGTGAAGTGCGTGGGCTCGAACGCCGTCGTCGTATGGCACGCGCTGCAGTCATCGCCAGACGATGACGCCATGAATTGCCCTGCGTGCGGATCGTCATGGCATGCGGCACAGGACGTCGGCGTCTGTGCATACTGCACCACCTCATCTACTGCGGTATGACATTCCGCGCACGTCACCGTGGCATGCACGCCGGTCAACGGGAAGTCGGTCTCTGTGTGGCGTTCGACATCAAACTTGCTTGGCGTGAAATGCATCGGGTCATGGCAGGACAGGCACTTCGCCTCTCGGGCGCCAACATCAAACTGGCCCTTGTGGGGATCCTCATGACACGCGCGGCACTCGTCGTTCGTGCGCCCTGGGAAGAATGCCACAAACTCCACCTGCAGATTCACTTCCGCTGCGATCGCGCCGCGCTGACCAATCTGCTCATGACACTCGGCACAGTCCTGCGTGTCATGCGGCGGCTCAAGCAGGAAGCCCGTCGCCACGTGCTGCGCCGGCGTGAGGGTCGCCTCCGGATAAAGGAATGTCTCGTGCGACACGAGGTGGCACGCCTCGCACACATCCGCTGGCATCATGCGCTCTTGCCACGCCATCTGCTCGATGAACGAAGACGCGTGTGGCGTCTCATGGCAATCTGCACAACTCCGCACGACGAGATTCGCGTCGCCTGATTCCTTCAGGACATCGATGGCATACGCAGAGCCCGCCTCGTGACAGGCCTTGCACGACAGCCCCGCGTGCGAGTCGATCAGCGGGAAGGCCTCCGTGTGTTCAAACGCACCGACAACCTCGAACGCGTCGGACTGACCGTGACACGACGCGCAATCAGCACCATACGCCCCCTGGTGCGAATCCTCGTGGCAATCAGTGCAGGTCTGCGACAGCCCCAGAAATCGCTTGGTGCCTTCCTTCAGGGAGTTGGTGTCCGCGGCGTTATGACACTTCACACAGGCCAACGTCTCATGTGTGCCCATCAATCCAAAGTCATGCACATGTTCATGGCCATAGCTATTGCGCACCGCAACGCCCGCCGATGCGAAGCTCTTGGCTGAGACAAGGTCTACCGTGCCATGCGAATGCTCGAGGTGACACACCTGGCAATCAAGCGGCGCGACACCATTGTCCATTGCGCCGTGCAAACCACTACGAGCCTCGATCTGCGCCGCGATGACCTCATGGCAATCGAAGCACGCGACGGCCATGGGTCTGGTCTCATCGCCGTGACAGGCGACACACCCCTTGCTGCCACGAAGCTCCTTGATCTGCGCGTGCGATGGGTGCAGATCGCCCGGCGAGGTCAGCCCACCAAGCTCCCAATACGCCACGCCACCAACGATCGCCAGTGACACGGCGCCAACCGCCGCGTTCATTCGCTTCAGTTTCTTCACGGCGCCACCTCCGGGACAGCGCCGCCCCACAACTTCCACTTCAGATCCGCATAGCGCACTGCAGTGACCACATGAATCGTCGCCAGCAGCACCATCAGCAGCGCCAACCACCTGTGGAAATACCGCCACGACGACAAAATCGCGCGCACTTCCTCATAGTGCATCACAACCAAACTCAGGCGATACGCTCGCTTCGCCAGCGCAATCACGTCACCTACTTCATTCGCTGGGATGTCCCCCGTGCGGCCTCGGCTGCGCAGGCGCGACAGCGTGCGCGCCAAACGAAACTGTCCCGAAATGAGCGCGCCAATCCGTGCAAACAGCCCCGGACGCCAACGCCCCGCGTGGATGAGCCCCTCGATCTCACGGCGCACCTCATCGCCAAACCCGCGCCCCGCTTCGTCCCATGCGGAACTCATCGATACGAGTCGCGATCGCGCCTCATCCAGATCGATTTCTCGACCGTTTGCCGCACGCGGCACGAACGCATAGAAGTATCGTCCCACCGCGCCCGTCACCACCACGATGATCAACGCAATCAACGCGTGTCCACCCACGACATTGCGCGCCGCAAACCCGCAGTGCATCAACACGCACAGCAGCGACGCCACCCCCGTGAACACATGTGCATTCATCCAATTACGAAGCGATCCAGGCAAAATGCGCCCAAACCGAGGTGAGCGCCGAATGAGATACGACAAGTTGAAGACGAACATCGCACACGCCAGGATGCCAAACGACAATCCCACAGGGCCCGCAGGGCGAAGCAAGCTGTGCCCCATGAGCGTCCCCCGCGCAATCGCCGGTGCGCTGTAATAGGAGTAGTGCAGCATCGCCCAACTCAGCACTGCGGCCGTGCTCAGCAACAAGCCGATTTGCGCCAGCAAAAACCCGCGCCCCTCATTGGCAAGCGATGGCGGCGCAGGACGATCCGCCGGGTCAAACGACACGCCGCCCGATTCGAGCAGCGCAAACGGCGGCACACCTCCTGCAAACACAAACACTTCGTCATTCGCGAGCACGTGCTCGCGCGCCTGCCCATTCTCGCCAACCCGCATGCGCACCTGGCCAGACTCGATCCCGAGCACCTCGCTGTTGTACACGACGTTCAGACGCTGCCCATCCACCGCCTGCTGCAACCGACGCTCATTGCGCGCCTTCAACCGGAAGAACGCATGCTTGCGATACGACAACGTGACAATGTTCCCCGGCTGCTCAGACAACCCGATCGCGGCCTCAATCGCGCTGTCTCCACCGCCAACAACCAGAATCTTGCGATCACGATACGACTCGGCGTCGAGCAAGCTGTACGCCACCTTGGGCAGTTGTTCGCCTTCAACCCCGAGCTTGCGCGGCGTCCCGCGCCGCCCCAACGCCAGACACAGGTGCTTCGCCCTGAACTCACCCGCCGATGTATTGACCGTGAAGACCCCGTCGTCGCTCCGCGTGAACCCCAGCATCTGCACGCCACCACGAACATTCAGGTCGTGCAACGTGACCAATGACTCCCACAGTTCGACAAGCTCTTCCTTCTGATAGCTGGTGCGGTTGAGCCGCCCGTGCAGTGGCAAATCGACCGGCTGCGTCATGACCAGCTTGCGCCGCGGATAGGACGCCACCGTCCCGCCAATGTCCTCGCTCTGCTCAATCGTCAGATAGTGCAGGGCATCGGACTGCGCCTGCAAGGAGCATGCGATCCCCGCTGGCCCCGCGCCCACGATCAGCAGGTCATACACATCACCCGGCGCAGAGCCATTGGATCGCCCTGCCTGCCGCACGCGCTGCGCCACCGTCTTGGCGACGCTCGTGCCGTGGGTCACTGCGGTGCGCACCAGGGCGAACCCGCTCAACTCCCCCGCCAGGAACAGACCGGGCACATTGACCGCCTCAAGGTCATCCTGCATCGCGGGCAGGTCGCGCCGCTCGCTCAGATCCCCCAGCGTCAGCGCAATCGCCGCCGTCGGGCAGGCCTCAGCACAACGCCCGTGCCCCACACACCGTGCCCCGTGGACGATCACCGCCTGCCCGTGCATCAGCGCCAGAACGCCCTCCTCCGGACACGCTCGCACGCACGCCCCGCAGCCAATGCACTGGGACAGGTCAATTTCCGGATGCTGCAGCCTGGCCTTGTCGCTGCCGCGTGCCTGAGCCTCCACACGCTCGGCATGACGCTGCGCATACGACGACAGCTCCGCGCGACGGCGCAGAACCGTGAGAACCACCAAGAGCACCAGAAGCACTGGTGCGATCGCAAGAACCCAATTCATCCGTGCGGGTCCTCTCGTCCCGTAGCCACCCCCATAGACAGCATGTGATCGGCGGGGATGGCCGGATACAAGAGCCCGAGTAATGAAATCCGCGCAAACCCTGCAGTTTCACATACGCCCGCTCAGGAGCGCAAAGATTGACATTCCCCACGCCACGGTGGACTCATGAACGTCATCGCGAATACGATCAAGACCCGCGCCAACGCGGCCCCAACCGGCTAGGCTACCGTTGGCCTCGTGCAAACGCCGATCAGGGAGGAAGATGCGCACACGTGTAACACATTCAGGCCCTTCGCTGCGCTTGGCGCCGGTGCTGCTCGCGCTTGTAGCCATTGCGTCGTGTGATCACCGCAACGACGACATCCGTGTCTACAGCGCTCCCAAGGATCAGATGACCAGCAAGCCGGTCATGCAGCAGCGCTCGATGCCCTCAGCATCTGCGCCAACCATGACCAGCGCCGCATCAGGCGACCTTCATTGGACGCTGCCCGATGGCTGGAGCGAGGAACCAGGCGACAGCCCGATGCGCTTCTCGACCATTCTGAACACAAGCCTCGAACCGCCCGTCGAGATCACGGTCACAAAACTCGGCGCGCAAGCCGGCTCGCTGCTTGCAAACGTCAATCGTTGGCGCAAGCAGCTTGATCTCCCGCCGACAGACGATGCAGGACTCACCGCATCTACATCACAACTCGAAGGCGGCGCGTTGCGCGCCATCCTTGTCGACATTCCCGCCCCCGCCACCGGCGCCGCCGGTCCGCAGCGCATGCTCGCAGCGGTCTTCAACCAATCTGACGCCACGTGGTTCTTCAAACTCTCGGATGCGCAGACGCGCGTCGATGCTGCTGAAGCAGACTTCCTCACACTCTGCAGGTCGATTCACGCGGACGCCCCGGCGCAAATGGCCGCTGCCGCCCCTGCGCCCCTGCCCTCATCCACGATGCCCAACATGGTCGGCGGCCCGCCCGAACTCACGCAGCCACAAGCCGCGGGCGGCCTCCGCTATACGGTGCCAGGCGGCTGGCATGAAGACCCTGCGCCGCGAGCCGCGCGCATCGCAACCATGGTCGTCGATGGCGACCCGTCCACCGAGCTTGCCATCACGCGCTTCCCGGGTGACGTCGGCGGTGAGCTTGCAAACGTCAATCGCTGGCGCGGCCAACTCGGCATGACACCCATCGTCTCGCTTGACGCCCAAGAAGGCGAAGACGTTACGATCAGCAACCACCCTGCTCGCGTGTACCGACTCGTGTCTCCCATGGGTGGTGACCAGGCCCAGGCCATGCTCGTCGCGCTGCTCCCCTTGCACGGGCAAACTTGGTTCTTCAAACTCACCGGGCCCGCTGGCAGCGTCGACCAGCAGCATGATCGCTTCAACGCATTCCTCACCTCTGTGAGCTTCCAACCATGAGCAATGGCGAACACAAGCCCATCAGCCTTCGGCGCACACTCGCGCCGCTTGCCTCGCTCAAGCTCACGGTCGTGCTCATCGCGCTATCGATCTTTCTCGTCCTTGCCGGCACGCTGGCCCAGGTCGATCGTGGCATCTGGGATGTCATGCACGACTACTTCCGAAGCCCCCTGGTCTTCGTACCCATCAATATCTTCCTCCCGCGCGAGTACAACATCCCCATCGCCTTCCCCTTCCCGGGTGGCTACACCATTGGCCTGCTCATGCTCGTCAATCTGCTCGCCGCACACACCGTGCGCTTCCGACTGAAGGCACGAGGCAACCGACTGCTCATTGGCCTTGCCTTCATTGTCATTGGCGGCGCGTCCATCGCCTGGTTCCATCAAGGCCCGCTCCCCGCGCAGATCTTGAGCGCCGCGGGCGGCTATGCGGGTGTCATGCCCCTCCTGCTCATCGGCTCACTCTTCTACGCACCGATGGTCGCGGGATGCGCCGTCACCTTCGGGCGACGCGGCGGCATCGTGCTCATCCACGCCTCCCTCGCGCTGCTTCTCATCGGCGAAGGCATCACCGCCGCCAGTGCCGTCGAAACGCAGATGCCGATCTATGTCGGCGCCTCCTGCAACTGGGCCCAGGACATCCGCGAGGTCGAACTGGCCCTGATCGATCCGTCCTCACCGCAGTCGGACCTCACGATCGCGATCTCCGAGCACCGCTTGCAGCAAGCCGCCAAGACAGGCGAAGTCATCACCCATCCCGCGATGCCCGTCTCCATCATGGTCAACCGCTATGAGCCCAATGTCGACCTGCGCATGTTGCAGCCGGGCGAAACCTCACCCGCAACATCTGGCTTTGGCGTGCAGATGGATCTTGTTGCGCGCCCGAAAGTCTCGGGCGTCGACACCTCCCAAGGCATCAATGTCCCAGGCGCGATCGTCACCATCCTGCGCGAAGGCCTGCCAATAGGCACATACCTCGTCTCGCCGCACCTGCAGATCGCCAGCTTCGTCATCGCCGAACAAGAAGTGCCCGTCGCTGATCGCATGTATCGCATCGCGCTGCGCTTCCGCCGCTACTACAAGCCCTACACGATGCGCCTCGACGCCTTCCACCACGACCTCTACCCGGGCACCGGCATCCCGCGCAACTTCTCGAGCGACATCCACATCCTCGACAAGGATCGCGGCGACGATCACGATGTTGTCATCTCCATGAACAACCCGCTGCGCTACCAGGGTGAGACCTTCTTCCAGAGCAGCTGGATTCCGGGCGATCGCCCCAATGATCCTGACAAGGGCACGATCCTCATGGTCGTGCGCAACCCAGGCTGGACGATTCCATATATCGCGTGTGCCGCCGGGCTCATCGGGCTCTGTTACCAATTCGGCGCTACGCTGCTGCGCTTCCTGCGCAAGGGGGCCGCATGAACAACCACTGGAGCAAGTACGCCGCCCCCGCCGTCGCAGCCCTCCTGGCGCTGGTCTACTTCGTCATGCCGCTCATCTCCAAGCCCGCGCAGGAGATGAGTGTCGCATCCTTTGGCGAACTCCCTGCGGCCTATGGCGGACGCTTCAAGCCGCTCGACACCATTGCACGCACTTCCTTGCTCACAATCAGCGGGCGACAGAGCGTCCGCACCGATGAAGGCACATACGACGCATCCACGTGGCTGCTCGAACTCATCGCCCAGCCTGAGCGCGCCGCCGAGCGACCCATCTTCCGCGTCGATCTGCCCGAGCTTCGCGCCACGCTGGCACTCCCCGAAGCAAAGCGATACTCCATCAACCAACTCATGGAGAAACGCGACGAGCTGCAGCGCCAAAACCAAATGGCTCGCATGACCGACAGCAACGAGCAAACGCTCTTTCATCGCAAGGTGTCGCAGCTTGCTGATCAGGTCTCGCTCTATCAGACCCTGTCTGGGCTCTTCAACGTCAATGTGATCCCGCCGGCGCAACCAGGCGGCGAATGGCTCCCGCTTGGTATGTTCTCGCAACCGCCAAGCAATGAATTCCAGCGCACCATCGTGACCGGCTACCACACCGCGTTCGACGCAGCACGCGCACACGACGCTCGCGGCTTCAATCGCGTCGTCGACGACTTGCACAAAGCCATCAGGGTCACCGCCCCATCGATCCACGACAAGGCCCGAAGCGAGGCCGCCTTCAACCGCGCAGGCGTCTTCCAGCGCGCCACGGTGCTCTATCTGCTCTCAGGCCTGGCCCTCATGATCTCATGGCTGCGCTGGCGCGTGCCACTAACGCGCACCGCCGCCCTCCTGCTCATCGTCACCATCCTTGCCCACACCCTGGGCATCGTCACCCGCATCTATCTCTCCGGGCGCCCGCCCGTCACCAACCTCTATTCTTCCGCCCTGTTCATCGGATGGGGCATGGTCCTGCTCGGGATCGTCCTCGAACACTTCTTCCGCTCCGGCGCCGCCCTCTTCACCGCCGCCGTCTCAGGCTTTCTCACGCTCATGGTTGCGCGAGGTCTCGTCACCACAGGCTCGGGCGACACCATGGCCGTCCTGCAAGCGGTCCTCGACACCAACTTCTGGCTCGCGACGCACGTCATCATCATCACCCTTGGCTACTCGTCCACCTACCTCGCCGGACTCCTCGGCGCGATGTACATCTTCCGCGCCACGCTCACGCGCTCCATGAACAAGGATGAATCCAGAAGGCTGGGCCAGATGATCTACGGCATCGTCTGCTTCGCCACACTCGCCAGTTTCGTCGGCACCATCTTGGGTGGCATCTGGGCCGACCAAAGCTGGGGTCGCTTCTGGGGTTGGGATCCGAAGGAGAACGGCGCCCTCATCATCGTGCTTTGGAACGCCCTCATCCTCCACGCGCGCTGGGGCGGCATGGCCCGCGCCCGCGGCATTGCAGTCCTCGCCGTCGCAGGCAACATTGTCACAAGCTGGTCTTGGTTTGGCGTCAACATGCTCGGGCGTGGTCTGCACTCCTACGGCTTCATCGAGTCCGCTGCATTCTGGCTCGTGCTTTTCATCGTCAGTCAACTCGCGTTGATTGGCCTCGGCGCGATGCCACGCAGACTCTGGCGCAGCGAACTGGCCGCCGACGCACCATCCGCGCAATGAAAAACGCTGCGCACCGGATCGCCAGTGCGCAGCGTCTTGTCGAAGCTAGTTCCGCAGGCCGGTTGCCTGTGGCTCACTCGAACATGGGCAGCCCAGAGGGCACGCTCTTCGGCACATTCCGTCGCAAATCAATCTGCGTCGGATCCGTCAGCGCCCGCAGGAATTCGATCACCTGTGCCACTTCGTCATCGCTGAGCGACACCGGCGTGATCTCGCACGTCGACGCCAACGCGTACATGCGATCATCACTACTAAACACCGTCAGATCGATCGCATCCAGATCGGTGCGCGATGGCAACACCATCTGCCCAGCTTCGTAGTAATACAGGCTGCGAATCGGATCGAGGTGATGCCGCACAACCGCTTCCAGGCTGTCATACGCGCCGTCGTGGCCCCAGGGGCCGGTCAGCGCCACATTGCGCAGCGTCGGCGTGCGGAAGCGGCAGCGATCCTCGGGGTTCCCCGTCACGCGCTCGCGCCCGAAGTCATCATGCCCGTCACTGAAGCCCGGCGCATTGTCACCCTTGCCAGGGCCGATCTGCGGAATGCCGATCGCGTGGAAGTCCAGGTCGGTCTGCAGCACGCCACTGTGGCACGAGGCGCAATTCGCCTTGCCATAGAACAGCTTGGCGCCGCGAAGGGCGTCGCGCGTCATGGCACGATTGTCGCCGCGCAGCCACTGGTCAAACGGGCTGTTGTCAGCGCGCCACGCAGTGCCTTCAAACGCCGCGATCGCGTTGGCCGCATGCACATAGGTGATGTCGTTCGCGTTGTTCACATCTGAATACGCCGCCTTGAACAGGTCGACATACTCCGGAATGTCACGCAGGCGCTGCGCAAGTGACTCCCAGATCGCCGGCAGGTCGGCGCCGTGATCCGCAATGTCATTCTCGCCGCCCTGACCCGCCATCTCCGTGCCGCTCGTCACCGGGAACATCGCCTGCACCGCCAGCGCATTGTCCAGCCCGCTCGGCAAATCGCTCCCCGCCGGCGAAACGAAGCCATTGACCGCGTCGCCAGACACGCGTCCATCATGGAACATCACCGTGAAGTCCTTGTGCCCCAGCATGAACACAGGCGGCGCGTTGCGCGGCACGCGCTCATGCACCGCGTCGTCTGCCGTGCCCGTGTCACGAATCACGCCCAAGCCGCGCCCGCCCTCGCCGATCGACAACGACAGCCCATCGCCCGTTGCGGTCAGCGGGTGGTGACACGTCGCACAAGAGATGTTCATGTTGCCCGACAGCACCTTGTCGAAAAACAGTAACTTGCCAAGCTCTTCCTTGGCGGCGTTCGGTGCCGGGAAGTCCGCATCAGTGAGCGGCTCGAGATGCTTCAGATCCTTCCGCAGCTGCTTGGGCGACACATCGCCCGCCTGATCCAAGAGCGCCGACTCCAGCTCATCGATCACATCGTCCGTCGTTTGCGCCGCAGCGCCCGTGAGAAACGCGCCGCCAAGCAGGAAAGCTGCCGCCGCGCCAAAATGCATTGCCCTGTTCATTGTGGAAGCTCCAACTCTGTTTATGGCCAGGAAGATTGTCCCGTAGGGGTAGTCCTACACCGGGCTACCGGTTTTGCAAGCGGAAAGACCGCTTGATTGTCACGCGAAATCCGCAAGGCTTCCCTCAGATCCCCAGCCCGATCCACCGCGTCGAAGCCCGCATTCGCCAAGTCGGGCGACCCGCATGCCTCTCCAAACATGCCTGGCTTGCCCCGCTTTGCGCCATTGTCTCATCTTTTTCGTGCTTGACTGTGGGGGCCAGCCGCCCTCGGCCTTACCCTCGCTGGTCGAGGCCGAGGGCGCGCTTTTTCTCAAAGGTGAGACTCCGGATCGTCCTCACACCGAACCCCCCAAGGAGGCCATCGTGCACCGCTCATTTGTGACCCCCAAAGCTGCGTCCGTGCTCATCGCGCTCACCGGCCTCGCCTTGGTGGCTGGCGCAACCGACACCGCACCGCAGTCAGATGATGCACCGACCGCAGCGCCACCCGCCGCTGATCTTGATGCCAACACAGCGCCAAACAACCCGGAGCGCCTCGCCGGCAGCTTCACCTACCAAGGGCGTCTGCGCAGCGCGGGCCTCCCTGCCAATGGCGACTTCGACATGACCTTCCAACTGGCAGACGCGCCGGTCGTGGGCTTTCTGCTTCAGCAAATCGATATCGCCAACGTCCCCGTGACCAATGGCCTCTTTCAGGTCGACCTTGCCTTCGATCCCGCCCATTTCGATGGCGATGCGCGCTGGCTCGCGGTGCGCGTTGAAGGCCAAACGCTCTCCCCACGCCAACAGATCCTGCCAACACCCTACGCCATGACAGCTGACACACTCGAAGTGCCCGCCACGCTCTCGGGCAGTGGAACCGTATT